>PFQB01000075.1 GCA_002793355.1 Candidatus Dojkabacteria bacterium CG_4_10_14_0_2_um_filter_Dojkabacteria_WS6_41_15
TCGACCTCTTAGATATGAAAGCGTATTTTTACACGGATATTAACCAATTCGAACTTACCGAGGGACCAGTTCCCGAAGATATGATGGCAAAAGCACGCGAATACCGAAATATCCTTATAGAAAAGATTGTTGAATTTGACGACAAGTTAATGGAACAGTACCTGGAGGGCAAAGAAATTCCAGTTGACGAATTGCGTGCAACGTTGAGAAAAGGCACTGTCTCAAGCGGTATCTTCCCAGTTATGGGTGGTGACTCTCGTGGACCAATTACCCGAAAGATTCTTGATGCGGTCGTTGACTACCTGCCATCTCCAATGGATGTACCACCAGTTGAAGGTATCAATCCAAAGACGAAAGAAACAGTTATTCGTAAACCAGACGAGAATGATCCGCTAGCAGCATTGGTATTCAAGGTCGTTTCAGACGAGCACGTTGGAACACTTTCATATGTTCGTGTCTACTCAGGTGTTTTGCGCCCCGGAACGTATGTATGGAACTCAACCAAGAATGAAATGGAACGCGTTGGTCGGGTACTTCTTATTCACGCAGCACATAGAGAAGAAACTGAAGAACTCCGCGCAGGAGAAATTGGTGGTCTGGTTGGTATGAAGAAAAGCTTTACCGGTGATACCTTGTCAGACCAAGCGCAACCAGCAATTCTCGAAAACATTAAGTTTGCAGAGCCAGTGGTGTCGGCTTCTATCTTCCCATTAACCAAGCAGGACTCTGAGAAAATGGCAGATGTACTTGCAAAAGTACAAATTGAAGATCCAACGATTAAGGTTAAAGTTGATGCGGAGACTTCAGAAACGATAATCATGGGTATGGGACAATTCCATTTGCAGATTTGGACCGAGCGTATGGCTAGTGCCATGGGACTTGCTACAAGGTTGGGTGAACCAAAGGTTGCTTACCGTGAATCTATAGCAGCAACCGTTAAGATGGAAGGAAAATTCGTACGTCAGTCGGGTGGTAAGGGACAATATGGTCATTGCTGGCTTCGTTTAGAGCCACAAGAACGAGGTGTTGGTTTTGAGTTTGTCGATGAAATCAAAGGTGGATCTATTCCACGTGAATTTATTCCAGCGGTTCGCAAGGGTGTTGAAGAAGCAATTCAGGCTGGCGTCGTCGCAGGGTATCCAGTCGTCGACGTTAAGGTTGCAGTATATGATGGCTCCTATCACGATGTAGACTCTTCTGAAGCAGCGTTCAAGGTTGCCGGTGCATTAGCCTTTAAGGATGGTCAGAAAGCGGCTCAACCCTATATCCTCGAGCCGATTATGAAAATTGAAGTCATGGTCCCAGAACAGTATCTTGGTGAAGTTACCGGTTTGCTTAATAGCAAGCGCGCACAAATCCAAGGTGCCAACGAGAGGTCAGGTTTGCAAGTCATTATTGCAGACATTCCTCTTTCAGAGACTTTTGACTTTACCTCAAAGCTTCGAGCATCAACTTCTGGTCGAGGTTCTTCCTATATGGAATTCTCTCACTACGATCGAGTACCAAACTCGGTGGTTGCCCAGATAGTGCAGAATGCAAAGTAGATTTCTTCCGCAAGGTGGGATTCTGCAAAAAAAGTATAAAAATCGAAAGATTTTGAGAAAAGAATGCAATATACACCTGAAAAGGTATTGCATTCCATCAGAACTTTTGGTATTATTAAGGAGCTTTTTGTAAGTTATACTTATATTAATTAAATAAGTAAGGAATTATGGCAACATTTGATAGAACAAAGCCACACTTTAATATTGGAACCCTAGGTCACGTCGACCACGGGAAGTCAACACTTTCTCGTGCAATACTTCGTGCATTTGACCCGCAATGGGCTACAACTGCCGATAAAATCGACAAAGCACCAGAATCACGATCCCGAGGAATTACGATCTCTATTGCTCATGTAGAGTACGAAACACCAAACCGACACTATGCTCACATCGACTGTCCAGGGCACAAGGACTATATTAAGAACATGATTACCGGTGCAGCACAATTAGACGGTGCACTCTTGGTTGTTTCTTCAACTGATGGTCCAATGCCACAAACCCGAGAGCACGTTCTTTTGGCTCGCCAAGTTGGTATTCCAAAGATGGCAGTAGTCATTAACAAATTCGGAACAACCGACGACGAAATTATTCAGCTTATTACCGAAGATGTCCGCGACTTGCTCGCAAAGAATGGTTACGACAGAGAAGCTCCAGTGTTTGTCATCGATGCATTCAAGGCCTCAGAAGGCGATGCAGATGCAATTGCAGAAGTTAAGAAGATGTTCGAAGTTATCGATGTCTACTTCGAGCTTCCAGAACGCGAAATGGATAAGCCATTCTTGATGGGTATCGAAGATGTCTTCTCAATCACCGGCCGTGGAACTGTTGTTACCGGACGTGTAGAACGAGGAACATTGAAGGTAAACGAAGAATGTGAACTTCTTGGTCTTGGACACAAACCAGTAAAGACAACCGCAACCGGACTCGAAATGTTCCGCAAGTCACTTGACTCAGTAATGGCTGGTGATAATGTTGGAATTCTTGTTCGTGGAATCGAGAGAAAGGATGTCGAGCGAGGAATGGTCTTGGCTAAAACAGGATCTGTTACCATGCACTCAGAATTTAAGGCAAGCGTGTATGTTTTGAAGAAAGAGGAAGGTGGACGACACACTGCATTTGTCAGTGGGTACCGACCACAGTTCTATATCAAAACTGCAGACGTAACCGGAGAAGTCACTCTTGGCGCAGGCGTAGAAATGATTATGCCAGGCGACAATGCAGACTTATCAGTTAAATTGATTGTTCCAGTTGTTATCGAAAAGGGAATGAAATTCGCTGTTCGAGAAGGCGGAACGACCGTAGGTGCAGGAGTGGTCACCGAGATCATAAAATAAGTGTAGTGGGGGCGAAAGCCCCCACTTTGCTCTTTTACATTACAGGAAGAAAGAACTATGGCAAACGACATGAACACGTACAGAATAAAAGTTAAGCTCGCTGCCTACGATATTAAACTTCTTGACACAACCGTCAAGAATATCGTCGCAAACGTACTTAAAACCGGAGCGCAAGTCGTTGGGCCGGTTATGCTTCCTGTAGATCGCAAGGTTTGGGCTGTGAACAAGTCTCCTCATGTATACAAAACGTCAATGGAGCACTTCGAAATGCGAACTCATAAAAGACTTATTCTTATTTCGAATTGGAATCCAAAAACGATTGAAGCATTGCAAGGTGTCAATGTTCCAGCAGGAGTTTCAGTTGAGTTGAATCAGAAATAGTATGGTACTTTTTGGTAAAAAAATCGGCATGACACACATCGAAGATGGTTTTTTGGTATCTCCAGTTACCGTTATTGATGTCACAGAAAATGTTATTGCTCAAGTGAAAGACAAAGTCGTTTTGGGATGGGGAAAAATTAAAAAACCTTCAAAAGCCGAATTAGGACAATATAAGGAACTTGGTTTTGCACCTTCGAAAGTGACCGAGAGTGATATACCAGTAGAAGGCGCCGTTGTCGGAGTATTCCTACCAACTGAAATGCCCGCAACCGTTCATGCACAAGGAACTTCAAAAGGAAAAGGATTTGCAGGTGTAGTTAAGCGTTATCACTTTAAAGGTGGAAAGCAAACTCATGGACAATCCGATAGAGAGCGAGCACCGGGATCAATCGGTGCAGGTACGACACCTGGTCGAGTATTAAAGGGAACTAGAATGGGCGGAAGAATGGGATCGGATACCGTAAAGGTTAGAAATCTCAAAGTGGTCAAGTTATTTACCGAAGAAGGTAAATCCTTCTTGGTCCTCAAGGGAGCAATTCCAGGACCAAACGGCAGCATAATTCAATTTTCGTGGTAATGTCAGTAACAATTCCAGTTTACAATTTAGAAGCAAAGAAGATTAGTGATTATTCCTACACACCATTTGCAGAGAAACTCTCTGAAGCTATGGTGGCTCAGGTGTTGCGGGGTTATGTAACTAATCAGCACCAGGGAACATCACAAGCAAAAACCCGCGGAGAAGTTGTTCACCCAGACAAGAAACCGTGGAAACAGAAAGGAACAGGTCGAGCACGACACGGTTCTAGAAACTCACCAATTTGGGTTGGCGGTGGAGTAACTTTCGGACCTCGAAATTACTTAAAACGCCTGACTATTCCAACCGGGCTTCGCCAAAAAGCAATGCGCTATTTTCTAGATAAAGAAATCGAACAAGGTTCTGTTGTGTTATTTTCAGAGAATAATGACGTAGTAAAAACAAAAGATGCAGCCGCTTTCATCAGCAAAATGAACGCGTTTAAGACCAAGGTGTTTATTGTGTTGCAAGCAAAAGACGAAAAATCAGCCACACTGTTCAGGAATGTTCAGGGAGTCACGCTGCGCAGAGCTTCGTTGATAAGCCCATTAGATATGAATAAAAAGGCGTTATACCTTTTCGCAGAAGGAGCATTAAATGCATTAGTTGAAAGAATTACAAAATCATGACGCCAAAAATTTACCCAGTAAAAACAGAAAAAACTTTTAAACTTGCTAATGCAGGTATTTATACCTTTGCCACTATGCAAGAGATGGGAAAGTCTGATATAATCAAGGCACTTAAGGAAGTGTATAGTGTCGACGCAGTGCAATGCACCTCTCTGGTCAGGAAAGGAAAGCAAAAGAGGAATCCTCTAACGCGAAGAGTTTACACAACCCCACAATACAAGAAAGTATACGTACGACTTGTTAAAGGGCAATCCTTAGATCTTTTTAAATAAATAATTACGGAACTGCGCTATGGCGCTCAAAAGATACAAAGCTACAACTAATCCACGAAGGCAACGGGTGATGATAGATCGCTCTTCCTTTGCGAAAGAAAGCCTTGCACCAAAGCGCCTATTTACACCTAACGACAAGATCAATGGGCGTAATAATCAAGGTCGTATTACCGTAAGACATCGTGGTGGTGGCCAAAAGCGAACTTACCGAATTATTGACTTCAATAGAAACAAGTTCGAAATTGTTGGAAAGGTTGTTTCTCTTGAGTTCGATCCAAACCGAACCGCAGCAATCGCTTTAATTGTATATCCAGACGGAGACAAACGCTTTATTCTAGCGCCAGCAGGTTTAGCAGTCGGTATGTCAGTTGTATCAAGTAAAAAGGAAGTCGTATTAGAACCCGGAAATGCGACCTTAATAAAGAATATTCCATCGGGATTTAATGTGCACAATGTAGAGATGTTTCCAGGGCAAGGGGCAAAGTTTGGTAGATCCGCAGGGAACAAAATACAAGTGCAAGGCGTCGTTGGAAAATATGTGCAAGTAAAGATGCCATCGGGTGAAATAAGATTGATTCACGGCGATTGTCTTGCAACTATTGGTGTTGTATCAAACGAAGACCATTTACATGAAGTAATTGGAAGTGCAGGTGTTAACCGGCGATTAGGCAAACGTCCAAGTGTCCGAGGAGTTGCGATGCACGCACAACAGCATCCACACGGTGGTGGTGAAGGAAAGACCGGAACTGGTGGACCAGCAAAAGATATTTATGGACACCGCGTCGGTACAAGAACAAGAAATAGTGTCAGAACAAACAAATTTATCTTAAAGAGAAGAACTAAATAAAACCTTGAAATTATGTCACGATCACTAAAAAAAGGAATTTACGTTACACCAGGACTTGAGAAGAAAGTCACGGCGCTGCGACAATCAGGTAAAGCGCAAGATGTCGTTGTTAAAACTTGGGCACGAGATTGCACAATATTCCCAGAGATGGTGGGTATGAAGTTTGCAGTTCATAATGGAAAAGACTTTGTAACCGTATTGGTTACAGAAGACATGGTAGGGCACAGACTTGGCGAGTTTTCTATGACCAGAAAGTTCCAGGGTCACGCAAAGAAGGGGAAGATTTCGAAATTATATGGATTCTCTGGTAGATTCCTTAAAGAGTAATATGAATATTGACTAGTATGATTGTAACCTCAAGCCACATAAATATACCAATGTCAGCCAAGAAACTCGCAAGAGTTATCGAGGTGGTCAAAGGTCACAATGCGCAACGAGCCCTAGACGAGTTGAAATTGCTTCCAAAGAAGGGGGCAGTATACGCCTACAAAGTGATTTCATCTGGATTGGCCAATGCAGAGCACAACTTCAAATTAGATCCGGCAAAATTGATTGTTACAAAAATCTGGTCATCAGACGGAATGAAAAAGAATATGTCTAAGATTCGATTTGCTTCTCGTGGAAGAGTAACTTTTATTCGGAAATACCGAGCTAACTTATACGTAGAGCTATCCTATGGGAAATAAAGTAAACGCCACCGGGCTCCGTATTGGCGTTATAAAAAATTGGCTTTCTACCTGGTTTAGTGGGAAGCGAGCAGATTACACGAAAAATTTGCACGAAGACTTGAAAGTCCGTGAATTTATCGAGAAAACCTTTGTTGCTGCTGAAATTGAAAGCATCGAAATTAATCGATCTCCAAGCGCAATTGAAGTGGTTGTATCAGTTGGAAGACCAGGTATGGCAATTGGTAGAGAAGGTAAGTTGATCGAAAAGGCAAAGAAAGACATGTTAAAGGTAGTGTCTGCAAAAACCGTTGATCTCCAGATTAAAGGTGTGCAACAACCACAGTTTTCTGCTCAGATTATTGCACGACAAATTGCAGATGGTATCGAGCGAAGACGAAGTGTGAAATCTTTGGTTAAAAGAGCAATCGAATCTGCCCAACGATCTGGCGTTCTAGGAATTAAAATTTGGGTTGCAGGTCGTTTAACCGGTGGAGAACATGCAAACAAATACAAGAAGCAAATTGGTCGAGTGCCGTTACAAACCTTGCGAGCTGATATTGACTATGCCTATGTTCGTGCAAAATCGATGAGCGCTGGTATTCTTAGCGTAAAGGTTTGGATATTTAAAGGAGAGGTTATTTAGTAAGCTTAAAGAAGAGAGTTATGATACAGCAACCAAAAAGATTAAAATTCAGAAAGCCACATGGTACAATGCCAGACAATAAGAAGCCGGTGGTTGATTCCCTTGCTTTCGGATCTTTCGGAATCATGTCAATTGAGAATGCGTTGGTAAATGCAAATCAATTGGATGCTGCACGCCGAGCAATCGTAGGATATGTTAAGAGAAAAGGAAAGTTGTGGATGAAAGTATTTCCAGACAGACCTATTACGAAGCATCCAGCAGAAACTCGTATGGGTAGTGGTAAAGGTGATATTGATCGCTATGCAGCAGTTGTTAAAAAAGGACGAATATTGTTCGAATTGGGTGGTGTAGAAGAGAAAGATGCAGTAGAAGCGTTCCGACGTGCTGCACACAAGTTGTCGGTTAAGGTTAAGGTAGTGAAAAAACAATAATATGGACAAAGCAGAATTAGTAAAAAAGGTACAAGAACTTCGCAAGAATGTTAGTGCTAAAAGTACAGAAATGATAAAAGGCACGTTGAAAGATACAAGCAGTTTGAAAAAAGCGCGAAAAGAACTCGCTTCAGTTTTGACTAAGTTAAACACATTGCAACATGGCGCATAGTGCATTGCAAGGCGAGATTACTCGAATTAGTGGAGCAAAAACATACAGAGTAACCATTTCTTACCGAAAGGTTCATCCTAAGTATCGAAAGATTGTCAACTTTAAACGATCCTTCTTAGTGCACAGTGAAAGCGAGCATACAGTCGGAGAAAAAGTTTTAATTGTACCTGCGACACGAAGAATCTCGAAGTTGAAGCATTACGTATTTGTAAATGAAATTAAAGTGATCGAGAAATAGTATGATTAAGTTTAGAACCGTCGTCAACATAGCCGATAACACTGGGGCGACCAGCGCGATGATTATTGGTACCTTTGGAGGAACGAAGAAGAAAATCATTCGTTTAGCAGATGTAGTAAAAGTTACCGTTAAATCGGCACGTCCAACGGGATCAGTAAAGAAAAGCGAAATGCACCGAGCCGTCGTAGTAAGAGTAAAGAAGGAACATCGACGAGAAGATGGCACATATATTCGTTTCGATGATAACGCAGTGGTAATACTAGAAGGAATAACCAAAGAACCAAAGGGAACACGTATTTTTGGCCCAGTCGCAAGAGAATTAAAGGCACATGGCTTTGATAAGATAACTTACTTGGCGCCAGAAACACTATGAAGAAGATAAAAACAGGAGATACCATCATTGTCATTTCTGGTGATGAAAAGGGTAACAAAGGAAAGGTTCTGAACGTTGTTGGTAACCGAGTGATTGTTGAAGGTATCAACAAAATGAAAAAGTACGTCAAGAAGAACGCAACGGGTAAGAACCAAGACGGAACAATGACCGAGATAGAAAGACCATTCCAGATTTCTAACGTGCAAGTTATCGATCCGAAGACTGGAAAAGGAACAAAAGTAGCATTTGTCTTCAAAGATGGAAAGAAAGTTAGAATTGCCAAGAAATCAAAAGAAGAGATTGTTGCGGTTTCATTGACGGCAGAGAAAGCACCAAAAGAAAAAGCACTAAAGCAAGAAAGCATTAAAGCACCAAAGAAAGTTGTAAAAAAGAAAGTAGTTAAGTCAACGCCTACGAAGAATGAAACCGCTTAAAGAACGATTCGAAAAAGAGATTATGCCAAAGTTTATGACCGATCACGGCATTAAAAACAAGATGGCAGCACCAGTACCATTGAAAGTCGTTTTGAATATGGGGCTTGGTGAAGCACTTAAGGATAAGGGCGTTGTCGAGATATATCTTAAAGATTTAGAGTTAATTGCTGGACAAAAAGCGGTACCTACTAAAGCAAAAAAAAGTATCGCCGACTTCAACCTTAAAAAAGGCGACGTCATTGGCTTGAAAGTAACACTCCGCCGTGATAAAATGTGGCACTTTATTGATAAGCTCATTAACATCGTCTTACCTCGAGTTAAAGACTTCCGAGGAATCTCTGCAACGGCCTTCGATGCAACAGGTACCTATACATTGGGAGTTACTGAACTCGTTATTTTTCCAGAAATCGATGCAACCAAAGTTGTTAAGACAAAAGGATTCGCAATTACAATTTCATTCTCAAATGGAACAAAGGAATATACAAGCGATTTAATGAAGAGATTAGGTTTTATATTTAAAGAATAGGAGAAGATGTCTAAGAAGATTCGCGAAGCAAAACACAAAAGATTAGTAGCACGAGCACCTTTCAAGACACGGATTTATAATCAGTGTACAAGGTGTGGTCGACGCTCTGCATATATTCGTGCTTTTGCAATTTGCAGAGTTTGTCTCCGCGAACTTGCGCATCAAGGCTTACTTCCAGGTGTAACTAAATCGAGCAGGTAAACGATGACTAACTATAACATTGGTGATGTACTCATCCGACTCAAAAATGCTGCTATGATCAGCAAGAAAGTTGTCGAAGTTCCAAAATTCAAATACGCGATTTCGTTATTGGAAGTATTAACAAAAAGAGGATTTATTGAAGGGTATGATATTGTTGGCCATAACATCGAAGTAAAAATGAAATATGCCGGCAACGGACTTTGCGCATTTCAAGACGTTCGTTTGTTCTCCCGACCAGGACGACGTTGGTATATGAAGGTCGAGGAAATGAAGCCTGTTCGATCGGGAACCGGTATTCAGGTTGTTTCAACTCCACAAGGTGTTATGACAACCGTTGAGGCTCGAAAGCTCAATGTTGGCGGTGAACTTATCTGTGAGGTGTGGTAAATATGTCAAGAATTGGTCTAAAACCTATAACAATTCCAGAAGGAGTTACCGTAACACAGGTGGGTGATTCGGTCGTGGTAAAAGGGAAGCACGGCGAGTTATCAGAAAGAACACCACGAAATGTAACTGTCACTATTGATGGAAGCACCGTTACTGTTGCTCGTGCAAATGATACTCGAAACGTTAAGATGCTTCATGGTACTGTTCGTGCCTTAATTGCAAATATGATTAAAGGTGTTACAGAAGGCTTTTCTGTTGAATTAGAATTAGCTGGTGTTGGATATCGCGTTTCGTTAGAGGGTACAAATCTCTCTCTCGCAATTGGATACAAGCACTTGGTAAAGTTTCCAATTCCATCCTTTGTAAAGGTCGAGGTTCCATCGCAGACTAGTATTAAAATGTGGGGAATTAGCAAGCAGCAAGTCGGACTTTATGCTTCGCAAGTTCGTGCGTTAAAGCCACCAGAAGTCTATAAAGGAAAGGGAATACGCTATTTGGGCGAAGTAGTGAGAAAGAAAGTAGTTAAGACCGCAGCAGCATAAGTTTGAGGAAGAAAGCATGGAAGTAAACATAAAAAGAAACCGAACACGATTCAAAATTAAAATGAACTCGAAATTACCCCGAGTGTCGGTTAATAAATCAAATAGGTATTTCTTTGCTCAATTGGTAGATGTGCATAATGCCGGAAAAATTGTTGCAGCACTTCACGAGAAGTCATTTGTAAAAGCAGCAAAATTGGCAAAAGAAAAGCCAGTAGAACGAGTTGGAAAAATGGGCGAGGCCTTTGGCAAGATGGTAAAGGATGCAGGAATTACCTCAGTTGCGTACGATCGCTCTGGTTATATTTATCACGGCAAGGTGAAAGCTTTTGCTGATGGCATGCGAAAAGCAGGATTAACATTATAACGTGAAGTTCATGGATAGAAACAACAATAACAACAACAATGGTGGAAACCGACAAGGTGGAAACAATCGCAGACCACAGCAAGGCGGTGGAAATAGAGGTGGATACAATAGAAATAATAACCAAGAAGAAAAACTATTCTCAGAATTAATTGCATTACGCCGTGTTGCAAAGGCAACTTCCGGTGCAAAACGACTACGCTTTAGTGTTGTGTTAATTGCGGGAGATAAAAAAGGAAAGTTGGGTATTGCAATGGGTAAAGGAGCAGATCCACAAGAGGCAATGCAGAAAGCTATGAAGAAAGCCAGCTCAAAACTCTTTAGCTTCCATATGGATATGGAAAAGAAGTCAATTACTCACCGAGTAGAAGCACGATACAAAGCATCTAGTGTTCTGATTAAACCAGCACCACTTGGTACTGGAGTTGTCGCTGGTGGAGCAATACGAAAAGTATTAGAAATTGCGGGTATAGAAAATGTAGTTGCAAAACGACTTGGCGCAGCAAATTCAATAACCAATGCGTACTGCACCATTCTTGCCTTGTCTAAGTTGAAAGAGATTAAACGTGGAAGTAAACCTCAAAAAGTTAGTGCTTAATGTACAGAAACGCCGTGGACGTGGGATAGGATCAGGTAAAGGAGGACACACTGTTGGCTTCGGACAAAAAGGACAAGGTTCTCGTGGTAAGCACAAAGTGAAGATAACCGACGAAGGTGGACAAATTCCATTGTACCGCAAACTCCCAACACAACAGGGATTCCGATCATTACAAGCGAAACCATCGACTGTTCGTATTCAGTGGCTGAATGCACATACAGTAGAAGGGCAAGTGGTTGATAACGTGTTTTTGGTTGCAAAGGGAGTTATCGCAAAATTGACTGCCCGCGCAAAAATTGTTGGAAAAGATAAAGTTGCCCACAAAATCACGATTAAAAATGTGCCAGTTACTGCAGGTGCTAAAAAAGCCATTGAAGCAGTTGGGGGCAACGTGATAGTATAGGCCATGTTTGCATACTTCAAAAACAAAGATATTGTTCGTAAGGTTGTCTTTACGATGGTTACTGTGGCTATATTTCGTTTTGTAGCGGTCATTCCTATTCCTGGTATTCCACGAGATGCGTTGAAAGATTTGTTGACGGGCAATAACTTTGTTCAAGTTATTGGTCTTTTATCAGGGGGAATGCTTCAAAGTATCGGTATTTTAACAATTGGCCTTGGTCCATATATCAATGCTTCCTATATCTTTCAGTTATTAAGTGTTGCTATCCCGCAGATTAAAGAGTTGTACCAAGGTGGCCCAGTGGAGCGTAAAATGTTAACACTGTACACTAGATTGTTGTCCATTCCGTTAGCAATCATCCAATCAGTAGTAATCTACACCGTATTAAATAAATTGGGATTATTGGGAACTATTCCAAATCAACTGCAGGTTGGTTCAATTATTGCATTGCTTACTTTCGGTTCAGTTTTTGCTATGTGGTTAGGTGAACTTATTACCGAATTTGGAATGGGCGGTGGAACTTCGGTAATTATTCTTGCTGGAATTCTGGTTAACGTACCTATTCAGCTTGTTCGAGATATCGAAACCGTTGGAGTTAAGTTCGGTTCAACGAAACTCGGGGGCTTTCTGCCTATGTTTACTGTAGAGGGGACCTCGCAGGCTATCGGAAAATTCGCTTTGCTTATGGGCTTAATTCTCGGCTCGCTCGTGCTGGCCATCATCATTTCGCTCGCCATTCGCAAAATTAAACTGATTTATGCAAGGCGTGTTCGCCCATCAGGTATTGGCGGCTACTCGAACTATATTCCATTAAGTATCAATACAGCAGGTGTTATGCCAGTTATCTTTGCAATTTCGATTTTGGATTTACCAAGAATCATCTTCCAATATCTGGGCACTCAGATTTCCAACCCAACCTTTGGGAAAATCTCAACCGCAATTGTTAGCTTCTTATCAAATCAATCGTATTATAATGGGCTACTTATGCTTATCACGATGTTCTTCGCCTTTTTCTCTGCTTATATTGTCTTTAGACCAGAAGAAGTTGCTGAAAATATTAATAAACAAGGTGCTTTTATAGATGGTGTTCGTCCTGGTAAAGAGACACAAGCTTACTTGAACAAAGCGTTATGGACAACAACCTTGTTTGGTGCCATCTTGTTGGCGGTTATCGTTGCAACACCAAATATTCTCGTCCAGAAATTTGGATTACCACAACAAGTGATTAGCGGCACAGGATCAATGATTATGGCAGGCGTTATCATGGATATGGTTCGTCAGGTACAAGCGATGAAGTCGATGGACCAAACCAATAAAAATTACTATTAATTGTATGCACAATATTCCCGAAAAGATACAGCTCATGAAAGAAGGGGGCAGACTGCTCTCAATATTGATGGAAAAAACGTTAGCACGAATAGGTATTGGCACTACCGGCATCGAGCTCGAAAGTTTTTTTGATACTTCACTTAAAGGACTTGGTGTTCAATCAGCCTTTAAGGGATACGAAGGCTATCCTTACCATTTATGTATTGGAATCAATGATATGGTCGTACATGGATTTCCGTCCGCTAGGAAATTCCAGCAAGGCGAAATTGTTACGGTAGATATGGGACTGATTTACAAAGGATATTACTCAGATATGGCGCGAACCGTTGTAATCGGCGAAGACGTTCACGGTTATCAACCTTTTATTGACGCGGTACAAACGGCGCATTTTGCATCAGTTGCCAAAGCAAAAGTCGGAAACAAAATCGGTGATATGGCTGCAGCTTCCCAACAAATCGTGGAATTCGACCATTCTTATGGGGTTGTCCGCGAAATGGTTGGGCACGGGGTTGGCGAAAAATTACACATGAGTCCGGACGTACCTGGTTATGGTCGTGTACATACTGGACCAGTATTGAAGGAATTTCAAACTTTAGCCGTCGAGATAATTGCGATTAGGCATCCGAACTCATCGCTTAAAAACTCGATTGATGGCTGGCAAACGTATTCAGTAGTAGGTGAGGTATGTGCAATTTATGAAAATTCGATATATGTTGGGAAACAGGGCGGGGTGTTGTTGACTAACTGCTAGCTCTTAGCTAGTAACTAGTAGTTAGGGGGCCTGGGGAAAAAAGCCTCCTTGTTGTCTTAGGTGCTCGAAATTTC
>PFQB01000118.1 GCA_002793355.1 Candidatus Dojkabacteria bacterium CG_4_10_14_0_2_um_filter_Dojkabacteria_WS6_41_15
TATGGAGATATATGAATGACCGTCCCCACTTGGGACTTAATATGATGACACCGCATGAATTCGCTTTGTCGCATTTGACTTGATACATATCGGCGGGTTGACTTTGTCACTTTCGTCATGTATAATCCATTCAGCCATGTCTATTCACAGTAACGCAATCCCCGAAACATCGAAAATTCGGGAACAAACTAACTTGCGCCCGACAGATATGACACCCCCGAGAAAGCCGCAAGAATCAGGAGAATTAGAGATCAGTCTCCCGATGCTTGTCCTGTTAGTCGCCGCAGTGGGCCTTTTAATCTACGGTGCAGTTACCTTTTTTGGTAAGAAAAACGGTCCAGATGTGACTCCAAAGACCCCACCAGACACGCTTGCAGCAGGGTTGATTGACGTTACCGTTTCCCTTGACTACATCACTATATTGAAAGATACGCCAAAAGTAAATTATATATTTATTGAAATTAGTGATTTCGAGTGCCCTTATTGTAAAGTTTTCTCTATCGGTTCCGGAGATGGCAGACCCTCGACTTTCGCTGAAATTCGCGCAAGGTATATTGACTCTGGCATTATGAAATTCGGATACGCGCCATACACCGCAGTGCCACAGCATAAACCCGCAGTAACCAACGAGACAGTAGGTTTTTATTGCGCTGCAGCACAAAAGAAAGCAGCAGAATACCACGAATATGTGTTTAGCATGACGTCGGCAAATGGGTTGGGAATAGATAAGAAAGGTGCGGAACGTTCAGCTATTCTTGGAATTGCAAAGAAAATTGGTGTTAACGAAGCCGAATTCACCGCCTGTTACGATAAACGAGATATTGTTGCTATCGATAAAGTCCAGGAGAAAATTAACAAAGAAATCAAAACGCCGTGGGGTGATAAGTACGGAGCCAACTATTTTGGAACTCCGGCATTCGCGGTATGCAAAATCTCTGCAGATAATCCAACAACTTGTGTTGGGAAGGCCTATGTTGGTGCTTGGCCTTATGCGGACATGAAGAACGTACTAGATACATTTTTGGGTGCAGATGCTCCCAAATAATTAACTTGAAGCTGACAACGTAATGGCACAGGTAAGAAAACGTCTTTCGCTCGCAAAGAACAAGTTCGAGTTTCCATTTCCAGACTTTTTCGAGGCGCATCATCGCTCGTATAACTGGTTTTTAGAAGAAGGAATAAAAAATCTTCTTGCTGGAGTTAACCCAATAAAGGATAGTCTTGAAAAGATGTGGAGTTTAGAGCTTCTCGACTACTACTTCAAGGAACCAGAATACACCTTAAACGAAGCCTTAGAATACGATTTGACCTACAGCCGACCAATGTTCGTAAAGGCAAAGTTGACGAATCTTAAAGATAACGAAGTCAAAACCCAAGATGTCTACTTTATGGATGTTCCGGTGCTTACCGAACAAGGCCACTTTGTCATTAACGGTGTTGTTCGTACGGTTCGTCACCAGATGGTTCGTTCCGAAGGTGTCATTTTCCAAGAAGAAAAGAATCCATTATTGGTATCCGCCGGTGAAGTTAACAAAATCGTTTCCCGATTGATCCCAGCTCGCGGTGCCTGGTATATGTTCGACGTTAACAAAAAGAATGTCATTACCATTCGTTTGATTCGTCAGCGCGTAAAGATTTTGGTTACAACCTTGCTTCGTGCCTTAAAAGGATATTCAAATCAACAAATTACCGACCTTTTCAAAACTGTAGATCCAGGAGGAAAATACATTAAAGCTACCCTCGACCATGATCGTACAACTTCGAAAGAAGAAGCAATTATGGATATCTACGCAAAACTTCGTCCTAACGAAGTTGCCACCTACGACCGCGCAAATCGATACGTTCGCGGTTTCTTCTTCGATTCACGTCGCTTCTTTATGGGACCAGTCGGACGTTATCAATTGAATCAGAAATTAGGCTCATCTTTTAAGAAACCAAAAATATATACAAAAGACTTGATTGCAATTCTTCGCCACTTGATTTTAGTAAACGAAGGCAAAGAACCAACCGATGACGTTGATAGCTTGATGGCACGACGTGTAAAGAGTGTTGGTGAAATCTTGTTTGAAGTTGCTAACGATGCGATGACTCGCTTTGAAAGAAACGTCAAAGATCGCATGAGCCGCCTCGGCAACGAAAAAGGTGTTATGCCCGCCAGTTTGATGAATACAAAAACAATTTCTGCACAACTGGAGTCGTTCTTTAGCATGTCGCAGTTGTCAAAGTTTATGGAGCAGCAGAACATCTTCGGTCAAATCGAAGAACTTCGCCGTTTAACCGCAAAGGGACCAGGTGGTTTGCAAACCAAGAACGCAGGTTTCTCTGTCCGAGACGTTCACTTCTCACATTATTCAAGAATCTGTCCGGTGACCTCACCAGAAGGTATTAACGCAGGGTTGGTTACTCACTTTGCCGTCTATGCTCGTTTGAACAAATTCGGCTTTGTAGAGGCACCTTTCCGCAAGTTGCAGAGCGAAGTTAAGAATAGCGAGAAATTGTTGGTAAACAAGATTTTGCGAGAGGATATTGAAGTTGGCAAGACAAAATTAGAAAAGGGAACCTTTATCGATGCCAAAATCGCGAAAGTAATTGCAAAAGCGAAACTTGAAGTTGTAGCCGTATACCCATTCTTAACAAACGACGTTGAATACTTCAGCTACCACGACGAACGCGGTAAATACATTTCAATGTATAGCTCTCCCCACGACGATTATGGTAACTATTTGCCCGGTATCGTCACGTCTCGTCACGATGGCGACTACCATTTGGAGTCATCCGAAAAGATTCAATATGTTGATGTTCACGGTTGGCAAGTTGGTTCACTCGGTTTAGCGTTAATTCCGTTTGCAGATAGAACATACTCATTCCGCGCAATGATGGGTAGTAATATGCAGCGCCAATCCTTACCATTGGTCTTCCCAGAAGCACCATACGTTGCGACCGGTGTCGAGCGAGAAATTGCAAAACAAAGCGGTATGGCCTTGTATGCAGAACACGATGGAACAGTAGAGTATGCCGATGCAAATTATATTGTGATGAAATATAAAGAAGGAGAAAAGAAAGAGTACCGATTGCAAAACTTCTTCCGCACAAACGACAACACCGTAATGACGCAGCGTGTATTGGTTACCCCAGGCGAAAAAGTAAAGAAGGGAGATCTGTTAGTAGATGGTCCAAGCATGGATCAAGGAGAATTGGCCTTAGGCCGAAATGTCTTGGTTGCAGTGCTTTCTTATGATGGGTATAACTACGAAGACGGGTTTGTTGTTTCAGAAAAGATTGTGCAGAACGATATGTTCAGCACCGTGCAGTTAAAATTGCACTCACAAGATCTTCGTGAAACGAAGACGGGTCCAGAAATTCTTACCTCGGATATTCCAGGGTTAAACTACAAGTTGCTTCGTAATCTTACCGCAGAAGGTATTGTTCGAACAGGTAGTGTTGTCAGAGGTGGAGACATTTTGGCTGGTATTATCTCGCAAAAAGCCGAAAAGCAGCTTTCTCCAGAAGAAGCGTTGCTTCATGCAGTATTCGGAGAATCCGCAAAGGAAGTAAAGAACAACTCTCTTCGTATGCCTTACGGTTCAGAAGGAATAATTGTTAAAACACAGATTCTTTCCCGCGAAGATGGCTATAAACTTCCAGCAGGTGTGTTGCGACGGGTGAAAGTTTGGGTTTCAGAACTTAAGCGAGTAGATTATGGAGATAAATTTGCAGGGTACTATGGAGACAAAGGTACCGTTTCTGCAATTCTTCACGTCGAAGATATGCCGTACTTGGCAGATGGAACGCCGGTAGATGTCGTTATTACTCCTCTGTTGGTTAAGCGTATGAATATGGGTATTTTGTACCAAATGTACTTCTCGACCTTAGCAAAAGAAGCAGGCGAAATGCTCGAAGTTCCTAACTTCGAAGATTTGGATCAAGTAGAAATCGACAAATTACTTGCAAAGGTTGGCGTAGAAAAACTAGAAAAGCAAGAATTGTATGATGGTCGTACTGGTGAACCTTTGCAAAACAAGGTCGCTGTTGGTTGGCGCTACTTCCTACGTCTTAAGCATATTGCAGCAGACAAGATGCACGCACGATCAACAGGGCCATACTCAGTTGTTACGCAACAGCCCGTTGGTGGAAAAGCGCAACTTGGTGGTATGCGTTTCGGAGAAATGGAAGTTTGGGCCTTGGAAGCACACGGTGTGCCCTATACGCTGCAAGAAATCTTGACTATTAAGTCAGATGATATTCGTGGACGAACCCAAGCCTACAAATCGATCATCCAAGGGGATCCGATTAAGATGGTCAATATTCCAGAGTCGTTCCATGTCTTGGTCAAGGAATTAAACTCATTGGGTATTAAAGTAGAGTTGTTGAAGGGCGAAAGAGAAGAAGCTGCAGAGGAATTGATTCGCGAAGAAGCACGAGCAGATGACGATGAAGTAATTCCAATGTCAGAAAATAAAGAAGTTGTCGTCGCAGACGAACCGCCTGTCGATGAAGTTAACATGAAGGAGGAGGAGTAAACATGCAAGACTTTAATGCTATCAAACTGCTTCTTGCGTCACCAGAAGACATGCTCTCTTGGTCGTACGGCGAGGTTCAAACCGCAGAAACCATCAACTACCGAAGCCTTAAGGCCGAACCGAGTGGCTTGATGTGTGAAAGAATCTTCGGTCCAATCAAAGACTACGAGTGTTACTGTGGAAAGTACCGAAAGAAGAAATATAAGGGAATTGTTTGTGATAAGTGTGGTGTTGAAATTGCACCGGCAAAAGTTCGCCGAGAGCGCATGGGTCACATTAAACTTGCTGTTCCTGTAGTCCACGTATGGTATGCGTACGGTGTTCCAGCAAAGCTCGCAATCCTTTTGAATATTCCTTCTAAGAAATTGATTTCTGTTATCTATTACATTCGTTATGTGGTAACCGAAATTGATAAGGAAAAGCAAGATGTAGCGTTGCTAGAAGTTGCCGAAATGCAGAAAGCGGAACTAGAAAAGATTGATGCAGACTATGCAGTTCGCTTAAAGGAATTGGGTGCCAAGCTTGATACAGCAAAGAAGAAAGTTGCTAGCAAGAAGCTTGCAGACAAAGACCGAGTCGACGTTGAAAAAGACGGCGATATGCTTTCTAAGCAAAATGCGCTTCTTAAGAAAGAAGTAGTTGATGCTAAGGATGAAATCACAAAGCGTTTTGATGCACTTAAGGTTTTAGTTCAAGAATTGCACTACAAATCAGTTGTTTCCGAAGAGAGCTACCGAGAATTGATCTTGTTAGGCACAAAGTTTTTTACCGTAGACATGGGTGCCTCTGCAGTTGAAAAACTCTTGGGCGACCTTGACCTTAAAGCGTTGAACGATCAATTGGAAGACCAATACAACACCACAAAAGCTGCTGCACGTATTCAAGTTGAACGACGCTTAAAGTTGGTTGAAGGTTTCCTTCGAAACAATCTTAACCCACAATGGTTGGTGCTTAAGGTTGTCCCCGTTCTTCCAGCAGATTTGCGACCCATTGTTGCCTTGGCTGGTGGTCGCTTCGCAATTTCTGATGTAAACGACTTGTATCGCCGTGTTATTAACCGAAACAATCGTCTTAAGGATCTTATGGAAATTGGAGCTCCAGACATTATTCTTCGAAACGAGAAGAGAATGTTGCAAGAAGCTTTCGATGCACTTATCGATAACCAACACCGCTTTAATAAGCCGGTGTTGAACCGAATGGGTATTCCATATAAGTCACTTACAGAAGGATTACGAGGCAAGAAGGGACGATTTCGACGCAACTTGCTTGGAAAGCGTGTTGACTACTCTGGCCGTGCCGTTATTATTCCAGATACCAACATGTCGCTAGAAGAGTGTGGATTACCAAAACTTTTGGCTTTGGAAATGTTCAAACCATTTGTTGTTCACAAAATGATTGTGAAAGGTATTGCCGCAACGATTAAAGAAGCAAAAGATCTTATCGAATCATACGACAGCCGTTTGTGGGATATTCTTGAAGAAGTAATTAGCGTTAGAACCGTTCTTCTCAACCGTCCACCAACGTTGCACAAGTACAACATTCAAGCCTTTAAGCCAATTTTGGTAGAAGGAAGCGCAATCCGTATTAACCAATTGGTTAACTCAGGATTTAACGCCGACTTTGATGGTGACCAAATGTCGGTCTTCTTGGTACTCAGCAACGAGGCCTTGGAAGAAACCAAGACGGCTATGTTATCCCGCTTCAACTTGCTAAAAGTTGCAGATGGTACGCCAATTATCTCCTTCGCAAAGGATATGGTACTCGGCTTGTATAACCTAACCAGCTTGGATAGAAAATTCGACAAAGTTAAAGAATTGGATACTCCAGTGTTTGCCTCACGCTACGATGCTATGAGAGCGCATCATCTAGGGGAACTTAATCTTCGACAAAAAACGCGCGTCTATTTGGGCGATAAACTTGGAACGGTTGTGACCACTGCAGGACGATTAATCTTCAACGAGTTACTGCCAAAAGACTTCCGCTTTGTTAACGAAGTATTGACCAAGAAGGGAGGAAACAGCATTTTGCAAGAGATCGTTATTAAATATTCGTTAGACGAGACGGTAGAATTCCTTGATGCAGCAAAGCGTCTTTCGTTTAAATATGCAACACTTTCTGGTTTCTCTATGTCTACAACAGACTTGGTTACGCCTATCGTAAAGAAGGACATTATTAGCGAAGGTAAGAGACAGGAAATGGTTATCCAAGAGCAATTCCAATCGGGTATGTTGGATGCAAAAGAAAAGGGACGAGCCGTCATTAAACTTTGGCAGGAAGTTAAAAAGAAGTTTGCCGATTTGGTTTGGGAAGACATGGCAGAAGAGAATCCACTCAAATTGCAGGTAACTGCAGGCGCCAACGGTGACAAAGAAATGGTAGCCCAGATTATGGCTATGCAGGGTGTGGTTACTGATCCTATGGGTAACTATGTTCAGTTTCCGATTATTGGAAACTATGCGGATGGCTTGAACTCGTACGAATACTTCGTTTCTGCTCGTGGAGCTAGAAAAGGTGCAGTAGATACCGCTCTTAAGACGGCACAATCCGGGTATATGACGCGTAAACTGACCGATGTATCGCAGGATGTTATCGTTCGTATGGACGACTGTGGTTACGATGGCCCAGGGCACGTTATTGCTCGAACCGATGTTCGCGACATGTCTTTTGATAAGCGAATGACGGGGCGTTACTTAGCTCAAGATGTTCTTTCTGCAAAGAAGAAAGTTTTGGCAAAAGCCGGCGATTTAATGACGGTTGAAGTAGCAAAAGAACTTGATGATGCGAAAGTTGAAGAGATTTGGGTTCGCTCACCAATGCTTTGTAAAGCACCTGTCGGCATGTGTGCAAAATGTTATGGCTATGACTTCGGTGTCTATAAGCCAATCGAGCTTGGAAAAGCTGTTGGTGTAATTGCCGCACAGTCAATCTCCGAACCTATGACACAAATGACGCTTCGAACCTTCCACGCAGGTGGAGTAGGATCGGACATTACGTCGGGTATTCCACGAATCGTTGAACTTATCGAAGCTCGTGAGCCAAAGTTCCCAGCTTTGCTTGCCTCCATTTCGGGTAAAGTACAAGTTACCGAAAAGAACGTTATTATCTACGGTGAGAGACAACAAAAGAAGGGCTATGTAATCCAAGACAATGACAAGGTTCATGTTGAGGATAAAAAACCGGTAACAACGGGCGACTTGCTCTTTACTATGGGAAATGGAAAGGAGGTTAAATCCCCATTTGATGGAGCAATTCAGATAAACGGAAACTCGATTTCTGTGGTTGGATCTGTTAAAGCACACGAAACCTTAGCCATTCCTTCCTACGGAGAACTGTGGGTAAAGGATGGTGATGTGGTAGAAAGAGGGCAGCAGCTTTCGAGTGGAAGTGTTGATCCTAAGGTTCTTTCCGACTACCGTGGATTGTACATTGCACAGAAATACGTGGTTGATGAGTGTCAGCGCGTGTTCTTAGACTATGGTGTCAATCTTCGCGATATCCATTTGGAGATTATAACTCGCCAAATGACGAAGCTTGCCAAGATTGTTGATGCTGGCGGAACAGGGTATACAAGGGGAACCTTTGTGAACCGATTCCTTGCAGATTTCCACAATCTACAATTGGAAAAGAAGGAGAAGAAGCCAATGACGTATGTAACCAGACTACTTGGTGTTACCGTCATTTCGTTGAATGCAGAGAGTATTCTTGCGGCAATGTCCTTCCAAGAACAGGTTAAAGTCCTTTCAGAAGCTGCAGTTGTCGGCCGAACAGACTTCCTTCGTGGTTTGAAGGAGAATGTAATCATCGGACGCTTGATTCCAGTAGGAAAAAGGGCTATAATCACCGAGATAGATAAGCTTGAAGAACTATCGATTTAATGCCAACGATTAACCAACTCGTGCGAAAAGGGCGAACCCTTAAGCGCGTTAAAAAATCTAAGCGCCCCGCACTAACGTATTCTTTTAACAAACTTGCAAACAAGATTGTCAAGAACAACGCACCTTTTAAGAAAGGAGTTTGTCTAAAGGTCTATATTATGACTCCACGAAAGCCAAACTCTGCACAGCGTAAAGTTGCAAAGATTCGTCTTTCGAATGGTGCCCGCGTAATTGCGTATATTCCAGGAGAAGGCCATAACTTGCAAGAGCACTCTGTGGTCTTAATTCGTGGTGGAAGGCGTCCAGACTTACCAGGTGTTAAGTACACAATAGTTCGTGGTACCTTCGATACGCAAGGTGTAAAGGATCGAAAACAAGCTCGTTCCCTTTACGGTAAAAAAGCTGACCATACAGAATCTTAGTTTAGTAGAAAGAATATGAGAGGAAAGAAAGTATCACTCGCAAAAAAAGTCCAACCAGATCCAAAGTATGGTTCTGCAACGATTACCAAATTCATCAATTACATGATGCAAGATGGGCAAAAAGCTACATCTACTAAGATTGTCTACGAAGCATTAGAAGAGGCAGCAAAGGTTCTAAAAGTTGATGCAAAAGATATTGTCAACCAAGTTGTTGCCAATGTTATGCCAAAACTTGAAGTTCGCTCCCGCCGTATTGGTGGTGCAAACTATTCCGTTCCAGTACCAGTACCAGAACATCGTGGAATTGCACTTGCGCTTAAATGGATTGCAGCAGTTGTCCGAGAAAAACAAGGAAAGCCAATTCACAAGTTTTTGGCCGAAGAGTTAATTGCTGCGTATAAGAACGAAGGCGCGGCCGTTAAGAAGCGAGAAATGATAGAAAAGATGGCAGAGGCTAATAAGGCGTTTGCACAATTTAAGTGGTAGAAAAATTTAAGCATAAAGAATAAAGGTTAAAGTACAAAGGATAAAGCGTAAAGGAAAAATAACTAATAGCTAGTAGCTAATAACTAATAATATGATAGAACTAAAAGCACAAACAAGAACGGTAGTCGGCAAGAAAAACCGCGGACTATTGGTAAAAGAAATTGCACCAGGCTGTATTAGCCGTAGTGGTGCAGAAACCATTTTGGTTCAAGCAAGTCAAACTTCGTTGATTCCGTTAATTCGTGCGACGGGCTCAGAGTTGATAAAGTTGACCGTAGATGAAAAAGAGTCCTACACAACAGTTATCTCCGAATTATACATAAATCCCTTAAGCAATAAGGTTGAAGCCTTTTCCTTGACCGAATTGACACCAAAAAGCCATGTTACTGTTCGCGTTCCGATTGTGACCGAAGGAATTTCCCCAGCAGTTAAAAACAACCTTGGTGTTTTGATTACAAACTTGCCAGAACTTCGTATTACTGCAAATAGTGAAAATATAATTGGTAAGATTGTTGTTGATATCTCTCAGATGGAAGATGTCGGAGCCCGTGTGTTGGTTTCTGAATTGCCAGGAATCGAAAAAATCAAATTGGCAAGCGAAAAAGACCGAACATTAACCGTTGTAACCGTCAGACCATTGCAGAAGGTAGAAGTCTTTGTTAAGACCGAAGTCGCTGCGGTAGAAGGCGAAGCCGACTTAGCAGCAGTTCCAGTAGAAGGGGCGGAAGCAGCTCCAGCAGAAGAAGAGGAAAAGTAGCACGAAAGCCGGAGGTTTAAGTCCAAATTAAGCTGTTCTCAAGTTATCAAGCAATTCAGGGTGTAAACTCAGGTGAATTTTCGCTTTTGCCGTCCCTGCCAGAATTACTGCGCGTGGAATTGGCTTTCTCATATAATCTTTTGTCGCTATAAGTATCTGAAGGAATAGTCGTTCGGTTAGTTTTTCTGGGGACCTCTGTACTAATTGTTCAATTTTTGCAAAGAGCAGCTTGAATTGATGCTGTCTGAGAGTGATTGCCCCACTGATTGTTCGTGCATCTCCAGCAAGAATCGATTTAAGTATTATATTGGGCGCAACGCCTTTGGCGTTGGTAAGATCTTTGTGTGTGGTGGCGCTATCGACGAGTAATCTGGTGGCAAGATTTATCTGATGAATTGGTGAACATGGTTTGTCGTCAATACTCTCATCAAGAAGCGAAGCGAGATATTGTAAACCATTGGATTGAGCTGCCACAGTATCATAATCTTCAGATGAGCCGAATATGAAGGTGTCGGTCTCTTTCTGCATTGCTTCGCGCATCTGGACTAGCCGTCTAATGCTTGTTTCCGAAAGGCGCTTAATGATCTTCTGGTCAAAACCTTTATTCAATAATTCCCTGCAGACACTTCTATGAACTGCACCAATTGCGAAACCACTGCGTTCTGGATTCTCTTCTAAATTATCGATTACCTGAATCATGATCGAGCCGGCTACGAGGAGTTGGACAACTTTTTCACGTACTCCTCCATCAACCTCGAGAGTACTGACCGCTTGCTCAAAAATCTGGGGAGCCATTTTTGCATTTCCGCGAGATTCTTTCCCCGACAATTTCAAGCAAATAGTGCTAAAGCATTTTTCATACGATTCGGATGGTATCTTTAGAGGTTCAGATGATCTATATAGTAATGTATCGAATGGGCGCATAATGCAGTATTATACCCTAGTTATGCACTTTCTGTAAATATTCAACAAGTAAGCAGCTACCGAGGGACTCCTCTCTTGTTTTCGGTGTTATCGTTTACGTATACTTGGCTACTAATATAAAGAAAGCAATATGGTAGAAAGCGAAATTCAACGAGGGATATTATCGAAATGCTCTTTTTTTAAGGATGGAGCAAAGTACTCGGACATTAGGAATGGGGAGATAGAGAATGATTTATACAACTACCATTTACAGAAGCTGGTTAAGGACAAATTTTTAGAGAAAAAACGGAATCTATATACTATTACGGCAAAAGGGAAATCGTTTGTCACTAATGTAGATGAACGAGATCTAAAAGTGCCTCCGTCGTACAAGGTCAGCGTATACCTTTGTCCGGTGTTAAACGGTAAGATACTCCTGACTAGAAGGCTTAAGCACCCACAATATGGCTACGTAGGAATGATTGCTGAAAAGAAGAAGTTTGGAGAAGAACTAGTAGAAACCGCAAAAAGGGGTTTCTTTGAAGAAACAGGCTTGCATTCAAGTGAGTTTAAATTGATTGGGAATCTTCATCAGGTTCGTAAGGACAAAAATAAGAATCCGATAGAGGATGGTGTATTCTATGTTTTCTATACTGATTGCTTCGAAGGGGAGTTAATTGAAAAATCTTTGGAAGGAGAATATTTCTGGGTTGATATGAATAAAGTTCCTGCACTAGAAAAGATGTTCAAGCCGAGCCTTGAGGTTGTAGTTTCTGAAATTCAGAACAGGGAAGCTGGAGAAAAGTCTTGGTCAGACCAATTTATATACGAATTTCTGCCAGAACCTGAAGAGTATTAAAAATAAAGAAGGTAAAGGGCATTGTCCGAGGGGTAACACGCCACTGTGCTATAGATTGGAGGCATATATTTGTCTCAAATCGCGTAATATGTTGTATAATTCATTTGTTACGGGCCTGTAGCTCAGTTTGGTAGAGCACTTCATTCGCATTGAAGGGGTCAGGGGTTCGACTCCCCTCAGGTCCAAAACTACTTCCGTATTAGGTGATACGAAATGTGTAACTGCGGAAATCCCAAATTATGGTCATGAAATATATGCGTGTCGGAGACAGTTAAGTTTTTTGCATTAAATAGCTGTTTCCATTCATAATCTGTTTTATAGGAGTTCCAAAAAGCATCGAATCGTAAATTTCCAATAGTATCAGTAACAATTGTGTAAAATCTTTCAAATTTTGTGACATAAGACGTTTCAATGACAATCAACTCTTTTGCCACACGTAAACCCTCATTCAGTATAAGCTCTGGGTCCGGTGTGTGGTGCATAACCATCAACAAGAGCGCTTTATCAAAGGAATTGTTGGCAAATGGAATATTTTTGCCGTCATAAATAGTTGTTTCAATTAATCTAGGACCGTGAAAGTCTACTACATCTAATGGCGTAACGTTATAGTCGTTTTGTTTTAGAACAAATGAAACATCTCCACTTCCAGAACCGATATCTAGAAGTTTTTCGTTTTTGTTAATATACGGTTTTATTCGATTAAATACTGTGTTTGATCTGCTTCTCACAGCTTTCTGAATGAGTGTTTTGAACATTGTTAATTGTATATTATTGGAAATTTGATGTAAACAACCTATTTATCTCACTTAAACTCTCCAAAAAGGTGTTCGACATCCATCCCCTCAGGTCCAAAATGCATGCAATCTGTTATAATTATCATATGAATGTGCAGAAAGTTATCAAAGAACTGAAGGAAAAATACCCCAATGGTAATATCATTGAAAACAAGAATAGCCAGGGGATTACGACAGAGATAATATGTGAAGTAATCACTTCGCAGAAAAATCCTGATGAAAGCAGAGCAATTGCCGTAATTGATAGTTCGGTAATTCATTATCATAAAGTGATTACTGAAACTTACAAAGTTCTGAAAGGGAATTTTACAGTTATCAAATATACCGCAGAGAAGAAGATTTTTGAAGAAATTGAACTCAATGCAGGGGATTTTGTTGTAATGAAACCAGGAGAGTTACACTCAAATATAGGTAAAGAAACCTGGGTAGAAGTTGTTTCAACCCCTGCATGGTTCATTGAAGATTTTATCAATCTAGACATTTTGCTAAAGAAATACACATCAAAAGATAAGTAACCTAGAATATTAGAGGCTAGTAAGACTGGTTTCAACTGAACTGATGGCCCTTAAACTCTCCAAAAAGGTGTTCGACATCCATCCCCTCAGGTCCATTCTGTAATTCCTCTCCCTCCTTACTCGGAAGAAATGATTCTTTCTCGTTACAGTTGGGAACCAGAATTACAAAACGGACAGCTAAAAGGGGGAAAAATTACAGAATAAATCATGAAGAGAGGAGAACCGACGGTTCGCAGGCAAGTATCGCGCGAATGGAACATGAGTGCTGATACGCGCACGTACTGGGAACGAAGTGAGCATGTGACTCCCCTCAGGTCCAAAAACGCAGTACTGGTGTATAATTCCATATGGAAAAAGAACATTTGAATATTTTAAAATTTACACCATTTGAAGCAAAGCATTTTCAGAATGGAACTTCTGTACAGGTATATCCATTAGACAACGATTTCAAAATAACCGATG
>PFQB01000049.1 GCA_002793355.1 Candidatus Dojkabacteria bacterium CG_4_10_14_0_2_um_filter_Dojkabacteria_WS6_41_15
GGGGAGCTCCCGCTGCATTAGACAATAATTCGTCAAGTAAATCCCTATGTTTCTCCATATACGCCCAGGAAACCTCGAAACCAAATTTTATGTCTTTCGAAGAAAAGCTCTGCGTTTGAACATCAAGACAAATCCGATCAGTCATGGATTATTGTAACACCCACTATAGGACTAGTCAAGATATTGCATTAGTTGATTCTACTGCTTTCCTGGCATCGAGTTTCCTCAGCACTTGCACCGCGCAGAAAAGACTTCACTACCTACACAACTTCGCTATCGGTCATATTTCTTCGGACTTCGCAGCTGCTCTTGTCCCGTACAACTGCCCTCTTGCTTTTCAATCAGCAGGTTATGCGCATCGACCAAGCGAAGCACTATTTTTCCCCCGTTCCACCAACCACCTGCATTGCCTGTGTCATTAGTCAGGTAATAACAGTAAGTTTTGCCATCTGCCGTTACTTCTGCAAAATCACGGTTAATTGTGCCTGAATGAACAACACGGAAATTCAATAAAGAAGGTTCGGAAACATAGCCCGCTATGACCACTCGTTGGTAGGTTGGATCTTGGTTGTCTTCAATCAACGCCAAGTCCTTTTCGTAACTGGTTTCAGAGTCATCGTCGCGACCTTCGCCAAACCAGTCGCCTTTTGCGGTACCGACAACATTTTGCATAACATTCCCACAAAGTGGGGGAATTGTGCGAGGAATAAGGCCCGATTTCACTTCAATCTTTTTACCGTTGCCAATGTCCTTTAAGAATGCCTGCGTCGTATCTACGTAGTTTCCAAAAAGCGAATAGTAATAATCCTTCAAATCCTGTGGATACATATCAAAAAAGCAGAACGCATACTGATAATACGGGGAATTGTACCGTTCCCAATCGACATCTTTTGAAAGAGGTTTATTCTTATCGAGAGCCCATATTTCCGGAAATGTCTTTCCATCGGTTATTGCGACAATATCCGCTGCTTTGACAGGAATCGACACACTGTACCCACAGAAATCAATGCCTGATTCACCTTCGTGTTTTGCAGCAACCCGTTTGCAGCTTTCTTGCTGCGACCCAATTACGTTGGTAATTATGGCGGAAGGTTCGCCCTCAATTGCATTTACCAGTTGAATACCTTTACAATAGTCAATCGTAAGGGTCAACCCCATACTTTTAAGTTTTCCATCTAGCCCGTATGTCTTAATCATGGTTACATTTGAAATTACACCATCACCTGCTGCGTAGACGTTGCGTTCTACCCCGTCAGGTTCGCCATGAAAGTAAATGTGATCGACCGGGAAGGTATGCCCGGGCGGATTGGAATTTCCTAAGGGAATAAGCCCACGAATAACTCCTTTATCCATGATTGGGTACGTAACCAACCCCTGTAAATTAGCGGGGCAGGTGGGCAGGGATAAGGTGGTTTTTAAATCGGTAATAACACCACTTTTCTTGGGTAAGAAGATAACAACGCCCGCAACCAGCAAGATGAAAAAAAAGATGAGAACGTTGATTTTTGATGCTCGCGACTTACTAATCGGTATCTGTTTATTCATGCTCGCAAGATGAAATTAACCTTTTTCATCGTACGCCAATGCGAATAGGGTGGCAAGGAGAGATTACTTACTTATTTCTTTTACACTAATCGTCTAGCTAAGGGGAGATTTATTTAGCCCATGATCTTTAGAGCATCGGCATCGGTTAGATGAGTTGGCATGGGGAACCTATCAAATCGACTTTGCTGCGATTATTTGGCATTTGGCGTCAATTGTACTCTATAGGCATTAAGTTCTGAACTTCTGAACACCTGGGCGATCGGTTCACAACGTGCGTGATCTTTACAGCCCAAGCACGTAGCTATTCTTGCCAATTGTCGTAGAGAATCATTTCTATCTTTTTTCTCCTTTGGCGGCACCTCATATTGTTGCCCACCTTGTTTACCACATTTATTTGCGTCCATTACGTATTATAGGGTATTCCGTGAATATATGCAAACAACGACCTTGCTGCCTAAACACAGAAGTTAGTTCTACTGCTCAAACTTTTCGTGCGCAAATTCAATAACAGCTTCGGCTTGTTCTTTCGACACGAATGGGTTGGTAGCCAATCTAATCTCTAGATAATTTTGCCTACCACTTGTGTGGAAACGATCTTTGTCACAACCCAATGACGATTCTGCCCAAGAAATAAATCTTCTGCCTGCCTGAGCCAATATATGATCATTCAACACAAAATCACCTCGTGACGTACTCGTCTTTTGATTCGCATGAAACACCGTCATATGTGTTTTATCTGCAATACCCTTCTTACGAATATCAATTACCCAAAGGTCGCTCGAGTCAGAATCTTCCCCTTCACGAACTATCGCAATTGAATTGCAAAGATGTACTCCATCTTCGGAAAGATACTTGATGACAAAAACCTCAGCGCCACGGGGGTCAATTTCAGTTCGGCTTAAAACATCGCCAACACTAAGTCTTTCATTTCCCAAAGTGAGTTTGTCATTTTCACTCGGACGACATAATATTGCTCTGAAGCCTTTTTTATAGTTTTCACCTCGAACAGTGGCCTCACCTACACCAGCAATTTGCGATGGGTTTACACAAAACTCTGCCGCAATTGCTGACAGTGCGGGCTGGAGATGTTCAACGACATATGGGGTAGTTGTTTCGAAAGTAGCTTTACGAGCCATTGCTTCAGACAAAAAAATTATTGGGGGAGTATGCTAATTATACTATGTTTTATATCAATGTTACAACGCCACAGAAACTCAATATTACGGTGCCTTACCATTCCCTTTCCCCAGTAGTGCTCCTGGAACAGAGGAAAAGCTCCTCGAAATCCCTGGCA
>PFQB01000125.1 GCA_002793355.1 Candidatus Dojkabacteria bacterium CG_4_10_14_0_2_um_filter_Dojkabacteria_WS6_41_15
CCACAAAAAAGATTCTGATTGATTGCGGGCCAGGCACGTTGGTAAAATTAGCGCAAGCAGGGTACAAACCAGAGGATCTAGATTACGTATTTATCACCCATTTTCACCCAGACCACACTTCTGATTTATTTCCACTTTTTATGAATTATCGGTTGAAAGATAATTTTGAGCCAGGCAGTGTAACAAAGTTCCCCACATTCTATGGACCAGAGGGGCTTGATAAATTTCTTTCCGACTATTCCCACCTCACAGAACTGCACGCTTATGATGGTTGGGGCAAGATTAAGGTGATAGACTATACACCAGTAATCCAACTTGATGATTTTGCAGTTAAAACATATAAAGTTGTTCACACGGCGTTCAGCTATGCAACGAAAGCGTACTCACTACGATTCGAAGTCGAAAATAAAGTCATTTCTTTTTCTGGCGATACCGCTGCCTGCTCAGGGGTTGAAAATGCTAGCGAAAATGCTGACGTTTTTGTTTGTGACACCTCGTACCCAAAGGGAAAGGTGAACACAGTACATCTGAACTCCGCAGAAATTGGGGAGATTTCTACAAAGAGTAAGGTAAAGAAATTGATTCTCGATCATTTTTACCCGCAATACGACCAAGACACCTTAGTTTCGGAGGTTAGAGAAAACTATAAAGGCGAAGTACTCAAGGCAAAAGATCTAGACACAATCGAACTGTAATTCTACTGCCATAACATTAGTGCTTTTATCCTTTATCCTTTAAACTTTATGCTTTAATGCTCTCTTGCTTTGGTGCTTTAATGCATTTATGCTTCAATCTTCAACCTTCAATCTCTCACCCTGCTCCAAACCTTCTCTGCCTATTGTAGTATTCCGCGATTACTTCTTTCAGTTTTTCCTTAGTTAAATCAGGAAAGTTTATTGGCAAAAACAGTAATTCTGCATAACCAGATTGATACGCCATAAAGCCAGAGGTTCGCTGTTCGCCAGAGGTTCTTATAATAAAATCCGGGTTCGGAATTCCGTTGGTATCAAGATAGGTCTCGAAGATATCGGGGGTTAATGCTGACACATCGAGTTTCCCTAGTTGAACCTCAGCAATTATTTTCTGCGTCGCCCTCACAATTTCATCCTGTCCGCCATAATCAAGCCCAACAATATAATGCCACTCAGTAAAATTTGCCGTATCTTTTTCAAGCTGCTCAAGACCCTGTAGTAAATCTGGGGAGAGCCGATCTTTACGCCCAATATGTCGAAAATTGATCTTGTTCTTTATAATGTCATTTCGTTTTTTAATGATAAAATCACGAAAAAGGTTCATTAGTTGCTCTACCTCTTCTGGACTTCGCTTCCAGTTTTCCGTTGAAAATCCCCACATGGACAGATAAGGAATTTTTAGTTCCTGGCACGCCTCTAATAATGATTGAATGTTTTGTGCACCTCGACGGTGACCTTCCCACAAAGGAAGCCCTTTGGCTTTTGCCCAGCGTCTGTCGCCGTCTGGCATAATTACCAGGTGCTTGAGTGGAATAATGTTGTCTGTCTTATCAGTCATATTAGTAGCCTTGATTTATTTTGAATGCCAGTCGTGTAGAGTACCATAGTTCTGCGAATTAGTGAATCGGTTGTTTCAGTTGGGGTGATGTTGCGGATTGGCAGAAGAATTGTTAATTGATTGTAGTATATGATATTGGTCTTGCTTCCAAAGGATTACCCGATCTTGCTCAAGATGAAATCTTCCACAATAAACCGATGTGTATCGTTTTTTTCTTTCTGAAAAATATCTATACCATCCACCTGCTTACCTTTTAATACAAGCTTGTAACGATTATCCATAATCTGGAGCCTGTAATTTCCACCAACAACAAAGAATACATACTTTCCTTCAGCATTAGTAAAAGTTCGATACACTAACGTCATAAATTCTTTATCGTATAAACCTATTTCGATGCCAGAAACAATATCACCGCCCTGTGTCTTGACTGTTCCTGCAATCTTCGGATGTGCTGTAGTCAATACTGTTTTTGCAGTTAGGAGAAGAAGATACATGCTTACTGCGACATAATTGAACATATGCGGATATGCAATTGCAGCATAGCTACTATACAATAATCCTACACCTAGAATGCTGAAGCTCCCGATATTTCCTATCTTTTCAACAAATGCAACACCTTGAACCTTGAGCTTGAGAGCTCCTGAGAGTTTTATTGGATCCAAAGGAATAGAAATTAATACAGTTGTTTGCGTAGAAGCAATCTCTATAATTTCACCTCTGTATACCCCCGCATATCCGCCATCAATCGTCTCTTTTACTAATGTGGACGGAAAGTTATATTGTGGATGTTTAACAGTTACTAGATATTTTCCGACAGGCGCATATAATCTCAGCAAACCCTGTGCATCAGTAACCGATGTATCAACGACTTTTCCACTTGAAACCTCAATAAGCCGAACGACTACTCTCGCCAACGGTTTTTTTGTAACGGCATCGTAAACAATTCCCCACTTTTTCTTTCTCTTTCTTTCTAAAAAGCTCGCCAATGCCAACCAAATATTCCCCTGAATACCGGTACCGGCTTGTTGAAAGGCCACAATACCGCCATTCGCCGTTCCGGTATAAAGTGCCGATACTTGAATAATAGCGGCCTCAACAATTAGCGCTCCAGCACCAATGATTGTTGAGTTTTCCCACGGCATACTCTTAACCACTTGGATATCTCGTTCGACCTTGGCAATGCATATTCCATTGTCTGCAAGCAACTGCACTGTTGTGGATGATGTGGGCTGTAGTGTCTTGCTACTATTCGGCGCCACTTCTTCTTTGTTATCTTGCCAATATACTTTTGTTGCGTTTTTTGTTTCCCACTTTACCGTTATTTCAGTTCCTACTTTTACTACCGTTGGGGAAACAGAGAAAGC
>PFQB01000088.1 GCA_002793355.1 Candidatus Dojkabacteria bacterium CG_4_10_14_0_2_um_filter_Dojkabacteria_WS6_41_15
TTAGGGCATCCTCACTAGACGGACATGGGGCAACGATAGATAATCGAGCACTAATATCAATCGTACCGTTATGAATAACGCAGAAATTAGACTTGCAATCTTGAATAGGTTAATGTTCACGAAATCAATTTTTTATAGTGAGTTGCAGAAAGTTACCGAGAATCACGACCTTTTTAACTACCACCTGAAAGAACTTGTTACAAAAAAACTTGTTGAAAAAAACAAGAGCACCTATTCCTTAACTGAATCAGGGCGTCAACAAGTTGCACTAATGGAAGAGGATGGAAAATATCAAAAGCAAATCAAAGTTGGTATGTTTATTAATCTTTTTCGTAAAGAAAAAGGCAAGTGGCAGATGCTGCTCTATAAACGTCTCAAACACCCACATTTCGGACTTATTGGGACAGTGACTGGAAAACTACGATGGGGAGATTCACTTCACGACAATTTGTGTCGAGAACTTGACGAAGAACTTGGCGTTGTCCCAACAAAGTACGAGATCATTGGAACGGCCAGAGAAATTTTCAGAAATAACGAAGGAGAAAAAGTTGGAGATGGAGTATTTTTCATCTTTTACGTTTCCGAATGGACAGGAACTCCAAACGAAAAAAGTATTGAGGGTGAATATTTCTGGCACGATATTGACAGTATCCTTAACCTGGATAATATATTTAGAGAGGGTTTTGAATCCGGTATTCCCCACATGAAGCAGTATTTAGAGGATAGAGAAAATTTCTCGCCTTATGTTGTTGAAAACGGCGAAGATAAGCTCGGGTTCTAACTAATTCCCCCGTCTATTAATGGCTTTATTGCTTCAGTGCTTTATTGCTTTTGTGCTTTATGCTACCCCTTCCGCGCTCAACTGCCCGAACACTCCCGCCATAATAAAGGTAGAGGCTGCCATTGCAGGAAGAATTCCGATACAACACGCAAACATGCCAACAGTCGCGAGTGCCGAAACAACAACGGTGTAAAGCAAGTAGGCAATCACCAGATTCCACTGGTTGGTTCGCCACATTGTTTTATAGTTTTCGATCGAGAAAATACTGCCAAAATCACCGGTCTTCGCATAAATCGCATAGGCTAAGACAATCAGGAATGGGAATACTAGCGAGAAGACCATCTGAAAGACATAGCCAATCAGCTGCATTATTATAGTAATCCCGACTGCAGCACCAGAATGTCGATCTCCGCCGAGTAACGATATAAGTAAAACACCACCAAAAGAGAAAATCGTTATCACCACACCAAGAGCAAGAGATACCGCGGAAGAAAGAAGAAAAAGCTTAATTCCATCGTTCCAATAGGAGTTGTTAACCTCCAGAATTTCGTAATTCCCTTGTTGTATTTGTCTAATCATTGCAACAGAATAACCCGCCATTACAGGAACCACAAAGAATATTGGGATAATGAAAATGCAGGAGAGTGTATACAAAGAAAGAGTTAATACTGTTGGCCAGAATTTTGGATCTTTAATGTACCAAGATAAACCTTTTGCATAATCTAGCTGTACTTGTTTTTGGTCTTCCATAAAGCCTTTATTGTATTAGATAGTGAATTATACTCGAAACTCATGGGATTGTTAAGTTTTCAATCGTGCGGAATTCGACACTCCGACGACCATGTGCTACCATAAGTCGAACAATATGACCATTCAGACAAACAGCAAATTTGAGCTCAAACATGCAGTTTCTTACATACTTACCCACAAAGTGCAGATTGTTTTGGCTGCAATTGTTTTGCTAGGACTTTCTATTAGATTACTTGGAATTACTTGGGGGTTTAGCACCAAAGGACCGGTCATGGTTTTTCATCCAGACGAAGGCTTTGCACTCATGGTGATGAATCAAATGCACGTAAAGCCTGTAGACTTTAACCCTGAAGGCGCACACAGCGAAGGCACCTTCTATTACTATGTTACCGGCGGAGCATACTTGATTTACAAGTCAGGAGCCACTTTAGCTGCACGAATAGGGCTACCAACTCTCGCAGTTAGTCATTCTGCTGAACTTGTCCTCGTCGGCAGATTGGTATCGATAATGGCTGGAGCTCTATCCATTTTTTTGCTGTACCACGTCGTTAGAGCAGCAAACCTTTCAAAAACAGCAGGATTACTGGCTGCCCTTTTTGTTGCTATCTACCCGATTGATGTCATTTACTCCCAATTTATGCGACCACATATTCTGGCTAACACATTATTAATCTTTTCTCTACTAGTACTGTTTTTGAAAACATCCACCAAAGCGAACAGGTTTAAGTACGCCCTAGTTGGTATATTACTTGGATTGTCCACAGCAACCAGATACAACATGGCAATAACCTTAATTATTCCAGCACTGTATATATTTATAGATTCCGTTGAAAATAAACGTACTTTTTTGCAGATTATTTTTAATGTAGACTACGTTATATTAGGCGTTTCATTCATTTTCGGCGTATTTCTTGGTGACCCGTACCTATTTCTCAAATATTCAGAAATGAGTTATTACCTTCATCGACAAAGTACATTCGTCCCTCCTCATGCGTTTGCACTCAACAATTTGGTGGCTGATATCACTTACCCGCTTCGGTACATCACATACCTGATTCCGGAGTCAGGCAAGCCTTTCCTTGCTGTTGGCATTTATTTATCGGTATTTTTCGCTTTGCTGAGAAAAAGCAGGCTAAAACTGGCATTACCTCTCAAATGAAGAACCCCGCAGCAAGCTGACGGGGTATCTGGCGGTTAATTTATTTCATAC
>PFQB01000065.1 GCA_002793355.1 Candidatus Dojkabacteria bacterium CG_4_10_14_0_2_um_filter_Dojkabacteria_WS6_41_15
AATGTCGCTTTTGCAGCAATTATTCTTACCTACGTTTTATTGAACTTGCTTTACACATATGTTGTAAAACATATCCCATATTTGGACATTTTCTTTATTGCCTGTTTTGCTGGAATGCGAGTTGTTGCCGGCTTTGTGCTGTTGGGGTTGCCTATTGCGTGGTATTTTGTTAGTGTGATTGTTACGCTATTCTTGTTTGTTATGACGGTGCAGCGGTTGGCAGAAATCAGTGTTGCTAACATATTGGCTCGCCCTGTTATTGCAAAATATTCCCCCCGTGTACTTAAGTTCTTTATGACGTTATTCTTGATGATAACGGTAATTATGTATTTTATTGCATTATCTTTTGTAGCTTTGCCGCTGGTATATACCGATTCACTGTATTTTCTTGTGCTATTTTCTGTTTATGAATACATGGCTTTTACTGAGACAAAAAAACGCATTGCCGAAGATGGTTTTATCTTTTTGCTACACGACAAAAGAACCCTGACCATGGTTGTATTGTTTGTATTGTCCTTGGTCGTTTTGGGGATTTGGTATATAGTCCGTTAGTTTTTTACTGTATATCGGTTCAAAATATTATCTGGTTCAAGAATTGTTCTGTGATTTGCAAGGTTTTGTCCAATGAGTACGAGAATTCGGTTGGTCCGCTGCCAAAGATGTTTTGGTAATTTCTTTCGGAGGGCCATTTCTGTCTGCTCAGGAGTTTTTGTATGTACATAGCCAATATGGTTCATAATGCGGTGCACATGAGTATCGACACAGATTGCGGGCTTATCAAATACGATAGAAACAACGAGATTAGCTGTTTTTCTTCCAACGCCTGGCAGTTTTATAAGTTCTTCAATTTCATCAGGAATTTGATTATTATAACTTTCATGTACCATTTTGCCGGTTTCAATTAAGTGCCGTGCTTTTGTTTTATAAAATCCAATAGGCTTGAGCAGCGGTTCCAGTTCGGCTACTGACAGTCGCATAAAATCTTCCGGTGTTTTTGCGCGCTTCCATAAGGCGGGAAGCTTTGTAATTGTTAGTGAGTCCTTGGTGCGCGCAGACAAAATTGTTGATACCAACGTAAAAAATGCCGATTTATACTGATGGAAGGTGTGTTCAACCAACGTTTCGGGAAAGTTTTGTTCCTTAATTTCTTGTCCCAAGATATCAAACAGTTGTTCAATCGTTACTAATTGCTTCATATGCTTATTATATCCTGATTCCGCGGAAAACAATGGTTAATCTTTTCTTAAGGGCGCATATGTGGTACCTTCCTGAAAGATGAGCACAAAACTTACAATTATTACCGCGAATATTGGTTACAAAAACCTTTTTGGGAAAAGAGCTGTTGTGCGGTTGCACAAGAGGAAGCCAGAAGTCCTCTGTTTGCAGGAAGTATTGCAATCAAGAACCGAACACTTAAAAGAGTTAGGGTATCAAACAGGGAAGGCCGAGGATTATCGTCACATAGGTAACAAATCGGGGTATGTAATAACGGGAATGAAAACAAAGAATGCCGTAATTTCGTTGGAAAGAGTTCAATATGCCGACAAAAGAATTGTCTCGTTGTGGGGTTGGCTAATATACACAAAAATTGCGAAACTGCGAGAAAAGTATGAGGCGGTAATGTCTACGTTTCGATATCAGGGTAAAATCTACCGAGTGGTTAACGCTCATTTATCGATAGCCTGTAGGCCACAAGTACGAGTAGCGCAACTTGCTACGCTTCTGAAGCGATACGCAGATGGACGAACTATCTTTTGTGGTGATTTTAATATTGTGAGTGACGCTCTTTTTCGACTCATGATCGGTTGGGCTTGTGGGTATCATATAGAGGACTATTTTTATAATGAACGTGCTGAGGTAAACAAACTTATCGTACAGTATAAATTGCAGAGTCCTTTTGCTAAACGAAAAACCACGAGGTATCCGTTCCACCAGCAATTTGACCATATATTGGTGCCGGAGTGCTTTGAAATCAAAAGAAAAAAGATGATTAAAATTTCGTTAAGTGACCACAAGGCTCTATATGGTTGACTTAGTAGAACGAAAAGCTCAATAGTCTTGGGCCTCTCTTTTGTCTTCAGAGAAATTCAAGGGCATCGCCAGGTAATCATCAATTGAATCAAGAGTGAAGTTGTCGTAAAGGTCGTTTCTTTGGAGGATATCTTCGCGGGGAGCCCAGAAGTTTTCTTGAAAGGGAATCCTATCAATAAATTCGCCTGAAACATCAGTTACGAAATGGCGGTAAAAGAGAACATCTTGCACGGTTTCTGTTTCTCGTACTCTGAGTTTGTGATAGATTCCAACTAATTTTACCGTTTTAGCAGTTAATCTGCTTTCTTCAAATAGTTCTCTCAGAACCGCTTCTTCAAGCGTTTCTCCAAAGCGCACCTTTCCCGTTATTGTGGCGACTTTGCCAAAATAGGGTTGGCGAAGTCGCCTATTCATCAAAAATTCATCTTTTTCTGTTTCTTTATTCTTTCTGCCTACAACGACGATGACTGAAGTTTTTGGCTGCTTTTCAACTTCAGAAATGGCGTCGTCCATCAAGTTCGTGTAATCTTTGCCTTGGTCGGTAAGTGAATATCCCCGATCTGACTTAAGTACAAGCCCTAAATCTATGAGCTTTTGAAATGATAGTTCATGTGCTCGCTCTCTAAGCCGTCGATAAGCAAGTCTTTAAAACGTAAGTCTTCTTTGCTTAGCGTGAGTTTGCGAAGCAAATCATTTTGAAAGTTGTGTAGTCTAATATTGTTCATACACTAATTGAAACCGC
>PFQB01000002.1 GCA_002793355.1 Candidatus Dojkabacteria bacterium CG_4_10_14_0_2_um_filter_Dojkabacteria_WS6_41_15
TTGCTGAAAACGTGTTGCGTGAAGTTTTGATCGAACGAAACGCAGATTATTATGAAGCGGAACACGAAGCGGCTTTTTACGGTCCAAAAATCGACATCCAAATGAAGAACGTCCTGGGCAAAGAAGATACAGCATTTACGGTGCAATACGACTTTGTGATGCCAAAACGCTTCAAGCTTGTGTATATTGACGAAGACGGCAAGGAAAAGGAAACAATTGTGATTCACCGATCTTCGATTGGCGCAATTGAGCGAGTAATGGCCTTCTTAATTGAGCATTTCGCTGGAAACTTCCCTGCCTGGCTTCATCCAGAACAGGTGGTTCTTATCCCGATTGGCGAAGATCAGAAACCTTACGCACAAGAGGTTGCAAAAGCTTTCAAAGCAGAAATTCCAGGAATCCGCATCTCGGTTGACGAAGATAACAATACGTTGGGAAAGCGTATCCTGGTTGCTCAACAGCAAAAGACACCATACATGATTATTCTCGGTAAACAGGAAGTTGCAAACAACACGGTGAGTATTCGCTTGCGAACCGGTGAAAATGTTAACGGTATTTCATTGCAAGATGCAATAGCTCGAATTAAGAATGTAATAGCCACTAAGTCAATCGAACTGTAATTGCCATGAAGTCCGAACCAGAACTACGAAAAGAGTTACTGGCGCAGATTGCCAATGTTTCCTGCTTTGATGAAGTTGAGCGAGCCACGCAAGCCAAGATGCTAGCGTGGCTCGCGGATACTCCAGAGTATTGCCGGATTTCGAAAAAGCCGGACTACCCCACCGAACATTTTGGATTATTCAATGTTTGTGTAACACCTGATTACCAAGAAATACTGTTGTTCGAACACAAGAAATCGGGGTTACTCCTTACCTCCGGTGGACATTTAGACAAAGACGAAACTTTTCAGCAATGCGTTGTGCGCGAATGCAGAGAAGAAATGGGGCTTGAATTAGCAGCCTTTACCAACTCGCCCTTTTTCCTTTCACAACTTGATACTCACACCGTTAGTGCCTTCCACTGGGAGCCTTGGTTCTTAATCCCTGTGTCAAAGGATACTGATTTTACGAAAGGACCTGATTATGAGCAAGAGTTTACTGGCCACCATTGGTACAAAATGGAAGATGCAAAAAAACTTACACGCATCCACGAGCATACGCCCAGAATGATTGACAAAATCTTGAAAGGTTTCTCAGCATCTTAGCCAAGAAAAGTCTCCGTAGATTCAACGTTTCCCCACCCTTTACATTGCTACTATTAACTATATTATACTTTCAACCATGCAACAAAATGAACTAGGCAACAATGACGATGAAGGTGTGCCCCTCAGCAGACCGAATATCCACAAAGTGGCTATTGTTCACACGCATGTAGTTAGAGAAAATACCCTACAGAGCAAGAATATTTATCAGATTTTGATGTAATCGAGCGCGCAACAGACCTTAAACAGCTGTTAGAACGTTATTCTTATCAAGTATTTCTTATCCCCTGGAACGATAATGTCGTTGAAGCAATCCGTAGTTTCAATCCAGAGGTAATCGTTAATTTAGTCGAAACCGTGGACGGGGATACACTAAAAGCAAAATCTACCTTTGAAACACTCGCTACCTTAAGGATTCCCTACACAGGCATTGACGCAAAGACCTTTGTGCTTAACTGTTACAAAGATGCCTTTAAAGAATGCCTGCTAGAAAACCATGTTTCCACGCCAGCTTATGCAATTATCGATTCCCTCAATAATATCGACTCGGAACAAATCACTCCACTGTTACCCGCAATGGTCAAGTTAAATACACACATGGGTGGCAGCATTGGCATGGACGAAACAGCAATTTGCTATACACTAGAGCAGGTACGTACACGTTGCGAGACCATCATGAAAACCTTCAAATCCAAAGCATTGGTCGAAAAATATATCAAAGGAAAGGAACTTACCGGTATTGCAATCCAACGCGACAATGATATCGATGTTTTTGTTGGGCAAAAGATATTTTCAGCCGATTACTCGTTTTGTAGTTGGAAGGCGGTATGGATAGACGAAGATTCTTATGCTTACAACGGCCCTTACGACGATTCAGACGGAAAGATTCGCGAGCTGTGTATTGGCGGGTTCCGTGCCTGCGGGGTTACTGGGTATGCTAAGTTTGATATCCTGGTTGATCAAGACGGAACACCCTACATTGTTGACATAAACCCAAACTGCTCTCTTGGTCAATATGACAGTGCTATTGATGTTGTGCCTTCTTTGTTCGGAAGAAAATTCGAAGTATCCCTCTTTGCAATTATCAACACCGCCTTAAAAGTCAACAAACAACGAGCTCTTGAGGTCGCACCTCAAAAAGCGCTATACTTCCATACATGAAGGTTGCAATTATCACAGGGACAAGCTCGGGATTGGGTAAAGCCTTTGCACAGGCACTGTTATATTTGGGCTGGAAGGTTTACGGGATTTCTAGACGTGAAGCGCCCGAGTTAATGGCACATAGCAATTTCCGGCAAATAATCATGGACTTGGCCAAGCCACTCGATAAGCAACTTCTCACTAAAGAAATTCAAGAAAAGAAGATTGACTTGTTAGTGAATAATGCGGGCGTATGCATTACTGGACCAGCTGATCAATGGGATGAAGCAGCCTATAACAATACTTTTCGAATTCAGTACACAACCCCCATGGAGCTTCTTAGTTATTTCGTTAATATGCTAAAAGATGGCCAGATAATAAATATTCTTTCTGACGCAGCGGTACTTGGGTGGGAAAGTTTTGGACTGTTTGGCGCCTCTAAAGCGGCGCTATTACTGCACTCGAAATCCTATGCGAAAGAACATCCTGAAATCAAATTATTAAACATTCATCCTAGCTCTGTCGATACTCCGATGACCGACACGGTCAGTCAAGAAGCTATCGCTGAACGCCATAATTTCATGGAAGTCCAAGAAATAGTTGGACTTTTTCTTCAAGCCATTACTGGCGTACTTTCCTTACCCACAGGTTCAAGTATTTTTGCCCATAATCAATGGGAAGCACCCGACTTGAGAGAGCTTGGCTCCAATATTTATCTTTACAACGTAGAATCAAAATCATTGATTAAGCTATAACACTCTATCATGCTGTTCAAATTCATCTTTTCCCTCCTTAAACAATTACGTTGGATTATTTCCATCGTTCTAGTCGTTGGTGGAATTACTCTCGTTGCACTGCAATACCAACAAATCAAAAGCTCACCATTTGGAAGCTTCTTGCCCAACATCTCCTTGGCGTCACTAAAGAATATGCTACCAACACCAGTAACACCAACGGTTACGGCGATACCAACACCGAATCCCAACCCTACCATGGCTATCGTTAGTATCCAAACGCCACATGGCCCAGTAGTCTTTACCTCCGAGGTCGCGCAAACAGACGAGACACGCGCGTTAGGCCTCATGTACCGCACACAGCTAGATCCATATGCCGGTATGTACTTTATTTTCAAGGATGACGTACAGGGAGGGTTTTGGATGAAAAACTGTGAGATTCCTTTGGACCTAATCTTTATCGATAGCGAAAATAAAATTATCGATATTAGGGCGAATGTCCCCCCCTGCAAACAACTAGATCCAACACAAACAACTTGTCCCAGTTATGTTCCTAAAGCACCCTATCGAACCGTATTAGAAGTAAACGGGGGAACAGCAAAAGCGAACAATTTCTCTGTTGGGCTGACTGTTACTGTACTCGATAAATAACACAACCGAAAATATATTACGGTTCGCTCATACTGCAGCTGCTCGTGCCACACGCAGTACTGCCGTCGACTGCGTTTCGGTCAGTGGTTTGGTAATAATAACCTCTCTGAACTTTCCGTCTCGCCTGTATTCTCCTTTTGCACGGACTATCACGGCTGGCATTCCAATTTGTGGCGCACAAAAAGCCTCTCCAACCTTAATCTTTTCTCGATTAACTTGGCCAGCCTCATCTTTTCGGACCAAAAAAAGAAATAATCTGCAAAAATTCTCAACATCGGCGTTACTACGGATTGATCGATAATGCTTTGCCCCCTGGGGTTTTTCTTGTAAGATTCTGAATTCCCAAGGCTGTATTTTTGAATCCTGTTTGGTATCTGTTATCAATTTGAACGCTTTTCTTGCGGTTCCGGGTTCGACAAAAACCAACATACCTTCAGATCTAGCAGTCTCTTTTTCAGTGTCGCGGTTAAGAACTATTATTCTATCCCTTCCATCCCGAGTATCCCCAGGTGCTTTAGAGCGGGGATCTACACCCTGATTCCGAATAATCAACCTATCCGATGTCCCATACCCTTCGATTCTATTGTAAGGAATTCCCATCGTTTTTTACACTTTTATTTGTGAACTACGACATAATCAGTTGATTGGGTGTTTTTCTCGATGTATGAAACATCTACAGAACCAATTATCTGACGAAGTGTAACATTATCTCGAAGATATATTCCTTCTTTTGGAAGTCGCACACCATGCGTTAATGAGAAGGTTTGGTATTGCCCCTTATTCCAATAATAAAGCTTGCTCTTACTTGCATCAATTTCAATAAATCGTTCTGTGAAACTGCCTGCCATCATGCCTGGAGTCTCATCTGCAACAACCAACTGAATTGTTCCAAGATTTTGCCGAGGTGCTTCTTGTAAACCTTCAACCTGGCAGTACGAAATTCCTTTCGCAATAACCGTATTTAATTGTTCCACCAAATTATCGTAGTTTACTTCCCAGTCCTGGATACGCACCTGCGCTGATGCACCAGCTCCAGTTATTACACGATATTGCTCGACACCCAATGGAAACTTTTTGAAATATTCATTAGCACACGAAACAACCAATTGCACCTTTCCCACAGAACAGGAAAAGCCGGCTTGATCACATCCAGTCGCCGTAAAACATTTTTTTAACGCACTAAGTGGAAATGAAACTGTCTTATCTGGTGCATATAGTGTGATCGATTTCTCGGAATCTGCAAAGAATTTATCGAAAGTAGTCGAGGGTAGGCATTGAAAACTTTCCGCAGCTTTCTCACCAAGCACTTGGGTTTGATTGTACAACGAAGCGTATCTTACTACCCCATCCCCCACCAACCAAAGCAATCCGAGAAAGGAACTGACACCAATAATTGCAACAATAGAGAGCTTCCTTTGAAGAAATGTTTGTAGTTCCATGAACTCATTATAGCGCAGGCATTCGATTCATTAAAGAGGCAACATTTCTGCCCCAAGCTTCGGGGGTTACAGGATTATAGCGGTAGGCAATCTTCTGAGGCGTGCGTAATCCACCGGCATAGTAATTCGACATACCCCGTGCAACATCATAAATTGCTGCTTTAAAGGACGCGTAACCCGACCTTCCCCAACCGAACGGATTGTAGGCGCGGAACAGTTTCTTCCCACCAGTCGATTCTACTATCGAAATTGCGGGCAATAAACGATAGTCTATACCATAGGTATCAGCTGCTCTAACAAAATCCTCCGCATTTGCTGCAAGTGGTGCCCCATAACTACTGAAAAACGCTTTTACCGCCGTAACTTTCTTCTTAAACTTTTCTGTATTCCTAGGATCAACTGCTTCTTCGATATACTTCGGGGGAATAGTTACCTCTAGCTCTGAAGACACACCACTTGTGTAAATAGCCATAGATTGAAGAATTGCAACATGTTCTTCACCCTGAGTAGCAAGCCAACGAAATAGCACGAAGCCAGCAACTGCAAAAAATACTCCCCCAACAAAAATTGTTGAAAACACAAGCCGTGTAATCTTTTTTCGCTGCATTTTTCGATGAAGTAACATCTGGGGGATTATAGCAAGAATCAGTCGATTTGTGGTGAATAATTTTGATATAATAGTGGCATCATGCTAAAAGATCTTTCGGTTGCAGTTCTTCAGACTACGGTTCCAACTAATTCTACAGATGGTGAGGCACAAGTAGAAAGACTAGTTAAAGAAGCTACTTCTTTCAACGTTGACATGGTTGGGTTACCCGAAGATTGCATTACACCAAGATCAGAAATAAGTACCGGTTACGCTGCTCTCAACTTCCTTTCTGCCATTGCCAAGAAATACAGTACTTACTTATTCGGAGCGACAGGCGTTCTAGAAAATGACGGAATCCACGATCGAGGGTTCTTGTTTAATCGTGAGGGTAAACTTATTTTAGCCCACGATAAAATTGTACTGACTCCACCAGAAGTTGAGCAAGGAGTAGTTGCTGGAGCCACTCTAAATATCACAGACACTGAATTCGGACGAATTGCCATATTAGTGTGCAAAGATACTTTTCATCGTTATGCACCATGGTTTTTTAATGAACTGAGAAAATCTGCTGTTGATATCGTACTTGTTCCTTCTTATTCTCTCAATGTTTCAAAACGATCGATTGAGTTATGGGTAGATTCTCTTAAGGCTCAAGCAAAATGGTTCGATTTGTATATCGTTGCTCCAGGAACCATTGGGAAAAACCTAACTGCTTTTCCATCTTTTGGGCACTCACTGATAATCTGTCCTAACCGGGTAGTGCTAGCTGAAGGTTCAACCGATAAAGAAGAAATCCTTACCGCAAAATTGGATGTAGAGTCACTTGAAACAGTTAGAAAGACGGTTGGAGCACTCTGGCAACCGGAAACTGTTCCTGCCTTCACAGTTATTCTTCATTAATGGAGATTTCTACAGTTTCGGCAACTTCGGTTACTATCGCATGACTACTCTACCAATATTCTCCCAGTCATATCGGGAGGAATCTCGATACCTAGAAAATCCAACACCGTCGGTGCTATGTCCTGCAAACTACCTAACGGCAACTGATAACTGTTTTTTGCATTCTTGTACACACTAATAAACGGCACCGGAAAAATCGAATGCTCTGTATCCATTTCGCCCGTAAGTTGGTTCGTCATTTCGTCGATATTGCCGTGATCGGCAGTGATAAACACAGCTCCGTTAAGTGCCAAGACGTGTTTCACAACTTGAGCTGTGCAAGTATCTACGTGTTCAACAGCCTTAACCCCGGCATCAAATACACCACTATGTCCCACCATATCCCCATTAGCGAAATTCATAATAAACAGGTCATAAACATTATATCCAAGATTCTTTTTGAACGTTTCGGTAATTTCATAAATACTCATTTCTGGCTTTAAATCAAAGGTAGGCACATCAGGTGAGGGGATATTTATGCGCATTTCTCCCGGGTAAACCGTATTCGCGCCACCATTTATAAAATAAGTCACATGTGGAAACTTTTGTGACTCGGTAAGACGAAGTTGGCGCATTCCCGCCATAGAAACCACCCTACCGAGTGGCATTTTTACATCCATAGGGTGAAAAGCAACAGCCACGGGCAAATCCTTTTGATAACGGACCATGGAGACAAAGGACAGATTCTTTATTGTTTTTTTTCGCTCAAAACCTAAAAATTCCTCAATCACAAACGCTTGTGATAATTGCAGTGCGCGATCCGGACGAAAATTCAAAAATATAATCCCATCACCATCTTTCACAAAACCTTGCGCTTCTACTTCTTTGTCTTGCAACACATAGGGCTCTAGAAATTCGTCGGTTATTTCTGCAGAATACGATTTCGCCAGTACCTCACTCCAGGTAGAAACGGCCGTCCCAATATGAGACGTAAGTAAGTCGTATGCCCGCTGCGTTCTTGGCCACGTTTTGTTACGATCCATCGAATACTGACGTCCGATAATCGTTGCTAATTTGCCAATTTTATATTCCTTGAGCCACTGCTCAAGTTGCTCGAAGTAGCGCGACGCCGACTTTGGCTCGGCGTCGCGCCCGTCGGTAAATACGTGAAAAAACACGTTTCTTTGTCCGTTCTTAGCGCAAAACTCCAGAACTGCTTTGAAATGTCCTATCGCCGTATGGACATTTCCATCACTTAAACAACCAAGAATATGTAAAGCAGTTCCTTGTAATTTCGTTTTTTCAATAACCGATCTTAATGCTTCATTTGTATAAAAGGCTCCTTTTTCAATGGACGCGTTTATTCTGGGCAGATATTGGTAAACCACCTGTCCTGCACCAATATTCGTATGCCCTACTTCACTATTGCCTTTAACATTCACCGGTAATCCAACGTGCTCGCCCGAGGCGTGCAACAAACCATGTGGATATGAATCCCACAAACTCTCCAAAAATGGTGTTTTAGCGGCAGCAACAGCGTTGCCATCATAAGGCTCGTTACTGGCAATGCCATCAAGAATTAGTAAGACCACGGGGCCTGGTACTCGTCGCATAAGACATTGTACACGAGAACTGATATTTCGATAAACCACACGATTTTTCACTCTGCTGGATTAATGAAAGCTCAACTGGTACAATTCTTTCAATGAATTTTAAACTACATCCAGAACGCAGATTACGCCACATTGCTTCAATGCCATTCATTTATGGCATGGTTGTACCAACAGTTTTTCTCGATCTCACCATGGAGGTCTACCATCGAGTTGCTTTTCCCCTCTATGGCCTCACTTATGTTCCCAGATCTCGCTACATTAAAATTGATCACCAGAAACTTTCCTACCTCAAACCCATGGAAAAAGTTAACTGCATGTACTGTGGCTATGTAAACGGATTATTCGCCTACGCGGTCCAAATCGCCGGTGAAACTGAAAAATATTGGTGCAGCATCAAGCACGAAGAGGATTCAAACTTTATCCCACCGAAACACCACAAGGATTTTATGGAATACGGAGACGAGAAAGGGTACAAAGAATTAAAGCGTAAAGATTAAAGTTTAAAGAAATTTCACAGTTAAGGAGTTACTCCTTTATCCTTTATCCTTTATCCTTTATCCTTTGTCCTTTATCCTTTATCCTTTATCCTTCAATTCTTCAAATTCCCCTTAATGTACTCAAAAAATTCCGGGTTTTCCTTCCCAACATACTGGACAACATAATAAAGTCCGTTCTTTCGATTCAACAGGAACAAAAAGTAGGCTCTATTCTTAAGATCGGCAAATTCTAGTGCTTTACCGCCGGCCACCACTCGCTCATGCTTTGAAAACCCCGTCAACGTTACAGTTGTTTGCTGCGTGGTTAACCAAGTTGAAATATACTCCGTGCCCACCTTCTCTAAATCTTTATAGGCAAGTTCAACTACTTCACCCTTATACCGGCCTAATACCGAAATCGTGATGCGCTCCGTTGAAGCATTATTAGTAAAATATATGTTATTTACTCCATAAATCACATTTTTTTGCAACGCAACGTCCCAATCTCGCGAATAACTCAGTTTCCAAACTGCCTCAGCGGGTAAATCTCTTCCAGACGCAGCTTCAACTAACTCTTGCTTAGCTTTATACGCGACAAGTTTGTCATGCAGTCCCTGCTCTGCCTGAAGTTTTGTAACTTGTTCATACCATATATCTTCAGCGATTGTATATACGTGCAACCCTTTTTCACCTTTTGTGTAGTACTCGCCAGGTACTTTTTCGGTGTCAGAAATTGTGACACTGTTTTCGAATTTCCAGCCCAGCTTTGGTAATTCTTGTTGATAAAATTGTTGTACTTCCTCCCAGGAAGAAGTCAGCGCTAGGCGATAAACACTCTGTCCGCTGGTAACAAACTCATATAAAGCTTGTGACTCGGCGGCTAACAGTGATTTCTCTTTCAATGTAAACCCATATTCCCCTACTCTGGTTATATAATCAAGAAACACAAAGGTGCTTTCAGGGACCTCCGGAACATCCTGCACTCCAACTACACCACGTTTTTCGGATTTTGTGTCCGTCGCCGGAAGTAGATACCGTACCGGAGTTGTTCGTAAAAATCCCATGACTTTCTGAGTAAAGGGAACATTTCCTCCAGTTTTTAGCGAATATCCCACTAAAGCCAAAAACCCTAGCAAACCGCCCAGAAAAATAACGGCAAGTATTACAAAGATAACGGCTCGAACAGCGTTTCCCATTTTAGTTACCGTTACTTTCCTCACTCGTTCACGTGCCAATTTTGCGACATTACCACTTGTTGAGTGCAAATCCACTCGAGCATCTTTTTTATAATGGAATCCCCTCTTTCTAAAAAATGACATATAACAGTATACTAGACAACTGAACTAAAAATCACTACGATAGTGCTATGGATTTTAAATCAATAACGCTTAAAGAATTCGAAAACGCTATTAACCAGAAGGACAAACCCGTTATCGTCGACTTTTGGGCGATAAGCAGCATCGCCTGCGGTATGTACAAAGAGCGTCTAGACATTGCGCACGAACAACTGGCCGATTATGCTTTATTTGGCTCAGTGGAAATTGAAAAGCTTCCAGAGCTTACCGAACGTTTTAGTATTATCACTATTCCAACCACGTTAATCTTCTACAAAGGTGAAATTGCCAAACAATACATGGGGATCCAAGAGCCAGAAACCCTGTTTGCAGCGATTGAAGATATTACAGGCAAGAAGATTAAACTGCCAGAAAAGGAAGAGGAATTTGTTGAAGAGTAACTAATAACTGCTAACTATTAGCTACTAGTTATTAGCTGACAGCCCTTTTCTCTTTCCTTTATCCTTTAAACTTTATCCTTTAAATCTTCAACCTTCAGACTCCAGTGATTTTGTGCTTTATTGCTTTAGTTCCCTACTGCTTTCTTGCTTTATGTCTCCTAACTCCCCACACAACCAACACACCAACTGCGATAAGTGGCGCAAAGACCACTAAGTAAATCACCAAGGTGGTCAATTTGTCCGTTGCCGCAATCAGCGAACGCACTGCGAGCTTGAACGTTTTTGCAAACTCAAACGTGCCTTGAGGTACATACGGTAGATTAAACTCGTTTGTGCTTGAGTAAATCGTGTATTGCGTATTTGACGAGAGTTCGTCCAAAGCCATCTTTCGGCCTTTTAACGAGTCGATGTTTTGCTGGACCATGGTCAGTTGTGATTGAACTTCGATTAATTCTGAAACGGTCTTAGCTTTATCATAGAATTTAAGAATTTTTGCATAGGTTTCTTCGTATTGCGCTAATTGCCTTGCAATATCGGTATATTCTTGTGTGATTTCGTAAGAACTGATTTGACGGTCAACAACTTTAATTACGTTGCTGCTAACCAAATTGAAGAATGCTGAAGCGTCTTTATTTGGAACCAATACAGTCATTGTGCCTGACTCTGATTGATCGTCAGTTGAAACAGTAACGTACTCGTTCATTACCTTTCCCTTTATCGATTCGACAAAATCCGTCAACTGTAAATGGAATCTTGAAACATCTGCCACATGAACACTGAGATAATTTGTGGTCACTTTGCGGGTTTGGGTCATATTTGCGACAGGCAACGCTGCAACATTACTCTTAGAATCTGCGAGTGAATAGCTTGGTGCACTTCCAACACTATCATAGTCACCAATATTTGATGATAAATAGTTAACCGGCGCCGGTATTTGTGACGCAACTAACCAAAGCGTTGCCACCGCAACCATTCCCCAAATGAATGCATAAACTTTGTTTGTTTTGGGTGCGACTTGTTGTGTTTGTTGTTCTGCCATAGCACAATACTACACCAGAACTAACTGATAGTTAATAGCTGCAGTTAGCTACTAGCAGTTAACAGTTAGTTGCTTCTCAGCGCCTCAATCGGCGACAATCTCCCAGCCTGAATGGCCGGATACAATCCGAAAACAATCCCCACAAACGATGAAACTCCAAGAGAAGTGATTACCGCATTCGTCGAAATGAATAACGGCAAGCCCCCTAATTGCTCGATTACTAACGCGCTGGCCACACCAAGCACAATACCTAATGCGCCACCAATTAACGAAAACAATACAGACTCAATCAAGATTTGTGTTTGAATATCTTGATTTGTTGCCCCAATGGCTTTCCGCAAGCCAATCTCTTTCACACGCTCCTTAACAGAAACCAACATAATGTTCATAATACCAATGCCGCCGACCAACAACGATATAGCCGAAATTACGGTAATAAACAACGTCACCGTGCCAAGGATTGTAGCCGAGGTTTCAATAATATCCGCCTGTGTTGTGATAGAAAAATCAGCGTCTTCTTTTGGCAAAAGATTGTGGGCAGTCCGAAGATTCCGATCTAACTGTTTTTTTAACACATCTATTGGAACCGTTTCTTTCGCTCCAATGACCACTGCATTCACCGTTGCCGGCTTGTTGAACGAATCACGATACGTTCGTGTATCGAAATATGCCTCGAGAACATTACCTCCGAATGCAGCCTGCCCAACATCCTCTACGACACCAACAACCACAAAGTCTCTTGCATTAATGGTGATCCGTTTACCGACAGCCTCTTGCATTTTGAAGAGTTTCCGCGCCAAACCCTGCCCAATAATTACTTCTTTCGCATTATCGCTACCAATTCTGAAATATCGTCCTGACTGGAGTTGAATGTCAACAATCCGAAAATACTCTGGGTCTACCACAAACAACAAAGCCACCTCTTCATTACCAGCATAATTAATTAGCGCAGTAGTATTTAATCTTCTTGAAACATAATCAATATATTCTGGCACCAAATTTTTTACAGCGCCATATTCGATATCGGTAAAATTGGACAGAACCGCGCTAAAACTGATGCTTACCCCACCACCACTACTCTGTTTGCCAGGTTGTATCATTACCAGATTCTTACCCAATTTGCTTGTAATACTCTGATTAATATATTCCTCGGCACTTCCCCCGATACTAACCATCATGGTGACGCTCGAAATTCCAATAAGAATTCCAAGAACGGTTAAGAACGAGCGCATTTTGTTAGCCAAAATATCTCGGAGTGCAACTTTTACCAATTTTGTAATCATTTGACGATGGCTCCATCCAAAATATTTATCTGTCGATGAGCATAGCCTGCAATCGCCACGTCGTGCGTAATAAGCAACACAGTTTTGCCCATTTCGTGCAGCTTATTAAAAATTTCAAGTACAACTTTTCCTGTCTTAGAATCCAAGTTTCCTGTTGGTTCATCGGCTAGTAACAGATCTGGGTCAGTCATAAGTGATCGAGCTATCGCAACACGCTGCTTTTGCCCACCAGAAATCTGCGACGGAAGATTGTTCGCTTTGTCCGCAATATCTAGCATTTTCAACAATTCCAGCGCGCGTTCTCTTGGTTTTTCTACGGGCACATAAAAGGAGGGAAGCAACACATTGTCTAATACTGTGTACCGTTCCAGCAAATTAAACGACTGAAAGACAAAACCAATTACTTTGCCCCGATAATGCGCTAATTCAATATCTGAAAGTTTGCTGACATCTTGCCCCGATAGCTTGTACGTTCCTTTATCGTAACGGTCCAGACAGCCAATAATGTTCATCAAGGTCGATTTTCCACTGCCTGAAGGCCCAACAATAGCCACAAATTCTCCCTTGCTAACCTGTATAGTAATGTTTTCTAGTGCATGAAATTCAAGCCCGTCGTTGCGGTACCACTTATCTAACCCACTAATTTCTATTACGGGTGTCGTCGAAGCCTTCAATGAATTGGTTTTTATTTGAGTCGTAGCAGATTTTTTATCCATGGCCGTAGCGTAATAATTTTTTTATCTGCCAATTTGTCTACCACCACCGAATCAGTCTCGGACAAACCGCCCGTTACCTCTACCGCATCATCGCCAACCGTTCCTACCTCTACGGTAACCGTTGTGACAACACCATTTTTCAATACAAGTACAGAACCTTTGGTAACAGAATCTAGCGTAATTGCATCGTACTGAATGATTAAAGCATCTGACTTCTGGGCAGTCACTACTGCACCATCCAATTTTGTACCGAAATGAGTTGATGGATACGCGTCGAGTTTGATAGTAATTTGATATGTTGGATCTTCCGCCCCTATTGTTACCGGTGTTTTTGAGATTTTATCGACTTTTCCGGTTAACACCGTGTCCACGCCTTTTGCCGTAAAGGTGACCTTCATATCCGTTGCTAACCGTGCAACATCAGTACTTGAAACAGTAGCATTTAAGGAGGCATCTTTATTGTTTGCAATCACGATAAAATTTCCTGATGAGGTAGCTCCAGCTGCACCTAACGCCGAACCAGCTGAAGAATTTGAGTAATCGGAGACTTGTATAGAAATAACTTTACCCGCAATTGGAGACTTCAACTTTTTACGATTTAATGCAACCTCGGCATTTTTCATTTGATAATACGATGTGTTAATCTGACCTTGCAGCGTATCCAGCGTTGAAGATGGTGTTAATGGGTTTGCCTTAGCAGAATTTCTCGCCTTAATTGCAGCATAGTACGATGCCTGAGCAGTTTTAAATTGATTGTATTCGGACTCGTCATTCAACTGTGCCAACATAGTATTTTTTGAAACTGTTGCACCCTCTTTCACCACAATCTTTCGAATATCCAGTGAATTGCCTAAAGAAACATTAGCATAACCGACTGGGTACCAATTCGTCGTGAAATCGATCTCTTTCTTGACTTCTCCGCGAACCAAATTCGTCGTTCGATATTGAGGAAGAGTTTGGGAACCAAATAACAAAAAAAAGATGGCAACTACCGCAACAGTGCCAACCACATATTGTTTCGGGGAGATACGGTTCAT
>PFQB01000087.1 GCA_002793355.1 Candidatus Dojkabacteria bacterium CG_4_10_14_0_2_um_filter_Dojkabacteria_WS6_41_15
AATATGACTTAATTGAGCGAAATCAGCTCACATTCTTTGAGTATGAAATAAATTAACCGCTAGATACCCCGTCAGCTTGCTGCGGGGTTCTTCATTTCCACGCAAATTATTTGCTTTGGAAATTAGCACGGATTGCCGATATCTTCTCCAAAAATAATAAAGTGAAGAGTTTTATTGTAAACTCTTTGTTGGTACGCCGAGTCATTTTTCAAACGACTCTGGTCAAGTGTAAATGGGAAAAAATGTTGTATTTTAGTGAAGGATACTGGCTTGCCGCTAGCCTCTGCAGTTAGGAAATCTTTCTTTCCAATTTTTTCTGGGTTTAGATTGACATGAATGGTTAAGAAACTGTCGGGATCGCTGAAAGCGATACTGATAAAAGTTTCGAATATAGAAGTCGCACGACCGTCACCCCGAAAAAATGCTTGTGAGAGTTTTCATCATCTTTTTGTCGTATTTTTAAGTCATAGAAGCTATTCTTTGTCCGTTCTACTAAGTCATCTGACTGTTGATGCAAAACTTTCTTTCTTGTACTGTATGTGCTGTATTGTATTCCAGGTAAGCTAAGTAGATGTTCACTGCCAGGTGATATATAATCAATATTGCGGCACTGAGGTGGATTGCCACCAAGAAACGCATAAATGTTGTATGTGTGTGGAAGCCTTTTCCCGGGGACTTTTCTCGAAAAATCAACACTGAAATGCGGTATATAATAGAAGTTGTAACTTTCCATGCTGAAGTAAGTACTGACTCCAGGCAGTCCACTATATTGAACCACATCACTTAGATTAACGGTGCAATCGGTCCATCTTTCACACTCTAGACGACGGCTGTGTCGTTTCCTTATAGGGGTCAGCCTCTCCCCTATAGTTGGCGGGAGCATGCGGCGTAACATTTCACTCCAAGTCATCTGCGTTACATCTACAACTTTCTCTAGATCATTTGGATTATGTAAGTTGCCACTATCCTTGGTCGTATACGTATAGCCAAGAATCTTTTCTTCGGCATTGGTGCCATTTAAATTTCCCTGCACAGCTACAATCGAACATCTTATAGTGTTAATTTTATTACACTGCAATAGAAAATTATTACTAAAATATTCTTACCATACCAATGGAATTTCAATTGGCTTGTGGAGAAGATGAAACCAGCTCAAGTTTTTCCGGCGATAGCTCACAAATTACTTGGGGATTCGTGCTGTTGTGAACTGTATCTTAAGAATATGGTTAAATCACTCAACTTTCTTCGCGACCTCATTCCACACCAAGTCGAACAATTGTCGGTAAGAGGAAACTAATAACCGGTCAGTAATTTCGATCCCGTACTGCTCGGGGTCATCTTTTGTGCTGATAACGACTAGAGTTTTGCCATAGAACCAAACTTCGTGCGAAAACGTAATTTTCTTTTCTTCGAGTGTGCGCACTTCAACATACTTTTTTGTCAGGAAATCCGGAACGCCGGACCAGGTGAGGGGGACCGCTTTATTAACAATTATTTTGTTATGTTTTCCTCGTGCCTTAAATTCTGCACGCCACTCTTCGGCAAATTCTCGGTCAACCACATGTTCTAACGTGCCAGGTGAAAAGCCTACTACTTCCTTTGCGTCGGAGGTTAAGATGTTCCATAACAATTGTTTTATCCCTTCTCGCCCTTTGTACACAGTTACTTCATATTTCTGTCCGAATTCCCCTTTTTCTTCTTTTATATTGTGCGTGAAATCGTCAAAACCTTCAAAGAGCTCCTTGAGTGACTGTTGCTTTTCCTGAAGTATGTTCTTTATAGATAAAACTGAAATTGCCTTATATCGAGTACTTTTTGCTTCCTTCTTTGCAGTAACTAATCCTTGTGACTGCATACTTTCTAACTCCAAGTATAAAGAACTTCTGGGGATTGAGAGTACTCGCGACAACTGCAAGACCGTTTGTTCTCCTCGTTCTGCCAAAGCGATGTATATAGCAGTATGAGCCGAATTGAGGCCCAATTTAGTTAAGTATTGCGTAGTGTTCATAGATGTTGTCAACAATTCTGACACCAATTTTGTGCTAAGTCAATCTGTGTATATAATAACTATATAAAATAAACATCGGATCTATGGCAATTGGAATATATAGCAGAAAAGAAAGTAGTGTTTCTCTTAATATGACGTTGGTCATCGAAGAAGTTGAAAAAGCATATATTGGCCTTCGTAATGGTAATGTAGAAATGCCTGCACGTCTCTTTCTTAACCGTGGTGGAAAGGGGGACTTACTTTTGGGTCCCGCGTACGTTCGGAATAGTGGGTATTTCGGTGCAAAAGTATCCTCCTATACTGCAAGTAACGAAACTATCTCGAAGCTAAATGGTGTTTATGTTTTGTTCAACGAAGAAGACGGAACTATTGCAGGAATTTTTGATTCTGGCCCAATCACAGCAGCTCGTACTGGGGCTAAATCCGCTGTCGCTGCGAAATATCTTGCGCGAAAAGATTCAGAAGTATTGGGAATTTTTGGCATGGGAGTTCAGGCAAAGTCACACATTGAAGCTATGAAGATAGTTTTACCGATGAAAAAGGTTCTCTGCTGGTCACGATCGCCAGAGAAGCACCAGGATCTTGTAGAATGGGCAAAAAACGAAATGAATATAGACATGGAGGTGACCACCATTGAGCGAATCGCAAAAGAGTCAGATATTCTTGTTGATGCAACGTATTCTATGCAGCCATTGGTTACAGACGCTCTCATACCGACGGGTACACTGGTGATTGGATTGTTCCATTCCCCCAAATCGGTGCAATTTGAGGCAGCAACCGTAAACCGAGGAAAATCCTACGTAGATTTTAGCCAGAGTAAAGATTGCGGTACCATTGCACAAGCAAAAACTAGCGAAGAGCTAGAGCAACTGGTCGAGTTGAAGGATATTATTGGACATGACGAATATCGTGTTACTCTTGATTCATCAATATACTTTCAGTCTGGTGGAACAAGTGTTGAGGATTTGGCAGCTGCGATAGCAGTGGAAAAAGCATTAAATAATCAACAAAGTTAATGCTATAATCTCCTATTATGATCAATATCGTACTGAGGACCATAACAAATTCAGGGCTTCAAGTCGTTGGGTATCTGCTTGGAAACGAAAACAGTAACCGTTTGCTCGTTTGTTCGCACGGATTTGGGGTAAAAAGCGACTCACGAGGGATTTTCACCATGGTCAAAGAGTCCTTCAAAGATCATTTTCTTGGCGTCGGCTTTCATTATGTGTCAGTTGATGATTTTACGGGAAGCACTTTCGTCTACGAGTTTTCTACACAAGTTCAAAAACTTTTGACTGTTATTGAAAAAGTTCAGGGAAAATATGGTAAGAAGCGCATCACAATAATCGGTCATTCTCAGGGTTGTTTAATCCCAAGTCTTATGCTTAGGGATCATCCAATGGAGATCGAGAAGCTCATTCTTCTCTCGCCTTCACCAACGACCGATTTGGTCAGAAAAATGACTTCCTATTGGGGGAATCGTGTTGGCTCTACGGTAGATCTTAACGGATTAAGTGCCTTTTCGCGCTCTGACGGGGCAATTACCTATGTTCCAGCAGCATTCTGGAAAGAAGCAAAAACAACTTTTCCAGTTGAGCTGTTTAAATTTGTAGCGGATAACTACCCAACATATTTTGTTCGTCCTATCAATGATGAAGTTGTCCCAGAAAAAGATTATGCGCTACTCAAGGCATTAAAACCGAAACATTACTTTGAGCTAAAAAACGGACATGATTACAAGGAAGATAACAGAATAGGGCTGTTAGGACTTTTGAATAAAATTCTCTTTGAATAGTCTTCCTGGTTTGTTGTTTACTTCGATTACCAGCATAGGATTTTCATGCAATCTAAGCGCTTACTTAGTATTTTCCTAGTTTCAGCGTATTCTAGAATTGTAGCAACTGGGGATCTTTTTCTTGCAAATACTTGTACGGTGCATAGACATCACCATTGATAATTGTGGCATCATCACTACAGATGACGTAGCGAACACCATTTTCTTTGAAGATCCGAATTGCTTCCAAAACCTTTATTTCTGATAAAACACCGGTGAAGATGTTACTTAATGGGCACAGGGTAAGCAACACATCATTTCGCTTGATTTTATCAATTATTTCTTGGTCAAAGGCTGCCTGAATGCCATGATTAAATTGTTTGACGTTAGGGTAGTTGTCTAAAATAAAGTCCATATCCCGTGGCGTGGTTTCGCCTAAGTGAAGGGTCAGTTGCTGCTTTGCCGTTGACAGTATATCAAGTTGTGAGGCTAAATCCATAAATGATACCGCGTCTTCGTTGTCGCAAATATCAAGTTTTGTGATGCCTTTGTCAGCATATTTTGAATATTCCTCTACTACTTTAGAGACATATTCAATTGAAATGTCTTCTTTAGTTCGTCTTAGCGATAATGAAAAGCTGAATTTATCTTTGCGGGAGTGATTTTGCCAAATAGTTGAAAAAATTTCTACAATTTCATTGTCAGTTAACCATTCGTTTTCTATCGATTTTGGCACAAAGATTATCTCGACACGTTCATATTCTGGTCCAAATTGCTTCAACGTTCCTTCAACTACATAAACGAGATCTTCTTTCGATCGAATGAAATATTTTAAAAAGCGGGAGGGCATTCGACGCAGGAATTCTAATAGTGTTTTCGCAGGTTCGTTCAAAACCAGTCTGTTTGTTAGATAGGCTTCTAGTTCGGAGTCGGATGCATTGTTGCTCAGCATACAGTCAAATACACGTATTGTTTCTTGATAATGCTCAGTCACATAGTCTGGAAAGATAGCTTTAGGATTACTATATTTTTTAAACAAATAGAGTAAAGTTTTTGCGGAAACAGTTCCCTCGATATGCGCATGGAGGTCTTCGTAATGCATTCACTATTCTACCATTAACTATATAGTGAACTTCCCGTCCTGGTAAATCACTTTTTTGCTCCCATCTGCAAGTGTAGCTTCAACTGTTCTATCTGTAGTACTCATAATATCGGTGTGTATTGCACTGTCATTAAAGCCCATGGTCTCCCACTGCTCCGAAGGAACAGCAGTAATGTCACCAATGTAGCTATCTTTGTACGATGAACCAAGTGCAATGTGGGTATTTCCATATTTTCCCCCGACATTTTCGTCGTACAGTGTTTCTGCCATTGAGCGAGTAATTTTGCTTAACCGGGAATCGGTTAGGCTGAATTCTCCGATTTTATTTGCCCCATTGACTGCGATCATGTCCCTTAAAAGCCGCTCGTTTTGTGAGGCAGTTGCTTGGACAACTGTGCCGTCCTTAAATTCTAAGCGAACATCCTTAATAACAGCACCAAAACGATATAATGGCTGGTTAAATGCAATATGGCCATTTGTACCTCTCCAGTCTGGCGTAACGTAAATTTCGTAAGAAGGGATGTTTCTGCCACTTCCTCCCAACCACTGGCGATTTGAGCCAATTTTAACCGTAAGCTCTATATCCTTAGCAGTAACATGCACAGACTCGATTTTCAATTCTGTAAGCTTCTTTTTGTACTCGTCGATAAAACGAAAAGTTTCTTGCCACCTCGCTGTTGGGTTATCTTCGTCAAGGTAGCATGCAGAAATAATTTGTTGCCAGTATTCCTCTAAGGGCATTTTTGCTTCGCTCGCCATTGCCTCCGTTCCAAATAACGCCAGTACCCACGTTAGTTTTCCTGCATCTTCCTTCTCGAATCGTGCATCTTTATAGAATTTGACCGCTTGTTGGCGTGCCATGATTTTGCTACTGTCAACACCCTCTAGCTCTTTTTGATTTGCGGACGAGATCATGCAGACGTAATGGTCTGTGTTTTGAATCCTTCCAAGTAAATACTCCTTAGGCATGTAGGTGATTTGCTCCATAGTGCCTTTTTCGTAAAAAATTCTTGGAACACTTTCCCATCGGTCTATGCCTTCTGGAAGCAACATGATTAATGGATTGGCCCCGACTTCGAGTGTTGATTCGATAAGTGGGTCGAGTATTGGCCTAGAGCTTTCGGGAACCTGCAAACAAACGGTTTCGCCTTTCCGTGCACCTTTTCCGTCCCAAAGTGCGAATTTAACGAGAACATCAGCATATTTTTTTAGAATTTCGGGGGAGGGCTGAAACATAGTGTAAATATATCAACTTAGGTAAGTAAGTGTACTGAGTATCAACATTTTATGCAAACGATTTTACATTCCTGCAAGCTGGTTTCCGATTGCAGTCAGAAGAGCGTCTGCCTCTTCATTAGTCATGTCTGCAAAGGGAGCTAATCGAATAGAGTCTGCCCCAGCAGTCAGAAAGATGAGGTGCTCGTTTTCTATCATTTTCTTTTTAAAGTTGTCGCGTAGGTCTGGTGTAGCAAAGGTCCATGCAATATAACAGGTATCAGCACGCCCCCGTGCATTTGTTAGAAGCTTCGGATATTTCCTCATGAGTGTTTTCATGCCTGCAAGGATATATTGCGCCTTTTCTATTGCGTTAAGATAGAGTTTTTTCTTCAGAATTGTCTGAACAATCGCGTAGCCTGTTGCCATTTGGCTCATGTGCCCGGTCCAAGTTCCCCCAAGACATCTTGGTCCAAATTTATCAACCCAATTTTCGGTAAATCCTCTGTTTAGTTTGGCGAGATCTCGTACGAGAGTGCCATTAACATGGAAAATCTTTCCAAAAGTAATAATGTCTGCACACTCAAGGACTTCAGGGGCAAATGGACTGACAAAATCAGCTTCCATAGTCCAAGCTCTCCCTCCCATTTGAACGCAGTCAACAACAAGTAACTTGCCATATTTTTGACACATTTCGCGTAGCGTCGGTAAAGTGTTTGTGTTAACAATTCTTGCCCCACCTTCGGCTTGAAGAGGAAACTCAATGACGACGAAAGCATGAACAGCGTCGCTTAAGCAAGCGTCGGCTTCCTTCATGGATTGTTCAAAGACAGTTTTTGTCGCGTCAGCATCAATATTTCCTTCGGCATCAAATTGAACAATTGGAGCAGAAACATGGGTCATTTTACCATTGTGAAGATGACCAACTTTGTCAATATTCGAAGTGCCTTCTGCACCAAAGCCATAACGTCCGTGAAAAGCAGCTGCAAAGGCAACTCCTTTCATTTCTTGGGGTGTTTTTCCAAGTTTGTCGGCAACTTGCCCAACGGCAAGTTGCATAGCATCGTCGGTGGCCAAACCACCGGCACTTACAGGGAGTACCTTATAAACGTCCTTCCAAAACCCTCTCATCATGTCAACGAATGCCGCTTGTACTGCAGTTTTGTCTTCGGTAGGTGTTCTATCTTCTTGGGCAAGGCGTCCGATTGCAAAGATATAATTAGGGTTGGTCAGTTCTTCATGTTTCTCTGGGTCCAAAATATCGGTCATCCAGCTAAATGTTGCATCGAAATACTCACCTTTATCGGTAAACAAGTATGGACCATGTGATTTCTCCAAGTTAACGGTACCAATATCGTATCTTCCACTCGGATGAGAATTTTTATCGAGGTAGTCTGAGTCATCAGAAAGAAGTTTTTGACCGCGCGTAATCATTTCGTCGATTACGGGGCTTTTATATTGCCCAAAATATTTTGTAGGGTGAAAGAGTGCTGTGATTCCGACCGCCATGCTTTGATAATAATAAAATTATTATTACCGAAGCATCAGGAATATCTATCTGCTGAGGCTTCGGATATAAACACTCTGCAGACGTACATTCTGACTGCCGATGTGCGACAGATGTTTTTGCTGCATGAAGTATTTCATGCTTTGATACTACGCGAGAAATGGCTTATAGTCAATTGGCCCACACCTTGTGCAGAAAACAACGCTAAATTATCAAATTAATGTTAGTATACGAGCAATGAAGAAATCAACTGATTTGTACTAGTGATTGTAGTTGTCCTCTTTTTTCTTAGTTTCGTAAAGATTGCCGAAGAAGTTATTGGAAAAGAATCGGTAGTGAATTACGACTTAGTATTAGCGCTTTGGATCTATTCCTTAAGAAGTCCCTTTTTCACCTCACTGATGAAGGTAATTACATTCGCGGGGGGTGCTGGTTAATTGGGACAATTATATATTTTCGAAATTCGACATAGTTGTTGTTAACTTTGTTGGATGCTTGTATATTAGTGGCCTGGAATTAAAAATTGCTTCAGAAAGAATACTGCTTATCAAAGATCAATTTAATGCCGAAGAAATTGAGGTTAAAGCCCAATCAAAAAGAATCGACGCATTCGGCACATTAAATAAATTGAGCGGATTGTTTTCTCGTCCAACAGAAAATGATTTCGAAGTAATCTATCGAGAACATAGATACCAACCCTTTTGGCACGTTGCGGCAAAAGCAAATTACGTATACGACCGAAACTCACATTATCAGTTTGAAGTTAAGGGAAGTGAGGTGGAAGCCACAACAATTGAGGGTAAGGATTATGAAGTAACAAATGGACATGCTCATATTCCCGTAGTCGAGCATTGTAAGCAGATGTTGGATGAAGTTACTTTGGCTGATGCTGTTTCTGGCTCAGAAGATGCTGCATTAAAGAATTACCTGAGCAAAGAGTTGATGGTCGTTGTGGGCGATAATCTGGGTGATATGGCAGGGAAAGATGCGGTAATTGTTCCTCCTCAGGTTCGTGTCTCGGGTATTTTTCGTGAAATGCTGTCGCAAATGATTAAAGCTATCCAGGCCGACCAGATTTTCGAAGAACAAATAGAAATTACTTGTATCGATTTGTATTATCGTCCTGTGTACGCGTTTCAATTCCACTGGAAGAGCAAGAATCTTAAAGCTATTTTAGAAATTGATGCGGTTATGGGAACGGCTGGAGCCGGAACTCGAACTTTTAGTGAGTATCTAGGTAAATCACTAGATCGAGACTTCCTGTTTGATATTGGTGCAGATGCTGCCGGAATTTTTATTCCAGGTGGCAGCATTGCAGTAAAAGCAGCAAAAAAGATGATTGATAGCAAGAGAAAGTAAAGGGTGGTTTTTGTTAGGCTCCGTAAAATGGCAATTCTTAAGGGCTTGACAAAAGTTATTTGAATGTTTATACTGTTACCAGCCGTGTATGACTCGTGTTCTTTTTCCTCTCGTGGGCACCCGTGTTCACGTCTGGGAGTGCAAGACGTTCTTACACCGGAGAAATAAGGGCGACCTTGTTTCCGAGCCTGAACAGAAGATTATTATGAGCAATCATAGTAATTGATTACGCAGCGCACCCAAAAGTTTATTCTTAGGGTGCGCTTTTTTTAATCATTCATTTTTCGGTGTAGAATACTAATATGAAACTTCAAAATAAGGTTGTTCTTGTTACTGGTGCCAGTCGTGGGATTGGTCGCGCTATTGCCTTATTATTTGCTTCGGAAGGGGCAAGTGTTGCAATAAACTATAATTCTTCAGAGAAAGAGGCGGGTGAAATTGCAGATGAAATTGTAGGGAAAGGCGGTAAAGCTATCGCTGTCAAATGCGACATTTCCTCAGAGGCTCAAGTAAAAACAATGATTACGCAGGTAATTAAGGAATTTGGTGCAATAGATGTCCTTGTAAATAATGCTGGTAAGATAATTCGGCCTGGAGATTCTAAGGTAGACCGCAAAACTTGGGACGATACGATGGACATTAACCTTACGGGATATTGGCAGGTAATTAAAGAGTGCGTACCGTATTTAGCAATGCAACAGAGTGCATCCATCTTAAATATTGCTTCCTATGTTGGTCAATTAGGTTCTCAATTTGTGTTGCCTTATGGAGCTGCTAAAGCCGGAGTGATAAACATAACAAAGGCGTACGCAAAAGAATTGGCTCCCAATATACGGGTAAATTCCATCTCTCCCGGAAATGTTGCCACAGAAATGTCTGCAAGTGCAGGCGAGGAATATATTACGAAAGTTCTAGCAATAACTCCGCTAAGAAGACTAGGAACTCCAGAGGAACTTGCAAAAGCTGCTCTGTTTTTAGTATCGGATGAAGCCAGCTTTATTACTGGTGTAAATTTAGATGTTGATGGCGGTTTTATGTTAGTTAATTAAGTTGGCACTATTTGTAGAATGGCTAAAACCCTTAAAGTAGGACTTGCGTTAGGAAGCGGAGGACCGCGTGGGTTTGCCTTGATTGGAGTAATCAGGGTTCTTCACAAAAACAAGATTCCAATAGATTTCATCGCAGGCACCAGTGCTGGAGCGATTGTTGGGGGTGCTTATGCTATTAGCCGGAATCTCTCAAAACTTGAATCATTGGTGTCAAGTTTTCCTTTTAAAGAGCTTATAAAGATACTTTTGGAGGTGAATTTTAATGGAGGTTTAGTTAAAGGCGAAAACTTACGTAGCTTCGCAAAAGAGCAGTTCGGCAATACAAAAATTGAAAAAATGGAAGTTCCTTTTTGTGCTGTTGCAGCAGAAGCGGAAACAGGCAAGGAAGTAATAATAATAAAAGGGTATCTGGCGGATGCAATCCGCGCAAGTTCGTCGATTCCAATGCTGTTTGCCCCGTTTAAGATTGGTAAAAAGTTACTAATTGATGGCGGTGTAACTCAGCAAGTGCCAGTGGAAATTGTTCGTAACATGGGTGCGGATATTGTTATTGCTGCGAATCTTTCGGAGAAGGTGCTTTCCTATAATCCAAAGAATGCGATTTCGAGCCTGCAACATTATGTGCTACTATTACTGCGCGCTTTGGCAAGGGAAAACGTTAAAACTGCCGATGTCGTTATTTCTCCCATCGTTAGTAATGCAAATTGGGTAGACAACGTTAAGCAGAGAGACCAATTGATAAAAGAAGGTGAGCGAGTAGCAAGGCGTGCTCTTCCGCAAATACGGAAGCTTCTTGGCATTACTACGCGTTCAACAAAATCTTAACCACCTTTTCTGCTTTTTCTAATTCGTCTGTCGGAATTGGAACATTAACTGTATACGTTTCGTATGTATACCAACCGATTTTTGTTAAATATTTTAACGTAAAAGTAATGTGTTTTTTTGCTTTGTCAACCTCAACGTTCTCCATTTGGAATAAAGTTGACCCCCACGTGTGTAATTGCCCAAGAAACAACATTGATGTCTTGCCGATGATTACTTCCGGCTCAGCTTTTAGAGCTTTTCTATAGTGAATTCCAGGGCTGATCAATGCCGCCACAGTTATGATGGATAATACACCACCCATCATTAGGCTAAATGCTAACATTGACTCAGTATCGGTTGAAGAAAAACCAAAGACAAGAAAAAGTGCGGTAAATGTGATGAAAAAGAAAAGGATTGTTTTGTAAATACCCTTATAAGTTGACTTATTCTCCTCAAATGTTTTTTTCGCTTGTTCTTGGTATTTATCTGTCGAATAATGCCAGTGAGCAAGCATTTCGCCAGAGGAAAAAAGCGACTCAAGGTTTTTATAACGTCGGTAGTAGATTAAGAAGGTAACCAACCCCATTATAGCGACAAAGAAACTTAACGTAATTGTTCCAAACCCCCATTGCATCATGTCCCAAGCAAAAAATGAAGGAACAAGCATTCCAGCTATTCCCAAGAGAATAAATAGTATGCCGACATTCTTACCGGTAAGCTCACTTTTGATATAGGTAGTATCTTCCATTATTGATAGTACACTTTCTTGCAATTACGAACAATGTTTGTACAATGATGTATGAAGGCAGAAATGAAAAGGTTGTTGGATATGTTGTTAACCAAGGAAATAACCATTAAAGGAAAGGTGAAGTTGGTCTTGGGAATGGCGCGTTTTGCCACAGTGAATTCTCCAGCTGCTGAATATGTAAAAGTCTCTTTTACCGACGGTTCAGGTATGTATTTCTTGCTGGACGAAGTCGCGATCTTCTATTTTGACCAAAAAATCGGAACGACGGAAGGAATAACTGATGAAATGATAGGCAGTATTCGAGAAATAACCTGGAACGGAAAATTATTTACTGTAACGAATCCTAACGATTATCAATACGTGAAGGAATTCTATTTGGGCACAATTGAGAACCTGGAAGGTGACGTTCGGTTTTCTGATTATGAGGACATTAACGGTAATGTCTTGAGTCTCGGATTGAATATGTTCGAGGGTAAAAGAGATGACGTATTTGCTAAACCTTTGTCTTTTGAAGATATAACCGGTTTAGTGTAATTATCTTCGTTCTTTGTTGGAGGTTGTGTCTTTTGCTGTGGGAAACCTTGTATTTACAGCAAAAGGCACTGGTAACTATCCTTATGGTCTACGTTCGTTCACTGACCTGAAGTCTGCATGCAGGGCATCTTCGACAGTGTGGCGAGTAAGGAAGTCGATAATATCTTTTTGTAGTGCGTGAACCTGAGTCTTTATGCTTGCTTTGGTCACGCCTTCGCTAGTTACTTTTTGTTTTTTCATGAAAGGGTAGTAATTAAATTAGCTCTTTACCAGTTTTCTAGTAAAGAATAAATGTATCAATAGGCAACAAATTAATTAAGCTATATTCAACTGTATAC
>PFQB01000011.1 GCA_002793355.1 Candidatus Dojkabacteria bacterium CG_4_10_14_0_2_um_filter_Dojkabacteria_WS6_41_15
AGGTGAGCTTTATCCGATGCGTTTAACCAAACGATAAAAGCGGAACCGAACAAAAAGGTGATCACCCATCACGTTTTTGTGAAGGATTCAATGTGTTCCTTCATTCACGCGTAGCGCCAATGATGATGTTACGAGGTAGGCGAATCCCACCTATATCTTACTCATGAAGGTAATACATTGGAGCAGTAATTGACGAAATTCATTAAAACACTTTAAAGAGTGTCACCATTGCAATCATAATCCAAATCACATTGATCACCACGGGCTGCCAATTTTTATCTTTCCATGCATCTAACAACATGGTAAATGATCCGGTGATGTTACAGAAAACTGGGATGGGGTTGCTAGGTTCAAAAAATTCGAAGGAAACGCCCATATATGCGATTAGAATTACTACAACACCGTACCAACTGCCAGCCTCTATTAACGCAATTGTTTTTGGAGCAAGTTTCTTCACAACTTAGTTTACAGTGAGTTTTTGCACTTGGCAATAACAATTGTGAACTGCGCCCTGCAGGCCTTTCGCTGGATGTGCTAAACTTCAAGTAATAACCTAGGTATGAATGTAATGAATAAAAAAACAGAAATCGCCGTTATTGTTGTAATGGTTGTGTTAGCAATAACTGCCTACTTTGTGATTACAGCCAGCAGAAGTTCCAAACCGGAATTACTTGTGCCTACACCTGTCGAAGGGGATTCTGGTGTGGTCGTCACCGCACCAACGCAAGTTACTGTTCCAGGAAACAGAGTTACGATTCAATGGGATCAAGGCTCCGAGGAGCTTATATTTTTTAATTTTGCAGGGTATACGTTTAAATCGTACATCGAAAATGGAGTCACTGATAAAGTCGCAGTGCTTAATAACGGTGCCGAAATTATGCAATTAGGTGTTAATTTGGTCGGTTATACCCAGGGGAGTATTCCGTTGTCAAAGCTTGTTAAAGTTCAGACTTCATATTTAGGCGATTTGTACAGAGAAATTAATAAGAATACGAGTGCAGTTGCATATTATTCAGGAAAAGCCACAAATTTGACGGGCATCTGTACTGGGAATGGTGACGATGTTAAAGCTCCTTGCGCTATTACAGACCAATTATATGGGCCGAACGAGGTGTTCTCCTATTTAGTCACCTGCAATGATGTGAAATATGTCACGAAATGTGATGATATTATGAAGGGGTTAAAGATATTGTAGCTCGCTTTTAGAGCATAGTGTCGATATATTCGTCTACTGTACCCATAAATTCGTGAATTCCGGTATTCTTTACGTATAAAATCTTGTTGATTACTCTCGACAAGAAATAGCGGTCGTGCGAAATGACGATTAAAGAACCGGTAAAATCGTGAAGAACCTGCTCGACAATTTTCATGGAATCAATATCAAGGTGGTTTATTGGCTCATCCAAAAGAAGTGTATTTGCCCCAGAAAGCATTAGCAATACAAATTGAAGTTTGCTTTTTTCTCCACCGCTTAAGGAAGAAATCTTCTTGTTATCGACGGTGTCTTTGGAAAAATGATACCGTCGGATTATGCTTTGAAATTGTGATTCATCTTTAATCTCATTTTGCCATAGAAGTTCTCGAATAGTTTGCTCTTTGGGCAGTTGCGAGTGGTGCTGTGAATAATAGCCAATTTTTACGCCTGGCCCAACATAAAAACTGTTGTCACGAGTAATTGCGCCCTTAAATTTTTTGCAAAAATCGGCAATTCCATATTGATGAGGATCAATATTGTGCATTAGTGCATATTTTGCAAGGATTAATTTCATGAAGGTGCTCTTACCTGTTCCGTTAGCCCCAAGAAGAGCGACTTTATCTTCTTTGGTTATGACCAGCGTTTGGTCGTCGAAGATGGGCCGTGTTTCTTCGTAGCCGAAAGAATAGTGGTCAAGTTTTACCACGGTATAACCCTTAGGTTGTATATTTTGTAACGTAAGACTTAGGTCGGCACGATCTTTTGGTGGCTCGGACATCATATTATCCTTAAACCGTTCAAGTCGGCTTTTGGTGGCGTTGTAAAGCTTTACCGTTACATAATTTCCGCCGTTTCGTTCATTGTGTTGAAATGCCGTGATAATGGATTCTAATCGTTCCATTTCTTTTTTTTGCGTTGCATACTGGTGTCTTAATGCTTCTAAATTTTCGGCTTTCTGCTTTTCGAAATGGTCGTAATTGCCTTTGTAGGTGTCTAAACTAAAATTTTGAATTTCCCAGATCTGTGTTGCAACGCTATTTAACAAGTGCCTATCGTGTGAAACGATAATAACGCTACCGCGAAAGCCCTTTATGAAGGCTTCTAACCAGGCACGTGCGGCCATATCAAGATGGCTTGTTGGTTCGTCGAGAATTAGAACGTTTGCGGATTTGTTTAGCAAGATTACGGCAAGTTCAACAATTTTGCGTTCGCCTCCAGAAAGCTCCTTAAGTTTGGAATAATAGGTAATGTTGCGCCTTCCTTCGATTGTCGTATCTAGGACCTCGTAAATTCCCAATCCGTTCAGTACAACTTCAATACGTTCGAGCAGGTCGCCCGCGCCGTTAAGTTCGTAGGCTTCTTGAATGTCGCCGAAATCATTTAGTAGAGTAGAGGTGGCTTCTTCGGTTTGTAGGCGATTGAGCATCGCTTGGTACGCCCGCTCAATCGCCAGAACCTGTTCCTGAGTGCCTAAAACATACTCAAAAACTGCTTGTTCGCTCTCAATTGACGATTCAAGCATTTGCTTGAAATAGGCGATGCGTACGCCAGGGTAGCGCTTCACCATTCCATCGAACTCGTGGTCGTTACCGGTGACTATATTACAAAAGGTACTTTTTCCTACACCGTTGTTTCCAACGAGTCCGATAATTGCGCCATCGTCGACATACCCATTGACGTTTTCAAACAGGAGATCGGCTCCAAAAAATTTTGCTATATTGTTCAGTTCTAGTAACATGATTAATTTCGTAAGTTGAATGAATTGGGGTAAAAATCCGAAAACGTTGTCCTGTTCCTTGCGTATTGTAGCAGAAAAGGTTACGATTTGTCATGATAATCTCGTTCGATATCGACGACGTCCTTGCAGAATTTCAACTAGGGTGGATAGAGTTCAACGCAAGAAATTATGATTTGCATTTCGAAATGGAGGATATCACTGATTATGATTATTCCAAGACGGGAATGAGTACTACGGGCAGAGCCCGTAGTACTCATTTTGATGCAAGAAGTTGTCACCACTCACTTTTGGGTTTCGTGTTGTCACAGGCACTCCTTCATCCCGTCCTAGTTGTTTTAAGGCATACCATAAGCTCATACAATAGTAATTCATTTCTGGCATAGCCGTCGTACCAATTTCGGTTCCGCGTGGTAATATCTGAACTTCGATATGTTGGGGATTAAGTGAGCGTGTATTTATTAAGTCAATTGCAACAAAGTACATGCCAGATGTGATTGTGTTTTCTCTCACGGTGGTATTTGAAATCGCAGGGTAATCAGCTATCGCATAAAATGTATCCTTATAATCAGTTACGGCAACTTGTTCAAGGTGAATCTCCGGCTTGAGCGAATAGGTAAACAGACGGGAGAACAGCCGAACAAGGGGAAATCCATCTTGATCTTTAGGTTTAATAAATGTGAACTTACCCATTCGACGTTGTGCTTGGAATTGGATTTGATGTAGTTGGTGTTCAAGGCTGCGTTGTACCCGCTCAAAAAGGGCAAATGCGTCACGGAGACTTTCTTTATCTGGAAGAAGCAATCTCATGCGAAGCTGGTCTTCTCGTGCGACGATTTCGCTGTCAGACATTTTTCGTAAACTTGAAGGTGACTTAACGCTTGGCATGAAATTCCAATGTGCAGCGTTGTGATGAAAATCGGTCGGAAGTTGCAGCGCCTTATGCATGAGTTGGGAGAAATATGCTTGCAAAAAGGGAATACAATTTCTCTTTTCGCACGGGACTCCAGTTTCTCGGGTAAGTATCTGTTCAATATGACGATACCGCGCAGGCTCCTCGATTTCAAATACGCGATCGCCAAGCATAGTTATAAGAGTGTTTATTCCCATAAGTCTCCAGTCATTACGTGCAAAGTCAGTACGATCACGAAAATTGCTTACTCTGGCAATTTCATATACTGTTTTAATTCGCTCAATTTGTGGGGGATTCTCCGTAAGTAATAACAAAGCATAGGTCATAAATACGTCCGCATGCTTCTTAATGATGTCGGGAAGCTTGCTATGATCGAAACCCCTATGTAAGAGGGTAGCTAGAAGAGCCGACTCATCAGTGCCTTCTGTATTAAGTGGTTGATGTGCTAAAAAGCTTAATTCAACAAGTGGTAAGGCAACCGCACCAAAAATGTTAATTGCGGAAGCTGCCAATCGATTGTGCCGCTCTGGGGTATATTGCAAACTGGCAAGTTGATTATGGGGTTCCAGTCGAAGTATACGAGAACCAATTCGAATTTCTCCATCAGAATCGATCGAAACACTGGGTAAGTACATATCAGGTGGTATCTCTTTTATCGAACGCTCCCGAGAGGGAAGAACGTATGCTTCCTTTTGGTTTCGTATATCTTGCGGAGTTACAAAATCGGTTCTGGGAACATTTCTCTGGGCTGGAGCACGATGGATTGACTCGTCAGGATGTGTATTATTCACTGCAGATAAAGCCATTTTTCTTTAATGCCTTAATTGATAATTTCCCATCAAGCGCTTTTCGCAAATCTGATATTGCGCGATCAATTGCCCAATCAGAGTATTTTGCACTGGACTCGTTGCCCCAAAGTGTTTGTGCCACCGTACGGCGAGAAATCTGTTTCCCAACATTATTTCTAAATAAAGCGTACAGCAATTGTAACTGCGGAGAAAGTTTACTAAATGAAACTCGGTCAAAAACATAGGGAGATGAGGAAAGAAACTCACCAAACAAGCGAGAAAACGGCACACCTGTATCTGATATATACCCAAATTTAACTAGGTTCGTGTTTAACTTTGCCTGGTTTGGTTCAAGAATGTTCAAAAGCTCGGCTGTTGAAAGTGTCTCTGTTATGTGGCGAAGGCGCTCGTATGTGTTGGATTCTTGTATATCGAAAGCATTATTGAAATTGCCCGATATTGCCTGAAGAAACAGCGTCTTGATCATTCCTGGATTTCCACCTGATTCGTTGCAAATCAAGCTCCTTATTTTCGGCGTAACTTTCTGTTTGTAGAAGTTCTCGTAAACAGACACTACAATTTCTCGATCTGCTTCGTCGAGTAACCGCATACTATCCCAGTTCTTGAGATAAAAGGCCTGCTGATCTATATTAACAAAATTTAAAATGCTTGAGTATCCAATAATGCAATAAGAGAAATTCCAAGGGAATGTACTACGAAGGTCAGTTAGTTGACTCTCTGTCTCTGTCGACAATAGCTGGTCGTGGGGGAGGAGCAGAATCAGAGTAATGCCCTGATCAAAATGAGGATTCTTAACGATACTTGCTCTCAAGTCTGCACTGCTTGTTTGTGTTGATAGAGCAGCGAAAATTGGAGATATACCAGTATCTACTTGTAGCGAGACCGCCCTAATATACCGCTGTTTAGGGGCTATTCTCCCTACGAAATTTGATTGGGAAAACAAACTAAATACATAATCTTGACCCCCATCATACATACCAAGAAGACTATAGGGCTCACCTCGCTCTGCGTAACTAATTACCTTACGGTACATCTTGAGTGTATACGCGGGAATTTGTACGTTTGTCACGTGGGATTATAACATTTACTCAGGATTTACTCAAGATTAATTCGTTTCGGTCAAATAAAATACAATAATAATATAGGCCAAAACAGAACATGACCATACAACCTTACAATTCTTGTTTTAAGGAAGTTACCGTAGTGCCCGACAGCACTCCAAATATGCTTACTCTCCCAAAACAGGGAGTTATTGAGCAGTTGCAACAAGAAGGATTTTTGGCAAGTGTTCGAAATTCTGTCGTTTATCCAGACTTCGTTGGAGATTGCATGCACGATATTGTTCTCGGGCACGCAGCATTAATCCAAACAGTTCGCGACTTGGAAGTGAGGAAAGATCTTACTGAGAATGAGCAGTTGCTTGTTACTGACCGAGTAGGACGTAACCACACAAGGCGCCTTTATGGTCGAACGAGTGGAGGAATTATGTCATTGCAAATGGAGGAAGATGAAAGGCATTACTTACGCTATGCACAGTCGTTTTCAACACGTAGCTCAACAGTCTTGACACTAAACGCGGAAACAGGAGACATACATTTCTATTCTAATAATCAACGGAACCCTGGAGTTTCAAGCCCTAATCTTTTTGATAAGAGTTATAAACACATGCAAACAGAAAATCTTGAAGAATTCAGTCCAGTTGATTTAGTGCAGCAGCTTGATGAAAATCAAGGTTACAAAATTAAATACGTGCTTGAAGATGTAATAAGTTTAGTTAAACAAATACATGAATAACAAAATCATTATCAAATCACTGGTATTCTCTTTATCAATTGTCTTTATTGGCGTAGCTTTACACTATGTTTATGGGGCAACCCTTCTCAGGGATGAAAACTCGGCTGGTTGGATGCTTGGTGTGCTTGGCACCATTTACGCGTTGATTGGTGCTTTTATGTTGGTTTCTGTGTGGGAGCAATTCAATAGTCTAGGTGGTGCAATTTCAGAGGAAGCTCAGAAGATTACCTCTATTTGGAATTTTACAGATTATTTTAACGATGATATTGCGAGTGCAAAGATGCAAAAGGTGCTTTCAACTTATATTGATACGGTGACCGTGAATGAAGCAAACGTTTTGGCAAAGAATATTAGGGTGGTACATCCCTCACAAGGGTTGGTCGCGATTATGAAAGTAATTGACTCTATAGAATTTGATGATAAAAGGGACGAGTCTGCCTTTAAGGCAATAATTGCTGCGTATGAGGAGTTGTCCAGAGTCCGTAGTTCGAGGATTCAGCTGAGTATCGAGCGGATTCCCAAGCTTCTTAGACTACTTTTCCTACTAATGTCGTTCTTGATGATATTATTTGGATTGTCCCACATGTTTAATTCGATAGCATTGTATATTTCAGGGGTTTTCGGATTATCATTGATCATCTCATTGGCATATTTGATTATTGACGACCTAGATAATCCATTCAAGGGTATGTGGAATGCTGATTTTGAAGCGTTGGATCATGCAAAAATGTACATTAATGCGGTAGTACATACAAAATAACTACATGAAAAGAGAAGATTGTAAAGAACCACATGCTGTATAATTATTTATGGACTCAAAGCATGTAGTAGTTGTTGATATGGGTGGTGTTATGTACAGTTTCAGCCATCAGTTTAATCAGATTGAACATGAGCAAGCTTTTAATGTGAATGTGAAATGGCATGGAGGTAAGATTTCTGAGTTACAGTCTGAGTTTCTTGGGGTAAAGAAGTTCTTTTCTGGTGAAATCGGCGCGGGCGTACTTCCCGTATACTTTGTTTCGAAAGCATTTCTTGTTCTTAGTGAAAATGCGAAAAAGTTCCAGATTGTAGTTGCGTCAACGTCTCTGGTTGAAACGTCACGCCTGATTTTAGAGCGCGGTTTCTCCTCAGTAGGTGTTGCTTCGAGCACGGTCGATTCATTTGCTATATACAACATGGCCGAATTTGGAAGTAAAAAAGAATCAAAGTCTTGGGAAAAAATCCTACGACGATATCGTGATATCGATGTTATCATTGACGATAGCGACATAAACCTTCAAGCAGCAGGTAAGGCGGTTCAGAAACTAGGACGAAACACTCAATTGCTCAGTTCAATGGATGCTTTCCGACCTAGGACTTGACAAAGGCGAAATCGCGCGATAAACTTTATCAGCAGACTGCCTAGCAGACTGCTAATTCATAATTTCATTTTCTCAACTATATGGCAAACATAAGAGTATTCAATCCATGGAGCATGCTTCCGTCCGTCTGGGAAGATGCATCTGACCTGATGGGAGGAACATTTGGTGCAATTCCTAAGGCAAACATGTACGAAAAGGACGGATTGGTTCATGTAGAACTCGAAGTACCAGGCTATAAAGCTGAAGATCTTGATATTTCAATTACCGGAGACGTGTTGAAGGTAATTGGTAAAACTCGCGAAGAAAAAGAGGAAAAGGATGGACGACGCTATTTTATGAGCGAAATCTCTGAAAAATCGTTTACTCGAACTTTTACGTTGCCATCTGAGGTGGTTTCGGAAAAAGTCGTTGCTGACTTCAAGAACGGCATGCTAAAGATCTCACTTCCTAAGAGTGAGAAAGCATTGCCAAAGACTATCAAGATAGAAGCGAAGTAAAAACGTAGTTTTTACAGAAGCATAAAAGCAGTAAAGCTGTTGTGGTGGCGGGTTCTTTCATTGAACTCGCCACTAACATTTATCAATCAAATTTGACAGAATTAGAAACCGCGTTGCAAGAATTAACGCAAAAGAAATTTCCAGTTATTCCGATTCGTGAATTAAAATCTGGGAAAGAAGCAAAAGTTTGGGTCGTAAAGTCTGAAAATGATGATTCGTTGTATGCACTCAAGTTGTATCACGATTTCCATGCAAGGGCATTTCAGACACAAAAGAATTACCTACAGGATCGTTATGTCGCAGATGGAGCAGCCATAAAACGTGCAATGCGAAAAGGCAATGAAGTTGGTCGTCAATTCATACAAGATACATGGATTATGCGTGAGCAATACTTTCTTAAAAAGCTTGCAAGCCAAACAAAATATATACCCCAGATGGTAAAAGCAGTCCGCAATGGCGTGCTTCTTGAATACATTGGCGATGAATTGCACCCAGCGCCCCGACTATCGGATATAAAAATACCCCAGGAGGTATGGCAACATACTGCCGATATACTTCTCGATTTGATTGATCTTTTCCTCGCAAACGGCATCATTCATGGTGACTTATCCGCGTTTAATGTGCTGTGGTGGAAGGAAAAACCGTATGTTATTGATTTTCCGCAAGCTATCGACATAAGGGAATCTAAGCGAGTACCAGAATTATTAAAACGGGATATCAAAAATGTACTTAACTATTTTGGATGGGATACTGAGGACATTGTTACAAAGATTGCAAATGACCTTATAGATCGATATCGCATTGCATTACTATAGGTGTTATAATTCCCAATGTCTACGGATATGTTTGAATACTGCAACAGTTTAGATGCTCGGAAAGCTGCCGAATTAACACTTGAGCGTCAGGAAAGATTACGATCATTTTTTACTTCAATAACAACTGAAGCCGAGCGTGCCAGCTTAGGTGGTGATTTATCCGAGGAAGCGTGGAAACAAGATCTAGTTGGGTGGAAATGGAGAATCAGCAGATATAAATTCGCACGTTTATACATGAAAGGAAGCATTCATCCGCATAACGCATTTTATGTCTTAGAAGTGGCGCATAGACGAGGTAAGCTAAATTCACCAAGTAAAATCCCAGTAAGGAATCGCTCTAAGGATTATAAGCTAGAGGTAACAATGAGGTTAACCAAATCAATGTTTGTAGGGGAACCATCGTCTGATTCGTTTACTGCACGCCTACTGAATGGTGATTCTCGCTGTTTCGTGAATGGCGGTAATCCAGAGTCAGGACAATGCTTTGTTCAAGGAACAAGTTCGGGGAAGGCCGAATTATTACAAAGAGTTCCAGGTATTCTTCATGGAGTGAACTCCAGTTCTGACTCAGACACTATTGCGATGGCGGTCAGGTCGTTTTTCTTAGGTCAACAGCGGTAGGACATTTATTGCTTGCACTTTTTCCCAAAACATAATACCTTAGGGTATGAATAAAAAAACAGTCCTGTTAGTTATTGTATTGCTGGCTATTTTCTTACTACTTTTTATGCTATTTCGCGGGATTGGTGGTGGGAATTCGACTACAACACCGAAGGCAAATTCGACTGAAATCGAATCACGAGTAAACTGGCAGCAAAAACAAATGTCAGTTAGTTTCTTTTCTACGAATGAGTACCAAAATGGCGGACAAGTTGAAGACATTAAGGATATCCACATTGGTTTTACGAGTTTTTTTAATATAAGCGTTGCCGGTGAACAGAAGATGACTGACCTTTCTGTTACAGTTGTGAAGTTTGCGCAAGGAATTGGCAAGCAAATTTTGTACAAAACTCCGCATAACAAGGTTTCAACCTCACGTTCGTATATTTACGAGCCTATGGAAACGGAAACGCACACTAAAGACCTGGTCGATGGTGGGAAAACATTAAAATTTGCTGTAGTAAATTCGTCTCCTGCGTACTACGACGAAGTGCTAAATCAAGCAGCATTGCCACAGTTTATTATGTTTAGCAAGAGTCTCGGCACGATATCGTATAAGACAATATTGAATAGAGATAACGTGTTTGAAGGTTCTAAACTACTGAAGTATGCAGGAGTAACGGCGGAACAACTAAATGGCGAGATAGTACTAGATTTTACGATCACGTTTGAAGATGGTAAAAAATATATTAAGCGCTTATCGGGAACGATTGATGGAAGCAAAATTCTGAATGATACCTTTTACACGATTGAATTCCAGGAAGTTGAATGAAGAAAGGGGTATTAATTCTACTTGGATTGCTTTGACTGGTAGTTGATGTGGTTGGCTTGGCGTCAAAGCGAGGATCTCCGGCTATTCGACCTACTGGTGAAGCGGCAGAAACCATAGCTCCGGTGCAACAACTTCTAGCGTGGAAGCATATTGGGAAAAAATGTCGCTGATTATTGTGAAATAGTGCTATAATAATTTACTCCCCAGTTTAATTATGAAATCTTTTTATGGATAGAAACGTTTTATTAGCAAATCAAGGGACTGAAGTGTTTACGAAGAGGGAGAGAGGTGGAGTCTTTACTAAGGGAGATAAGGAGCAACTCAAAGAAGTTATTGCCGGTGGATTTGATGCCATTGTTGATGAATCATTGACTGAAGAGGAAAGAAAACAATTATGTCCGTTGGATCGATTTCATGTCGATGTTTGGCCGATATCAAAACAGCATCGCGCTGAAGGACATTTCGAAAAGGATGGTTTTAGCATCATTGTTGCACATGCTACAACCTTAGAAATGGCGTCGGTGCCAATTCCACTTAGGAAAGGGCAAACAACTGAAAGTCAACGGTTCGAAAGCACAAGGGAAATGGCGCTAAAAACGATGTGCCGTTTGGGTTTTGAGAGAGTACTGCCTACTAGTGAAAATAGGCAAAACGATGTAACTGTGAAATTCACCTGTTTTAGAAAAGAAAAGGGACAAGCGGATTTCGTGACGCTCGAATTACCTCGCACGGGTTTGGATAACAAAAATCCACAGATTAGAATATATGTTAGAGGTTCCCAAAAAGGAAAATTGGAACTAATAAGTGGTTCTTTGGAACGCGTAATAGCGAATGCGAATTCTCTTCTTGATTTGGGAATGGAATGGGCTAAAGTAGAAAAAGGTGATGAAGAGCACCTTCTTGAAATTGCCGCAAAGATTAGAAATATGGTGTTTGGCTAGGGACACAGCAGGAACAGCGGGCAACGCAACAATCCAGACGCAATTCTACTGTGAATCCGTAACATCAACCTACGGGTATAATACAATACCCCAAAGTAAAGTAAATGCACAAATTATATGTCTACTGACGAAAAATACCTTATTTCAGAACAGGCCGTGAGGCTGGTTCAAGTGATCCACAGAGACAAGAATGCCCATTTGGCTGAAGATGAGAAAGCTCCTGGTGTTGCCCAAGCAGTTGTAGATGAATTCAACGGCGTACTTTGTACCTCACTTGACCTAGAAGAACTTGCGATGCTACCGCGGCCAGCCCGAATTAATACTGAATATTGGAGGTCGCAAGATGCTTGGAGCGCAAAGTTTGGGACCAGCAAGTCTATATCGAAAATCATGGACCTGCGTATTGAGGGGCATATTCGACATGGGAAATTACCACAAATGGACACAGATTACCTACAACCCGATTCTTGCCGAATAATTATTCAGCGTGATGCACTACCGACTTATGCCAGCAAAACGAATGCTGCAACAGTGGCGCTTGTGCTGGAACGTGGCCCAAAGAGTGATGATACTTACATAAGTGCTAGCGTCAACGGGAATGTTCTCAAGTTTCATTGTTTAACGGAGGGTAATCTTTTGCTTGAAAATCCAAACAACCAGATTCCCATGAACACCATAGTGTCTCTTATGGTTAGAGCTCTCAAACTTCCAGTTACAATCCAGGAATTAGTTGAGGGTGATCAAGAAGCGATGAAAGCATGTGTTGCTCATCTGAGAGGGTTGATATTTGCCCCTCCGGAATCTATCTATTGACTTGTAGGTGTGTAACCGACCTAACGACAAACGATTTTCACTTGCGTATCACAATTCTCGTGTTAGATAAAAATTAGATGTCACCGAAATTCTCTGTGAGCTAAAAACGTGTCAAGCCCTTTCTGACCTGAGTGTTTTTAATTTAGCTTTTTGTGCATCCGATTTCTTTCTTAATTCTACCAGAGAAAGTCTTGCTTTTGTTTTGATCAGACACTCTCTTGTTTCTTGAGATATCTGGTCTGATTCGATCAATCGGTTAAAAGGGGTTTTCGCTTTGTCATGGTGACGCTTTAATGTTTTGCCATTCTCGGAAAGTTCGTAACTGACCAACTTTTGGGATGGTGTAAAGTAATTGCTAATGAGATCCTCAATTTCATAAAGCTCATTCAAGCAATCTCGTGCTTCTAACGTATCGTATCGATTATACCCAACCACTTTCCTTACTTTGTCATCGTTCTTTTGCTCAACATGGCCGTTATCATCTTTCTTATACAGCCTTGATCGTGTGAGATATTGGCCCTTTTCAATGCTATCAAAAAGGACGTTTAGTAACGATTTCTGATTATCGCAGTGATATTCTGTTGCGGGAAAAGGCATTCTTTTTTCGGCTCTATCAATTGCATAACGAACGGCAGTCTTGTCTTTCCCCAGTGTTGCAGTTCGAGAGGTCCACCCGGAAAAGAGATCCGTTTGTGTGAGTGTTGTACAAAATGTACATACGGCAACGTGACCACAATGTTCAACAAAATCGACGCCAACAAACCCAGTATGCTTGGTGCATTTATTGAACTGTGTAAACTTTGGTACTTTTTTATAGATGCTTGCTGTTTTCGATCGAGTTTTGGGCTTTTTATGTTGGTGGGTTGCCGGAAGTTTTGCATAGAGATATTTCAATGAGCCAAGAGGGACAGCTTTTACACGGTTGACGGTAATTAGTGGGTATTTGAGAGGTTGTGAGGCAATGAGGGTAGCAATATACTCCGGTAACATTTCAAACAGTCGTTCAGCGCAAATGTCACCAGAAAGATGGCGGAGTTCGCCAATGAAATCAATATCAAGTTGAGAATATTTCGGTTTTCTGCCAGATTTTGGTGGATTTTTATCGAGTATGAATGCGTTCTTTTTGGCTTTGCATCGTTTGAATCGTTGCTTTGCAGTATTTCTTGTGCAATTGGTAAGTGTGCAGTAATCAGAGAGTATATCGGATTTCGATTTTCTGCCGGATTTTGTGTAATCTAAGATATATTTTTGAGTGAGTGTCATATCGAACAGTGTCATAGAAGGATGGCGTAAACTTATACGACATCATAGCTTCGGTGACACAATTTTTATCTAACAGGTATTGGTTCGGTGACATTTATTATTATCTAACACGCAATATTGAAAACTCGCTTACTATGGGTCATAATACGCATTCAATGCTTTATGCTTGAAAAAGCTCGAAAGAGCGATCTTTAACAATAGAAGTAACAACGCCCCCGCCCCCCGATCCATGTTGCTTCTATTTATCCTTTAAAACTTTGTGAAATACCGATGTTGAAACATCGGCGCAATCAGTAGCAATTATTCGACGAAATATTTTCCTACGCTCCACTCGCTGGCATCATCTTTTTCCCGAGTATGCCAATTTCAAGTTTAAGCACTTGACCGTATATTTTTTCTGCCTCGTCGTCGATATGTTTTACATCAACTCCCTTTTCTTGCAACTGTGCCAAAACTTCTAAAACCGATTTCATATAATCTCCCTTGTTCCGACGGTTTATCGTCTTCCAGGGAATACTTTTCAGGTGTGCTAGGATCTTTTCGTCGTACGTCAAGACCTTTTTGACAAGAAGTAGCGCAATCATTGGATAACTCGTCTCTCCCATGTAATACGCCATATTATCGTTCGACATTATCGACATGGTTGAAAGATCATACATGATAAAGTAGCTCTTCCCTTTCGTTGTTGAAATACACGTTGCTCTGTTTTCTGTGGTGAACTCGAAACGCTTATCTGCTATCGCAGACAGTGCTTCGTAAACCATATGACGATCGCGAGGTTTTTTCCAGTACATAACACAGAAAAGAAATTAAATCTGTTCAATCATACTACGTTTGCGGGGGATGGATGCCGAACACCTTATTGGAGAGCTTAAGTGACATAACTTCTGTATTTATTACAACTCCGCAACACTCAGCCTTGTAATATCTCTAGGAAATTTGTGGTAATTGTAGAGTATAATTAAATATGTTCATTGGAACAAACCCACGCCAGTCAGAATACCCACCGGCAATTGCAAATATTCGGAACTTTAGAGCAGATCTTACAGATGCACTAACAATAATAGCTCCCAGCCCAGATGTAGAAGTCACCAAATCTCCCGCACATGCACAAGACTGGATCAAAAGAACACTCTCATTGGGCACACCTTGATTGAGAGTTTAACAACGATTAACTCACTACTTTGTAATAATCTCACAGCGAATTAATTCCTTTCAATATTACACGACCAGATTGACTTCAAATCTTTCATGAACTGTGCCATCATCATCAACATGAGCTTCTTGCCCAATATGATTAAAACCAGCCCGGAGTAAGACTCTTTGAGACTTATCATTATTTGGTAACGTAAAGGCTATCAGCTTTTTGAAGCCCACATCTCTAGAGTGTTCCACTAAACCACGTACTGTATTTGACATATAACCAGGGCTATTTTCATCCATCCAATATCCAACCTCTGCACCATCAACATTGTCGGACTTAATATCAACAGCACCAACGATTTTACCCTCATTATCACGAGCGAGAAAAACAAAATATTTACCCGTTTCCCATCCCGTACGTGCCCATTCAATAAAACCAGTAGCAGAATTATCCATATACGGTTCTCCCTTTAACCGCTTGGCAAAAAGAAAATTGTAAATCGGTTTTTGATTACATATAGAAACAATCCTGCTAATATCACCATCGGTTATTTTGAAATCGTTGTCTAATGGATATACCTGTACAGA
>PFQB01000015.1 GCA_002793355.1 Candidatus Dojkabacteria bacterium CG_4_10_14_0_2_um_filter_Dojkabacteria_WS6_41_15
ATTATCATGACCGACGCTGATGTAGATGGCTCCCACATTGTTACACTTGTTTTGACCTTCTTGTATCGATTTATGCGCAGACTCATTGACGAGGGACATGTGTACATTGCACAGCCACCGTTGTTCAAGGTGGAAGTTGGAAAGGAAAAGATTTGGTTTGTTTCAGAAACTGAAAAAGACATATACGTGGACAAACAAATTGCCGCAGGTCACAAAGTCAAGAGTGTCCAACGCTTCAAGGGTCTTGGAGAAATGAACCCAGAGCAGCTAAAGGAAACTACCATGGACGTAACAAAACGAGTTCTTAAGCAAGTTTCTGTCCGCGACGCGGTTGCTGCAGACGCACTTTTTGATATGCTCATGGGAACCGAGGTCGCTCCTAGACGAAAGTTCATTCAGCAGTACGCTAAGTACGCTATGTTGGACGTGTAAACATAAACGTACAAAATTTTAGCTTGTGCTATTACCGTACTCTAGAAATTATGACAAAAGCAGTAATACTTTTTCCATAATATCTGAAAGTTTACTCTCAGCTTTTGAGAAATACGCGACTACCCCAAGGGATTCATATTCAGCCGTTTTACTAAGATTGGTTTCGTTAGAAACGACAATGACCGGTATCTTTTTATATGATTCCTCCTTTCTCACTGTTGTTAGAAAGTCAATTCCACTGCTTTCTCCTAACAAATGGTGGTCCAGCCAAATCAATGAGACATTTTTGTGTAGAGACAGCATCTGGATTGCCTCATCAACCGAACGAGCCTCCAAACAGAGAATACCTTCACTCGTCGCCTTCGCGACAATCGCCTGCAGCAATGGCTGGTAATCTTCGATAACAAGCATCGTCTTTTCCATATAACAACAATTAATTTAGTTTTTTATCCCTGGCCTTGTATAGTATCCAGTATCTCTTTCACTATGTACAGCCCCTTCCTCATCTCGTCAAAATTTGATACAGTATAATAATAATCTAGCTGCCCACTCGATGAAGATTGCAAAACTAGTTGCCTACGAAGTCCTTGCCTCTGGCGGATACCCAACAGTCGAAGTAAAAGTGACCTTAGATACGGGTGCAATTGGAATAGCTTCTGTTCCTTATGGCGCCTCTGCCGGCAAACACGAAGCCGTGGTTTTAACCGATCAAGACAAAACTAGATGGAATGGAAATGGCGTACTAAAGGCAGTTGACAATATCCTGAATACCATTGTTCCTGCAATAAAAGACATACCAACAGAAAATCAAATAGACCTCGATACACAACTTATTCAACTAGACGGTACTTTAGATAAAGCGAAGCTTGGTGGGAATGCTATTTTGGCAGTCTCCTTAGCCGTAGCCCGTGCGACTGCCAACGCAAAAAGACTTCCACTTTATCGCTACCTGATTGAAACTTACCATTTAGAACCCGACTTGAACAAGCTGCCGCAGCCTATGACCGTTATCATCGAAGGAGGAAAGCATGCCGACGAATCCACCGATTTTCAAGAGTTTTGTGTCGTTGCAAAAGAGCAGGGTAGTGTTGCCGAAAATGTTAGGCGCTGTCTAGAAACTTATCACCAATTAAAAGGGATTTTAAAAGAAAATAAGCTTTCTACTAATGGTGGTAACGAGGGTGCTTTTGCACCCAATGGTATTCCAACAAACGAAAAGCCGCTGGAATTTATCGTCGAGGCAATCAAACGTGCAGGCTATACGCCAGGTGGTGAACTGGGCATTGCTATCGACGCTGCAGCGAGCGAATTTTACAACGGCAATTATGAATTAAAACTTGAAAACCGCCAGTTCACTAGCGACGAGTTGATTGCTTATTATTCAGAATGGTTAGACAAATACCCATTTGTATCCCTTGAAGATATGCTCGCAGAAGACGACTGGGAAGGATGGGTTAAGCTTAATCAAATACTCAAAGCAAAGGGGATTAAACACATAGGGGACGATTTAACCGTAACCAATATTGGACGATTACGAAAAGCCATAGAAAACGATGCAATTAGCGGGATAATCATTAAACCAAATCAAATCGGCACCTTATCAGAAACTATCGCTTGTTGCCAAATAGCAAACGAACACGGCCTTATCACAATAACATCACACCGTGGTGGTGGAGAAACAAACGATCATTTCATCGCAGATTTGGCTGTCGCTGTTGGCAGTGCCTATGTTAAGGTTGGTCCGACCAGAGGAGAGCGAGTCAGCAAATATAACAGGTTGATGGAGATTGAGAGGGAGTTGAGGGGATAGGGTTGAAGGTTGAAGGCTGAAGGTTAAAGGTTAAAGCATGAAGGAATATTATGGCGGCGGTAAAACAAACAATTTCATTTGAGGACTTCGAGAAAATCGATATTCGCGTTGGCACTATACTTTCAGTAGAAGATGTTGCGGGTTCAGACAAATTAGTGAAGCTTCAGGTTGATTTTGGTGATTTTAGGCGACAAATCCTTGTAGGCTTAAAGAAAGAACGGGCCAATCCACAAGAAATCGTAGG
>PFQB01000104.1 GCA_002793355.1 Candidatus Dojkabacteria bacterium CG_4_10_14_0_2_um_filter_Dojkabacteria_WS6_41_15
CTCACATTCTTTGAGTATGAAATAAATTAACCGCCAGATACCCCGTCAGCTTGCTGCGGGGTTCTTCATTTCACTGTTTGGGCGTATAGCTCAGTGGTAGAGCGCTGTTCTTATAAAGCAGTGGTCCTTGGTTCGATCCCAAGTACGCCCAGTTTTCAGTTTACCAGTCCACAGCATGACACACGTAATTGCAAGTACAAGGCATGAGCCACGAATTAAAGGTCGATCTTCAGAGGTAAAGATAGAGCTTGAGCATTATTCTGTAGGGGCAATTCCAGTAAGAGTTACTGAAGCTGGCAAATGGGAGGTGTTAGCGCACTATTTCGAAAGGACGCCACCGTATCCGATACTTTCAGAGGAGCCAATGGTGCTTGAACGTGTGTATAAATTGATGACTGAAACACCAGAAGCCGGTGAAGATCGTCTAACTACGCTTAACAGGGGATTGATGGAAGAATTTGGTGTAAAGGGAAAACCTCTATCTGTAACACCCTGCAAAATTCAGGTGGTTCGTCCATGGTACGATTTTCGCAAAAAGAAACAGATTGTTGCGAGAAAGACCACAGATTTTTTTGTTGTTGGCTCTGTGGAGAATTGCGCAGGAAGACAAATGGGAGAGCTAGAAGGACAAAGCGAATTGCGTTGGGTCGAGATTAACGAGTTAATCAAATACATGGAGGACCAAGGTCGCAGATATCCAGAATTACCAGACGTTAACGAGGCTGCACCGCTAGGATGGGCTTTAACCGAACTGGAAGATGAAGGATATTTTCAGCGTATTGCGGATACCTTGAGTACGGGCAGAAAAAGAAAAACGAAATAAATTATCATTTACGCAGTGAAAACCGAAATACAAAACAGAATTAAGGCATTTCTTGCAAATCACTATGTTATGGTTTGCGGCGTTTCAGAGGGTACCCAACCTTTAGTTTTCACGGCATGGTATGTGACCGAGAATTCACAAACACTGTACTTTAAAAGCAGAACAGCAAGCCATCACATCAAGGCATTGCTTAAAAATCCGATGATAGCTTTGGCAATTTACGAGCATACAAGTACTTATGCTGAGAAAGCAGGCGTCCAAGCTATCGGCAAAGTTGAACGCGTGAAGTCACCAGTAGAGATGACCAAAGTAGTTCAACTGTATAGCAAGGCTTTTGCAGGTGCAGGCGCTAAATTGGCGGATATTCCTTCGTTATTGGGAGAATACATTAGCAGCACCATGTACAAAATAAGGATAGAAAAAGTGAAAATGGTTGATAGTTCTGAAGGAATTGAGATGAATGAATATGAAGAACTGTAACTCAACAAAGCAGTTTGCTGTTTGTCGGTAATGGTGATTGAGAGGTGGTTTCGGTTGCAAAAAACATTGGTTTATGATGTAATAATACTAATACTTTGCTCGACTAATCTGGAGTTATGTACAAGAAGATTCTAACAATTGCGGTACTAATGGCACTATTCTTCGTGTATGGTATCGACAAAGTCTCGGCACTTTCGCAGGTTGGTGCTACAGCAAGCTTCGTACTTGGTCAACCAAACCTCAACGGGTGTGCCACAGGACCAAACGGATGGAGTTACGAGAAATCAATCGGTATTAACGGAACACAGGTAAGTGTTTTTGATGGAAAGCTAGTTGTGCCTAGTGGAAATGAAAATCGTGTCTTAATTTACAATTCGATACCTACCCAGAATTATGTATCCGCTGACGTCGTTGTTGGTGGATCAACTACATGTTCCCGATATCCCTCATGGGATGGTTCTGAGCTACTCTCGACTCCGCTGGGTGTGGCCTATGGCGGTAACAATTTCTTAATTTCCGAGGCATACTCTAATAGAATAAGTGTTTACTCTCATGGCTTTCCAACCAGCAATGGGCAAATACCAGATGTGGTTATTGGGCAGCCAGAACGCTCGGACTCTTATAAATCGGCAAACCAGGGTTTAACTGTAGGAGCCAATACACTATCTCTGCCCTTTTCTATGCAGATTGTTAACGGAAAATTGATTGTTGCAGACAGGGGCAACAATCGGATATTAATATATAACTCGGTTCCAACGACAAACAACGCTTCGGCAGATATTGTAATTGGCCAACCAAATACGACATCGAATACAGTTAATAATGGTGGAATATCTGCCAGTTCACTTAACGCTGCCAGGGGGTATATTCTGATGGAACCAAGCTTTACATTTCTGATTCTGGAAATAACCGCATATTAATCTTTAACACTATCCCGACCTCGAATAATGCCTCGGCAGATGTTGTAATTGGGCAACCGAATATGACGTCAAATACGGCTAACAACGGTGGCATTTCGGCAAGTTCTCTTTATACTCCTTACGCTGTTCATGTTGGTGCTGATGGAAAACTATATGTTGCAGATTATAACAATAATCGAATTCTGATTTTTAATACTATCCCAACTTCTGATTATTCCTCTGCGGATGTTGTTGTTGGGCAACCAAACATGGCCTCGAATACGGGAAATAATGGTGGAATTGGTGCGAATACTATATATAATCCGACAGGGGTAACGACCTATAACGGCAAGCTTATTACCGCAGAATATTCTAATAGCCGAGTTTTGATTTTTAACTCTATTCCTACCGCTGATAATGCCGCCGCCGACGTTGTTGTAGGACAACCGGACATGTTTCATGCGGGTGGTGTTACGGTGCAGACAACGGGTGTAACCGCAAGCACGCTTTTCATGCCCATGAGATTAATGTATGACGGCAGCAAGACCGTTGTTACAGACTATGCCAACCATAGAATATTGATTTATAACGGATTACCAAGTACAAGTGGCGTACCAGCCGATGTTGTGGTCGGACAAGTGGATATGGAATCAAGAACGGCGGCTCTTGCGGCAAATAGGCTGGGCTGGGTTAGTGGTGGAGGTTTTTCGGATGGGGCCAAATTATTTATAGCGGATTCTGGCTATAATAGGGTACTCATTTATAATTCAATCCCAACCACGAACAATGCTTCTGCAGATGTTGTTATCGGTCAACCAAATAAGACCTCAAGTACCGCGAATAATGGTGGAATAAGTGCAAAAAGTTTAAGTGGAGGCGGCAAACTATATTCTGATGGCACTAGGTTGTTTGTCGCCGATTCAGGAAATCATAGGGTTCTGATATTTACTTCAATACCTACAACGGATTTTGCTTCTGCTGATGTTGTTATTGGTCAGCCGAACATGACTTCGAATACTGCAAACAATGGTGGTGTTAGTGATCATTCATTGAATTCTCCACAAAGCGTGCATGTGAAGAATGGAAAATTATATATAGCAGATACTAGCAATCAAAGAGTATTAATATTTAACACGATTCCTACTACTGATTTTGCTTCAGCCGATGTTGTTATTGGCCAACCAGACATGGTTTCGAATGTGCTAAACAATGGTGGAATAGGTAATAAAACGTTAAATTTACCTATTGACGTATTTGTTGATGAATTAAATAATGTTGTTATTTCTGACTATTACAACTCAAGAGCTCTTATTTTTAATGGTACACCAACCACCAATTTTGCTGAGGCAACGGCTGTAGTCGGGCAGACTGATTTTAACAGTAGTAAAGTAGGTGCCTATAACTATGGTTTCAGTATGGTAAGGAGTGCTTATATCGCTGATAGAAAACTTTATGTTGCAGATGGGTGGGGCGACAGAATATTGGGATTCGCCCTCGGTCCACAAAACGGGAATGTAAGTTTGGGGGCATATGTGAACAGCAGTAATATCAACTTAAGCCTTTCCGCGGATGATGCTAAAGATGTTAAGGTATCAGAAAACGCGAACCTGTCTGGAGCTACCTGGCAACCTTTTGATGCCAGCTATGCCTTTACGTTGTCCTCTGGCGATGGTGCTAAAACGGTGTATGTAAAGTATAGAGATTTCGCGAATTATGAGGGTTCGGTACTGTCGGCCGCAACAACACTAGATACCGGTGCTCCAACGGGAACAGTCAGTATCAACGGAGGGACAGTGTTAACAAACAGCCAGAATGCAACACTCACTCTTTCTGCCACCGATGCCACCACGTCTGTAACGCAGATGATGTTTTCTGAAAGTGCAACCTTTACGGGCGCATCGTGGGGGGCCTACGCCACCAGTAAAGTGTTTACCTTGTCAACAGGCGATGTTCTCAAAACCGTCTACGTGAAGTACAAAGATGCAGCGGGAAATGAATCGGAAGCTTACAGTTCGACAATTACTCTGGACACAACAATACCAACAATTAAAATTACCGATCTTGGCCTTATAGACAACGTTCCAGACAAAACACCTTTGTATTACTACTTCACTTCTCAGACACCACACATTAAAGGAATAACAGAAGCGCTCTCTACGATACACTTCACTTACGAGGAAAATGACTACACCACCACCGCCAACAGCTCTGGCAACTACGAAATTGATATCCCTGAGCTTCCCAGACAATATGTAGAACTTGAATACTACGCGGTAGACCCAGCAGGCAACCAATCCTCCACCAGACTTCTTAAGCTGATGATCGGAGTAGAGAACTTCCCAGCCGAACTACTCCCACAAGAGAAAATATCAGAAGCAACAGAAACTACTTCTGGTGAGGTCATCCCAACCCCGACTGGAGCAAATGGCGAGCCACCAACAGAGACGATAAAGGTCTTCGGTATTCAAGTTACAGATCAAGACGGAGTACCCCTTGCAGAAACGGCGGTATATATCGATGGACAAAAGTATGTAACGGACAAAAACGGCAAGATCTTTATAGAAAAGAAACCAACAGCAGAGATGACACTAGAAGTCGAAGTAAATGGACAGCGAGTAAAAGGTAACATCCTTGGAGAGAAGATAGTGGCAGAGGCAGTAACAAAGGGCCCAGACAAGAAAGGAATGGCTACTAGGTTAAAGGTGTCGCTTTGGGTTCTGGCACTTGGTGGGATTGGGTACGGAGTTGTGCGCTTGGTTCGATATTTTCCAAATAAAAAATGATACCCCAATTATATATCGTTGTTGTTTCGGGGCTCTCCGTTTCTGACTTTGTGTAGAAATTTATAGACAATTTCATCACTTGGCTTTATTATCCACTGTGCCATTAAGTGCCCCAATCGCACGTCATTGTGAATGGTCGGCACTACATAGCTTCTGCGGTGTGGGAAAGTGAGAAGTGTAACCTGTGTGAGTTTGGTTTTGTACATAAGGTCAAGCCAAATGGCATCAAGTCGCGGGTTTTTCCTTGCGCAGCTTCCAATCAGCGTAACGCTTTGTGGTTGCAGGTCTTGCTTTGGTATAAACCGCAATAACACGTTTGGGCTGGAAACGTACGGAGACTGAAAGGCAAGTAAAAATCTTCCTTGTGCTGTTCGCTGCTCAGTCCAAAGCCAGGGCTTAGCTGTATTTATTGGGGGCATACCCCATTGCCAAGGGGAGGTGTCTTTTAGCTCAAGGCCCGCAAGTGTTCTAGTAATAAGGGGGATACCTTTCATTATACCAAAGCGTCGCTCAATACCGGCCTCTTTAACTACTTTGCAAATTTCTGCTTGTAATGGGGCATTGAGATAAGTACTCGGGTTCGCATTTCCGCGGTTTGCAATCCTATTGGACATTGGTAAGTGTGTTGAGAACTATGTTGACCGCCTCGCGAATAGAAATCGCCTTGATTCGCGCCGCCGCCGATTGAGCATGCCCGCCCCCACCAAGTGCCTTCGCAAACTCGTTAACGGGAAATTTCTCATTACATGAGCGGAAGCGAACAGTAAAGGTGTTTTCTTCTGAGAAATGTGGATATAAAACAAACCCTCTTTGCGCGTTGTTTACCATCGAAATAATATCATTTGCGACGTACAACGCGGCATCTCCTAGCTTTGTTTGATCTAATTTTTTTGCTGCAATATCTTCCTCTGATAGTGAAGTGTATGCAAACGTGTCACTAAAAAACTGAACATTTTCAATAAAAGCACAGCTGACCTTTAGCATTTCTAAGTCCATGCGACCAAGGGCATTGGAGATATCCTCTATACTTATTGTTGTTTGTGCGATTAATGCCGCAGCAATACGAAGAACTTTTTCTTGTGAGTCAGCACCGTATTTGTACTTGAAACGATTTGTGTCGGCAATAATGCCAAAAAGCAAAGAGTCGGCAATTTCTGGCAGTATGGGTAACCCAAGATTTTCGTGGAAAATGATATGCAGGTTTGTTGAAGTTGAGGTCGGATCAAGGTTCAAGTAAATGTCCGCATCAAGATTTTTGTATGTCTCTGGGTGATGGTCGATAACAACAAAGGGTAATCCTGCTTTGTTGATGAATTCCTCGATTTTCTCTGCATCGAACTTGCTGGACATGTGGAGTTGGCTGAAATCTAAGCAAATAAACAAATCCGGGGTTCGCTTTTCTAGTGCCTCGAGTATCGAGCCGTTAACTACCGAGCCGTACCCTGGTATAAACGAGAGAGATTTTGGAATCCGCTCACCCAGTGCCGTAACAACATCTTTTTTGTAGTGAAGCGTCAGTATTTTTTGCATCGCTATCAATGAGGCGAGTGCGTCCGAATCGGTACCGGTATGGCAAACCAACAAAATAGAGGAGCTCTCTTTTATGAGCTTATCGAGTTTTTCAATCAATTGTGTGGCATTCTCCATTAGCGTATTGTACTATACAGTATGCGTCCTTTACATGAGCAAAAGGTTTTGATTCTCCATCCATTCCTAAATTTCTATGGCGGAGCAGAGTATTTATTGAAGGTGGTTGCCAACAAAATTATTCCGCAAGCAGATATTTACACTTTTTCGTATAACGACAAGGTGTTGACCGAGGTAGGTATTGATAAAAAGCGCATAATATCTCCCTTGGGAGGAAGTATTTTCGCCAAGATGTATCGCCAAGCCACGCCGTTGTATCCTTCGATGATTGATACTCTTTCTTTTGAGAACTATGATTTAGTACTTTCTTTTTCATATTGCTACGTGCATGGCTTGGTAACTGGGCAAACAGTTCCCCACATTTCGTATATTCAAACGCCAATGCGATTATTATGGCTTGGAGCGAGCGAATATTATTGGTATGATCGTGTCCCGCTGGTACGAGAAATTTATCGCAGTATTTTGTCGTGGCAGCGTGTTTGGGATAGGCAGGCAGCAATGAGACCTGATTATCTGTTGGCAAACTCGAGTGAAGTGCAAAAACGTATTCAGACATTCTGGGGAAGAAGTTCCGAGGTTCTTTATCCTCCGGTTGACACCAATTTCTATAAACCAGAAAAGCCAGTAAAAAAAGAGGATTACTTTATTACTCATTCACGGTTGGTTCGTCACAAGCGAATCGATTTACTAATCGAGGCGTGTCGTGAGCAAAAGAAAAAACTGATTATTGTTGGCGATGGTCCAGACTACAAACGGTTGAAGAAGGTCGCGCAAGGAAGTTCCGACATACAATTTACGGGGCATTCTACGCACAAAGAAAAACGTGATTTGCTGCAACACGCCTTAGGTTTTCTGTTCGCTGCCGAAGAAGATTTTGGCATTGCACCTGTTGAGGCTATGGCAGCTGGCTTGCCTGTGTTGGCTTACGGAAAAGGCGGAACAACAGAAACGGTCACCCCAGATACAGGAATTTTATGTAAGGAGCAAACCAGCGAAGCGTTTGGAAAAGAACTAGGAAATTTTGCTGAATTTGCTGAACAAGTTAGTACCGCCATTCTTTATCGCCAAGCGAATAAGTTTTCAAAAGAACGATTTATTGCCGAGTATAGTAGAAGTGTTTTGGCGAAAATTGAAGATTTTCGCCAGCACGGCCCGCCTTTAGTCGTTTGACATTCTTCCTCCAAAAAAGGTACTATGTAACAATAATAACTTGACTGCCCAGTTTTACATGGATCAACCAAAAACCGACAAATTCGCCGAGCTTTCACCGGTGCTCGAGCTTGTTTACGTCATGCTTACAAACATGGCTAAATATATGGACGTTTACGCAACTGATATCGAGGCGGAAGCAACGCCACAGTTTGTAGAAGCAAAGGAAGCACTTAACGGTGCTATTCGCAAGTTTGACACGCTCTATGGCTTAAAATCACCTGCTTCTGCGACAGAACAAGATTTTACTGCAGACGAAGATACCCAAATCGTGCAAGAAGATGTTGAAGAAGTACCAGCCACACCAATTCCTGCAGCCCCTCAACAAGACGACAATAACAAACCATACAATTTTGCTTCAGGCGACGATCAAGAATCCTTAAAGAAGGCGAAGCAAGCAGTAGAGGAACTAAAGACACTCTTTGCAGATATGAAAAAGCAAGAGCAAGTGACGCCAGCAGCAGTTGAACCTGTCGCTGCCCCAGAACCAGTGTTGCAAACACCTACTGAACCACCAGCAAATGTACCTGCTGTTACGACCTCCCAACCAGTAGCTACGCAATCAATGCCAACCTTTGTGGCTCCTACCGCTGTTGCCGATGCAACTGCTCCTGTTGCTCCAGCACCAGCCGCAACGACAGCTGCTGTTCAACCCGCACAAGATGCGACGGAAATCGACTCGATTTTGGCAGAGTTGAAAAAACTACAAAACAAAGGTACCACTCAGTTGTAAATTAAGAACCTATACATGGGTAACGTTGTTGAATCGAAACCAGTAGGCAACAACATTGGACCATGGGTACCTCTTATTGTCGGTCTTTTAATCGTTGCCTTTCCCCTTTTTGTGTACGTGTACAAGGGAAAAGAACTACTTTCTATCTCAAGCAATTCAGCGTCTTCGAGTCAGCTTTATGTTCCGACTTTACCTACATACGATAACGTTATTGTGGCAACAACGGTTGCCCCGACACTCACAGTATTACCTACAGCAACGCCAACTCCATCCCCTGTAAACAATAACAATTTCTCCTTAGATTATGACTACAAGCCGACCAAGCAAGCGAAGGGTACCGTTCGCATTCCGATCTTGACTTACCATCACATTGCAAAAATGCCCAAAGACAAAGCTAGTAGAGCATATTATGTAACGCCGGAAACTTTCGAAAAGCAGCTTGCGTACCTGAAGGCGAAGAACTACAAGGTAATTACCTCTCAACAATTTTACAATCAAGTAAAATCGGGCAAGAATCCGAAGCAAAAAATGGTTATGCTCACGTTTGATGATGGAAATAAGGACAGTTACACAAATGCTTTTCCACTTCTTAAAAAGTATGGCTTTACGGGTGTTTTTTACATTAACAACAAGCGGTTAAAAATCAGTGCGAAGCAACTTAAAGAAATGTCTGACAATGGTATGGTGATTGACTCTCATACGGCCTCACATATTGATCTAAAGAAAGAGAACAATCAGAGTGTACTCAATTCAGAAATCACTTCTTCGAAAAGTGTTCTAGAGGGGATAACCAACAGGAAAGTGGTGTCAGTTTCGTACCCTGGGTGTACGTTTGACACGCAGGTGGTAAACACTGCCGCAAAAGCAGGCTATAAGTTTGGCGTTTCGTGTGGTAAATCAATCGACCATCGGCCAGGAGCTCTTTTTGGCTTATCGCGAATGCACATTTATAGTGATTTGGAAAACTTTAAGAAGAGATTGAGTGGGTATTGGGTGATGCCTTAGAAGAAATTTTTCGTTGCGCGTAGATTCCGATCAGGAGCACCATAATTGAGGTAATTACAGCAAAAGTTAAGAAGTTACTTCCTGTTGCCATAAAACCCAGGAGCGCGATATGAGCCCCGGAAAACAATCGCTCTACCAAGCTAGTAAATGAAAGAACACTTGCCCTTACTTTGTCATGAGCTGCTTCTTGCAGCAGCACATCGATGTCTGTCTCCAGTATTCCAACCAAAAAGAATTCTACAAATAATGCGACATATAGTCCGATCTGTCCCAACGGGATTCCGAGGAAAACGAGGGATGCTACTAGAGCAATAAGATACCAAGACCTTTGTTTTTCACGAAAAAGTTTTTTGTAATAATATGTTCCGAGCATTCGAGCAAGATAAAAGGAAGAAATAAGTATTCCCCAAACCGTTAATGGGAGCAGTTCTCTTGTAAATAGGGTCGGGTAGATCCATTTCATATTGATGGCTAAAGCTGCGATAACTGCAGAAAAAGCGATAAGGGCTGGAAGAATTTTGCTGCTTGTAATGTTTTTAATTCCGAGTTTTGCTAGAGAAAATATATTATCACCATCCCCGCCCGGTATTTTCAGCTCAGTTTGCGGTTTTGGAAGAGTTTGCATGACAACCACTGCCAGGAGAAAACAAATACCATTTACAATAAAAGGGAGAATTGGAGAAATATTATATAAAAATGGCCCTGAAATGATTCCTAACAAGGTGGCAAACGTACCTACCATCTTGATTTTTGGATACTCTTTTTTAAATTGATCTCCAAGTAAATTGTACCTATAGGCGGCATCAGATCCCGACACCATAGTCATGCCTAGTGCGGTGATAATCAAAAAAGTAAGGAATAAGCTGTAGTCGTTTGTTTTGATTGCGACGAGAAAATCAGCCAGTCCCAAGATTAGATACCCGAGTGTGGCTGACGTCTTATGCGAAAAATAATCTCCGATTACCCCGGTTGGGTATTCCAAGAGGACAACCGAAAAGGAATAAATGGTGATGAGTAAGTATATGTTTGTGTCACTTATTTCACGTGCGTGAAGAAAGACCGTGATAATCGGAATCCAAAAAGCGAAAGAAGTTAACGCAGAAATGATTTCTAGCTTTAGCGTGTGGCTGTGCATTCGATATTTTACCTGTTAAGGATTTCTATTGCCACTTTCCCTGAGGGTGTTTCTGCGAAAGAAAGCTTTAGCAGTAGAGCTTTCCCTATAGGTGAATCAATCGAGATTTTGCCCAGGGTAGGGTCGGCTTCTTCACTTGATACCAAGGTTACTTTTGTCGGTTCACCCCCTGCGATGGAAATCGTAAGTGTACTTCCGTTGGTGATGCTATTTTCCTTATCCTCCGCATTACCGCAATATTTTGACCGTACCAAAAGCAGTCGCAGATCGTTTCTTCGCTTCATGCTCTCTTGAAGCTCGTTGTTAGCAGATTCCCATGGATTGTTTTCGCGTAAGTCACCGTCTTCATAGGCAATTGCGAGGCGGCGACGAATTTCGGGTAGAATATGTGCTTCAATCTTCTCCAATTCCTGTTCAATTTCTTTCAGCTTTTCTTTTGAAAGAAATATTGGCTTTGGTGCTATCTGTTTTTTAGGCATAACAAAAATTATAGGTGAATCCTGGCGTGTTTCTAGGGAAGAGGGCTTCGGTAAAATTTTGGCTGAGGGACTTGGACTTGCTGCTCGTTTATATTCTGTGATATCTAAAATTGCGGGACTTGGACTCGAACCAAGAACCTTCAGGTTATGGGCCTGACGAGCTGCCTTTGCTCCATCCCGCGACAGGTTGATACGTGAATTATAGCATGAAAGGCCATTTTGACAAGCAAACTTGTATGTTAATCGCGATATTCTGCTATAATTCAGTATGTCTGCAACACACCCTAACGACCGAATCTATACTGGTTCCGTGAAGCCTGTTGACCGAGAATCCTCTCTCGGTAAGGTAAAAGGCGTTCTCGCCACTCACGAAGTTAAACTTCTCTCGGGGCAATTGGAAAGCTCCATTATAGCTACAATAGATTTGGGAACTCGTATGAAGCAGACGCGATGTTGTCTTGTACCTATAAATGGCGATCCGGCGCAAGAAATCCCTGTGGGTAACCGCCTAACGGTAAGTCCAGCTATCGTTGAAAAGCAGGTTGCTAAGCAGAAGGTCTTTGAAGCGGCGCATCTTTACTATGTAGTTCTTCTCGAGGGAATTAGTGCAGATCTGCTCTCTATTGCGTCCCTTTCTCTTAAACATGATGAGAACTCGATTGGTCCTCGATCACTCAAGATTGTTGGTTATGTCGCATCATTCTTGCGTTGTGATGATTTTAAAACGTTTCGTGCAAACAAAGCGGGAACATTGTTTGGACAGATAGGAAATATGAAGGGGTACTGCCATATTTCTGAAAATGTACAATTAAAAAGCGTATTTGACTCATTACAATAGCAGAGAATT
>PFQB01000024.1 GCA_002793355.1 Candidatus Dojkabacteria bacterium CG_4_10_14_0_2_um_filter_Dojkabacteria_WS6_41_15
AGGACAAAGGTCAGGCGGTTAGCCTGTAGCGCGAGCTAGATACTACGGGCTATGCCCGTAGTACTCATTAGTGAATTAACGCTTCTTGCTTGTGCGTATTTATGGCTGTTAATACAGTTTCTATTCCTTCAGTTATTGTTTTGGGCTCAATCAATTTAAAACCACTGGCGGTTTTATGCCCACCTCCGTTTAGATATTTAGCGAAGACCGTCGTATCGTAAGTGTCGCTGATGCTCCGTAATGAGCCTTTATATCCTGGAACTTCGGGATAAAGCAGGAATACAATTTTGTTGTCGGATACTTGTCTAATAAAATGGAGCTGAAATATTTCTTTGGATTCAGTATATTTATCGCGATTAATTTCCGGATGAACACCATAAAATTTATCCGAAACGAATGTATAAGTTATAAATTCTGTAACAGTTAGATTTTTTAGAAACTCGCCAATAATCAGTATATGAATACTTTCATATCTGTTTTGTTGGCGATCAATTTCAGCAAAATCAATACCGTGTTCTAGTAAATAGGAGGCATAGGCAAAGGTTTGCGCGTACGATCCTTTCATAAACAAGAAGTTATTAGTATCCCCGATAATGCCTGCAGCTAGGAGCTTCAGTGCATTTGGTGTTTCCTTAAAGCCAAATGTTTTCACAAATAGTGTAAAAATCTCTTCCACCCCTGCATTATAACCATGATTGCTCATGTAGGTAGGTGCAGTTGTTGTAACAAGTTCATGGTGATCTAATCCAACGGTTGCAATGTGAGAAGACGTATAGAACCCAGTAATTGCTTCGCTATCAAAGGATATTCGTGATAAGGTTGGGCAGTCAGTAATGATGATAAGGTCAGGGGAAAATGCTTTTATTACCTCTACAGCGTTACCCGTTATAATTGAGTCAAAATTAGGAAGATAGTTGCCATTTGTTATGGAACCTTTTTCGATAGCAGTTGCTATTTCTTTATCGGGAAAGGAGGTTTTGATTAATTCGGTCGTTAGCAGAGCGGACGCGAAGGCATCCCAATCTGGTCTGATGTGTGAGAATACTAGTATTCTTTTAGCATTCGTAATTAGTTCCAATATCATTGTTTCTGTCGATGTCATAAGCAAGATTGTATCGCAGTTTAGTCTGTAGTGCTACAATAATTGATGAAAACAACTTTTTATACAGGAGTTGGGGACAAGGGAATATCTAACACGGGGAAAAAACAATTCGCCAAAGATGATCCGATATTTATGTTGCTTGGCTCACTTGATGAATGTACTAGCTGGCTTGGTCTAGCTAAGGTTACCGCCAGTGGCGATTCAAAAATGAAGCGGATTGGCAACTGGTTGTTAGCCTTGCAAGAAATGATGTTTATTGCGCAAGCCGAAGTCGCTACGATAGCGTTTGACTATGGGAAATACGAGGATAAAATCCGTAAATTCCCGTTTATAAAAGAAAATCATACACATGATTGCGAAGAAATGATAGGCAAAATTGACCAAGAGTTGCCGATGTTAAGGAGTTTTATTCTTCCTGGTGGCTGTGAGCTTGCAGCGCAATGCGATATCGCACGAACAATTGCCAGAAAGGCAGAGCGTTACGCAGTAATTACCACACGAACGGTCAAGTTTTCTGCTGAGTTGCTGGCGTTTCTCAATCGACTTTCCAGTGCTTTATTCGCACTGGGTAGATACGCGAACTTCCTAAAAGGTATAGCTGAAGAACACCCAAGGTATTAATCTTTGTCTGTAATGGAGTTGATATACTTCACAAATGCGGTTACTTCTGTCGATTTGCTGGTCATTCGTGGCGATCTATTTGTTTCCAAGATGTAGTGAACGCCTGTTTTGCTATTTACCAAAATGTCGGACCTTGCCCATGAGAGATTGAGTAGTTTGCTGGCTTTTATCGCCATTTCTTTGATTTTTGTTGGAACTTCGTCTGTTGGAACAAAGACTTCTGTGGCACCACCGGAAGCATGATTCATAAAGGTAGTGTCGTCCTTTTTGCGATAGCTTTTTTCGGCAGATAGTACGCGATCGTTTCCTACTATGACGCCCCAATCAAAATCGTTTTCAATATATTCCTGAAAGATAAAGTCGGTATATTCATCTGTTTGGAAAAGCTTTTCTTTTAGTTCCTTAAGGTCGTGTGCAATAAAGCTATTTCTGCCGAAAGTACCTTTTACATCCTTCGCAATTAAGGGAAACTTGCAAACTGTTGCAATTCCTTCAGCGCGGCGAGTATATTCATTTCTGGAGCAATAATAAGACCTAGGTTGAGCCATTCCCGCTAAGGCAAACAGCGTCATATCTACTAATTTTGTGCTGCCCGCTCCTTCATTAACTACCGTATGTGGGCGCTTGTGGTGGGTTAGGTACAACGAAATTGCATATGCAAGGTCGCGTTTGCTCCAAGATCCGGTTACCCACACGTAATCAAAATCACGCAAATCTACCCCTTTTATTAAGAAGCGAATATCGTTTTTGCTAATGATTACCTCGACATTTCTGTAAAACCCACGAATCAACCTGCTTTTCTTTAACAGCTGTGCTTTAACCTCCCCAAAATTCATTGGAGGATTAAAGACAAGCACTGTTGGTCTTTTCATAAGTAAACTATTTTACCCTCTGTTGGGTACAAATGTAAGTGCAATACCTGTTTTGTTAGCTCGTCCCGTACGTCCGATGCGGTGAATGTAATCCTCGAAACTGTTTGGAATATCAAAGTTAATAACGTGCGTAATGTTAGAGATATCCAATCCACGCGCAGCAACGTCGGTTGCAAGCAAAATGTTTGCTTTACCAGCTTTGAAATTTTCAATAGCGCGACTTCGTTGCGTTTGCCTTTTGTCGCCGTGAATAGATTCGACCTTAAACGACATATCCTTAAGAATTTTCTCGAGTTTGTCGACGTGCCACTTCATGTTCACGAAAACGAGTACTTTTTCGAATTCATCGCGTTTTAGAAGTTCGGCAAGCTTGTCAATCTTTTCCTCTCGGCTGCCCACACGAATGACATCTTGGTCAACATGCTGAGCAGTTTCACCTGTTTTTACGGAAACTTTGACGTGATCACGCTTCAGAATCATGTTAATAATGCTTTCGATTCGTGGATCCATGGTTGCGGAAAAGAATAACGATTGGCGCTCTTTTGGTAAATAGCCAATTAAGTACTTAATGTCGTTAATGAATCCCATGTCCAACATACGGTCAACTTCGTCTAAGACGATTGTGCCAATATTTGATAAGTTGAGGATTTTACGGTCCAGTAAGTCTTTTAATCGTCCAGGAGTTCCCACAACAAATTGTGGATTTCTACGAAGCTGAGAAATTTGGCTAGACATACTTGCACCACCAATACACATAGCTCCAGACATGCGTAAATCCCAGGTCAACAAGTAAAGCTCGTCGGCGATTTGCTCGGCAAGTTCGCGGGTTGGCGTGATAATTAAACATTTTTCTGCTGGATTTTTAGAAATTTTATCGATGATTGGAATCAAGAAGGCTGCAGTTTTACCCGTACCAGTATTGGCGATACCGAGCATATCTTTTCCTGCAAGAATGTGTGGTATGGTTTGGTCTTGAATAGGCATTGGTGTTGCAAAACCCTTAGATAAGATATTCTTTTTGAGGATTTCGTTGATTGCAAGGTCGTTAAATTCGAAAGAATGCTTATATGGTGCGGTTTCTGCTATTGGCTTTGCCCTGCTGACGAATTTTCGTTCGTCGATGGTACTTTCTGGTCTGCGACCTCTGCCGCCACCACCGCGGTTTGGACCTCGGTTTCCACCGCCACCGTAACTAGAGCCACGGCCGGAGCCTTGAAAACTAGTATTACTGCCGCCGTAGCTACCGCCACGAGGTGCATAATTATTGCGAAATGCCATATAAATGGTTGTTAAAGTTATTAATGCCTTACGGATTTTTTGAAAATCCGTAACTCGAGGCACTCGAGAGATTTGTTAGAATCCAAGACGGAAACGGCACTCCTCAGTATTTATTACAAGGTGTGCAGTAATCGCACAAAACGAGAAGATATCTAGGAATGTTTCATCAAAAAAATGCGCTGTTTGCGTCAATTTTCACAGAACAACAGTTCTGCGGATTTCTTATTCCTTCGAATAATGCCTAAATGCTGGGAGATTTGTATACTACCCGAGGCACAAGCCCCGAGATGTTCTTTAACAACCGAAGCTTTAAATCGCTTTGTAAACGTATTATAGCAGAGTCGGGGAAGATAAGCTACTATACGGTATGGCACAGGTGATAGAATTGCACGACGAATTCGATAGAATGCAGCTAATTTACGGGGAAAAATCACTACGTTCAATATACGGAGCAGGGCAGGTGATAAATCCGAAATTCTGTTTTGTATTTATGAATCCGACCGGTCGAAATGTTTCAGCATCTCCTGCGTGGAAAGGCATGCGTGCTCCTTGGATAGGGACAAAACAAGTTTGGAAATTATTCGTTACAACCAAATTGTTAAGCGAAAATATATATGAACAAATAACTTCCCTAAAACCCACAGATTGGACACCTGATTTTGCGAAAACGGTATATGAAGATTTGGCCGAGCATTCTGTTTATTTAACGAATCTTGCAAAGTGTACGCAACTCGATGCACGCCCTTTACCAAATCAGGTATTCAAAGAATATCGTGAATCGCTTCTTCGAGAAATTGAAAGTGTGAAGCCCTTGTATGTGGTGACTCTGGGAAACCAGGTCTCCTCGATAGTGTTGCAGCGCGTTATCTCTGTCGGTATTAATACTTCGGTTGACGATCCGCAAACAGTTGTTACGAGAAATAGTACTTTCAATGTTTACCCCGTTCATTATCCCGTTGGGCAAGGACTCAGAAATATGCCTTTATCGGTGAGAAAGATTTCTATGCTTCTTTCAAAATAGCTACTTCAAAAACGGAGTGTAATCTATCAACGTAATCAAGAGAGTCATAATAGCAGCTGCATATAAGGTAAGAAGTGCGACTTTGTGCAGGTCAGTTGCTTTGACTGCTTTCCTTAATATAACTAGTGTCAAAGGAAAGGCAATAACAAATGCCAGTGTATGCGATATCATTCTGCCGATACTGGCAACCGCAAGATCGCCCATTTGAACGGCTGATACAAACTCATAAAGGGAAAGTAACAGTGCCAGAATTATTCCTATAGCGATATCGGACTTTGGATTATTTACAGGTCTAGAAAAAAACCAAAACATAAATAGTGATGCAATAACAAAGACACCGGTAAAAGTAAGATACCCTAGAAAATTGCTTTGAGAAGTAGGCGGCAAGGTCGTAAATGTAAGTTTGGTGTTTTCGAGAAGGACAATGGTACCAGTGGATAATGTGGCACCAAGTATGGTTACCAGAACAGTGAATGGTAGCTTTTGTTTGAGTATTTTGTTAACGTAGACTGCCCCCGATATTCCCAGTAATGCAAGAAAGTTAGGGATAAATTCAAAGAAAGATATAGCAATGAATGAAAACAAGTAATGCATAGTTATACTCTTTGCGTATGCAACCAATACGAGTAAATAATCGGCACGAGTACCATAACAAACAAGAATGTCATAAAGACTGCAAAAGCATATTGTCCTAGTAGTAGTGTTAGCAACAATACAATTGAGCCGTAAGCGAAACTTTTTGCCGCCAGTTGATGAGTCAAATCCCAGTTTTTCTCACTATGTAGTGTCCAGGGAACACGAATTCCGATTGTATAGTTACTTTTTGCTTTCTTGAGTAAATTGCTGACACTGAAAAAAAGCACTGAAAGGGCAGGAATCATGTAGTTTTGTATTGGGAATTTATAACCAAGTGAATACATTGTTGTGTAAATGAACATCCCAATGGTAAAAGCAGTCATAACAACAACAAACCAAGAATAATTTCCTTCGAATTTCTGAATATTTGTATATTTTGGATCAATTTTAGGAATTAAAGTCATTAGAAGGGGTAAACCGATACATAAGCCAAGAAACATTACTATGTGACCGTTTTTTGAAACATATCCGTCTACTTCGCCTAGCGCATTCCAGTGACTGGGGACAATGGAAGGTAGTTGTTGATATGAAAAGATGGCGAGCAAGATTGCTGCAAGTATCAGCAATAAAGTAAAGATTGTTTGTAGTTTCATTCTTATATTCTAGCACTGAATAATAATTTCTTGTACACTGAGTAATGTCAGTAGCGGAATTAGAACATTTTTATGAAGCCAATCTTCCAAAGATATATCGTTTTTACTTTTACAAAGTATTAAATCGAGAAATCGCCGAGGATTTAACTAGTCAAAGTTTTCTCAAGTTCGTACAGGAGGTTTCGAGACGTGTTATCAAAAAGCCAAAAGCTTTTCTTTATGGTATAGCCCGACATGTAATTATGGATTTTCTGCGCGTCAAATACCAAGGCAAGGAAGTCCCGCTGGACGAAGAGGACGAGACGCTAATCGCAGATTTCGAAGCGCCAGAAGTCCATATTCTTGATTATCTTGAGCGATTACTGCCTAAAGTGCCAGAAAAACAGGCGATTGTGCTACGGCTGCGATTTCTTGAAAAGCTGTCGCTACAAGAAATTGCAACGAAACTGGACAAAGACGTCAATTATGTGAGTACAACGCAAAAACGGGGCTTTATATCCATCAAAAAGCTACTTCAGTGTACAGACGTCCCGACTAATATTGTAGAGGATGAACTATGAACAATGTAAAAGGCAAAACACAATTGCCACCGCACGAAGTTTCGGAGGAGGAGCTTACAACGCTCTTTCAAGAAGCTGCAGTACCCAGGGCTGAATTTGCGAAAAACCTGAAGGAGCAGGTACTTTTACAGGCTCAAAACAGCAAACCTCGCAATAATTTCTTTTCACTATTTATGACGAAACTATCAAAACCAGCTATGCAATTAGGGGTAATTGGAGCAGTTTTGCTTATTGGCGCAGGTGCTTTTAGCTATGACTACTTGAATAAGAATTCACAATTCGCCAACCAAACTGAAATTCTTGCCCAAATAGCACAAGCAAATCAGCAAAAACCAAAGGCAAATGCCGAGTCTACATCGTTAAGTACCGGTATCGATGTAAAAATGAACTCGTACGTGCTTGCTCTCGAGAATCGAAATTTTACCTACCGAAAAACCACTAATGAAAATACGCTAGGCGCCGCCGCTGATCGTTGTTCACCATTGATTGTCTTTAATAGAGAAGTGACACGTGAGGTTTATAGCGAATTCTACGCGAATAAGACGGATCCATTTTCTACGTATTATCTAAGTGTTTCCTATGCAGGAGATACTATTTTTGATTACACACTAAACAGAGGTTCCGAGCAATGGCAACATAGAGGCGGTTCGTATGCAGTGCATATGAAAGATTTGCAGGAAATCAGACCAATGTTATTGCAAACCGATGATCAAATACAAGCCAATACAGGTGCAGAAATCTCAAGACCAGGTGTTGTGACACCATTTTTTGGAGATGGAGCTAAAATTGTAGGTAAAGAGACAAGAAATGGTAAACGAGTATACAAAATTGTACTAGCGACTCATGTATCGTGTAGTAATCCTCCCAAAACAGTTGGGGGCATACGTCCAGAGGAAGAAATATATATAATTCAGCAATCAACGACCCCAGCCACGTATATAACCTATGCTGACGTTAATACTTACGCAATTGTGCAGGAAGAAATGTATATTGGCACAGTAACAACGCGAAACCTTGTCTACAGAAAAAGTACAACAGAACAAACGTCTATGACGGGCTTAACGTCAGAAGTAGAAAAAGAATTTACCTTTAACCTGAACGTTTCGCAGAAAACGGTAGATGCATCTCAAGAGAATTATGAAAAAGGGTATAGAACCTCGATAGTCGATTATCTTAACGCAAAGGGTGGTTATGTACTGGTACTTTCCGGAGATCGACCATTAATGTCAGCGAGTTCGCCCTATGTAACATATGTTCCTGATACAGGGAAGCATCTAATTGACCGTGCATTTTACTCAAATACTCCGGCGGGGCAAGCGCTATTTGATGATAACAAAGATATGTATAAACAAACACTTGAGCCCAACAGAGTGTATCCGTTTCTTACTCTAACCTACTCGTATTCAGGTACAACCCAAGACAAAATCACCTCGATTTCTGTAAGTGAGACGAATGCACGACTAAAGGGGCTTGCTGCTTTAGAAGCGTTCGGTTCCTCGATGAATATGAAGGCAAATGGTACTGCTACGTTGACGATTGGTGGCAGAAAGCTTGTTGCAGAGGTTTTTGAATCATTCTTTGAAGGGACCAGTGAACCAGGCTCAGACGGCTCTTCAGATAATCTAGCAGAAAATGGAGCGCAACCGATGCCCCCAATTAAGGGAGAACCCTTGTACAAAGAAATGGTACTTGTGTTTAGAAATGGTGATGTTACCTCGGTAGTTACTGTTGGAATGGAATATTCGATGACGAAAGCCGAGTTAGCAAAACTGCTTAACTTCGAAGAAGTAAGTACCACTGATACGACCAGACTGGATAAAGAGTTAACGACCGCATTACAACAATTGCAGGTGTTGTATTAATAGTAGCGCCGTTTGCGGCTAGTCCCGTTTCTTATGTTGAGGTATTTGCGAAATTCGCAGCCAATGCCTTCCCAGTTTTCTGCACTTAGCTTGATTGGTTTTCCGTTTAGAGTTAAGTACGGAAAATCCTTTACTGAGGTAGCGGTTAATGCAAGAACAGTTTGTTCGGGGGTAACTTTATTATTTAGCAACTTCATTGTTGGAATTGAGCCAGGTCCACAAGGGAATTCCTTAAATAGATCGATAAAGGTTGGGAATTGATAGGCAACATCAATTAATACCTCAGTCCACAGAAACTTTACATTAAAGCCAAAAACGGGGAGAATCTTACGAAGCGCGCTAGTAACCGAGATGTTTTCGAAACTTTCTATGTATTCTGCAATTTCTTGGATAGCAGTAGGGTAGTAGTAGCAGAAAAATTTCTCACGAGTAGGCCAAGAGCTTTTCTGGATAACGCTAATAGGAAAAACATAGGCGTTTCCGTATTTTGGTGAGGGTAGATTCAATAATTTTGTATAAACTTGCTCGTTATGTTTGACATCAAAACTAAGCAGACCTATTTTTTTGATAGTTTCTGTGTTGCAAATACTCCTGCAAAAGAGCATATTTAATAACCACAACGAGAAGTTGCTTTCAATTGGCTTAAGTAGGGTATGAAAGAATATTGTTTGTCGGTCTAGCTCACGGTAGATGTTACAGAATCGGTAAATACTTAAGATCGGATCTCTAGTGTATGGTATTTCTTCGCCGTACTCTTTTTTGTTGAATATGAGCATCCTTTCGGTAATAAATGCCGTTATATCTTCATAAATCGAACTCGAGTATATGACCTCATTACTCCTTTTCGCATAGATGTCGGTATGTTTCTGCCAATGTTTGTATAGTAGTTTTAGCCTTTCGGAGATTTCCACAATAAAATTGTTGCACGATACAGAGGGAATTACTAGGTGAACAGGGAAAACTTTTTTGTCAATTCTCTTGCTTCTTCTTTGTTCATGAAAAAGCATATGCCAAAGTATTCCAGATTAGCCTCGGAAGTGTTATGCGTATTTTCATGTTGTTCGGCATAAGTACCGACGGTCATAGTACTGGTAAAGTCTGTAAATACCGTTCCCTTTGCGAGCAGTAGAATTCGTAAATCGCGTATTTTGTTACTGTTATCTGCTTTTAGCACGATATAACCGTTGTCGGAGATGCTTTTGTGCGAACCTCCGTCCTTATCGAAGTAGAATTGAAAGCGCATGGGTTTCAAATTGTTTGCATGCAAAGCCACTAGGCCGGCGGTCATGTGGCCAAGAGCGTTAAATAAACGTGCATGTTCTATCTTTTTGTTTAAGACACACACGAATTGGTCAGTTGTAGGAACAAAATCCATAGGTATTCAAGATTAAATTAATTGTGACTGTATAGTGCGAAATCCCTTGTTTGTAGTTTTAGTTGCCAAGTAGAGGTATCGACGTGGACATCATTTCTAGTAATGTAGTAATCACCTGAAAGTAGGGTGCTTATGGGCTTTTCTGTTGACGGCGGGATATATGGCCAATTATATGAGTAGCCGGCAGGATTGGTCTTAACGTATATCAGATCGAACTGCAGATAATACTTGAAAACTAAGAAATCAAGTGGAGAATCGACAACAACCGTTTGTTCAATGACAGAATCCTTTGGAATTGCTCCAATTATTGTAGTGTAGGGCTTTCCATGGTTTGGAATGACCACAAAACCAAGTAACACGACATACAGTGCAATGCCCCGCCAAATTTCATCACCAATGATACTCCACCAGACATACCCAGCAAGCAGTAAAAAGAAGGTGCTATAGCCGAACACATAGCGGTCAACGTAGGTAAACAACCCAAGCGTTGAAACTAAAATGTCCAAGGCAAGGGGAACAATACCTATTGCACTTAAGACCAGTAGTTCCCGCTTTTTCTCAATGGAGATCGCTCTTTGGTATGCCAAGACTAAGACGACAACAGCACTAATTAGAAACAGAAAACCAATATTCTCTGTAGATATAGGAAAGGAAAGTTGATTAGTTGGTGGTAAGTCGAGTGCTTGGCGGTCAACACCAAAGAGAAAAGAAGCAATAGTTCGCGGAATAACAGATAAATTGGCTTCTGGAATCCAACCGAGGTTCTTTTTCATAATTGTCTCTCTTATTCCCAGTCGGTCCCAAATAAAAACCGTAGAGAGAAATCCAACGATAGATATCCATGAGGCATTTGTCCAGAAGTTTGGCTTGTCTAAGATTTTATTGTCTTGAAGCACTATCAATAGATAGGCGACAACGTAGCCAGACACAATCAAAATACTGAGGTAGTGGGTGAAATAGATCACAACCATGCTGACAAGCCATATAGCCATATTTACAGTAAATTGGTATGGTTTTTTAATGGTTTTGAGGAAAAAATAGACCGACCCGAGCATAAGCAGAAACAAAAAAGCATAAGAACGCGCTTCTCCTGAGTATGTCACGTAAAATGGCGAAACTGCAATAACAAATGCAGCAACCAACCCGAGTTTCTTTTTACCCTCAATTGATAATGCGGTAAATTGTTGGATTACCAAAAATATCATTGGGATTGCTGCAAGTCCGGAAACAAATGACACAAGCCTAAGAGTAAAGGGCGTATTTATGGTTGAATCAGTAACCAACTTCACCAAGCTGTAGTAAATCGGTGGATGATTCTTGTCCTGCTTTATTACTGCCATCATTTCTTTCCACGATTGGCGTACGGTAATGCCAGTGAAAGCTTCGTCGTACCAAAGGTCAGTCTTATATAGTTCGGGCACACGTAGAAAAGTACCAACAAGCAAAATAAATCCAAGTAAGACGGGAATTGTCCATTTGTTTTTGAAAAAATCATTCATAGTTGAGATTTTACGGATTCCTGCGTACAATGACAAGTGTCCAAAGAAAATTCAAACGCAGTCCTTTCGCTAATTTCCTTTTTGAAAAAAAGACAATCCTTTATCATGTATATAACCATCGGCGTCGTGGGCTTGGTATGGGAAATGCTGCTATTCACGGTTTTGTTTGGTTCGGCTCATGTTCCTTATGCAATTGCTAACGTTTTTGCTATGTGGGTTGCTATAACGCATAACTTTTTGTTAAACGCCTTTCTCAATTTCAAGAAAACGGATCGAATTTGGTCAAGATATATAACCTTTTTGTCAGTTGGAGCGGTGGGCATTATTGTGAGTGATACAATTTTGGTAGTAGCTCACGAGATGTTTAACTTACCAATCTTGTATATAAAGTTAGCGACCATACCGGTGATTGCGATAGTGCAGTATATGGTGAATAAGAAGTTTTCGTTTAAGAAATGAGGGATATTTATTTTTAATGAAAACCTTGTAGGGTTGGCAGCGATTTATTCATTACAAAATAATCAACAGGGCCTGGGGAAAAATGCAAGAACATGAGATAATGGAGCAGTAATTTAACTGCCCCCTAGCATGGCAAAACAA
>PFQB01000100.1 GCA_002793355.1 Candidatus Dojkabacteria bacterium CG_4_10_14_0_2_um_filter_Dojkabacteria_WS6_41_15
AAAGCGTATTTGACTCATTACAATAGCAGAGAATTATATGAAACTTCATGTCTACTTACGAAACCTTGGTGTCGCTTCCCGACGTAAATCGGAAGAGTTGATTGGCGCCGGCCAAGTAATGGTAGACAGAAAGCCAGCACATGTAGGGCAGCAAGTGCAAGGCACTGAAAGTATTACTATATCAGGGCAACAAATCTCAGCTTCTGCACCGCAGAAAAAACAGTATCTACTCATTAATAAACCAGTAGACTACACGTCAACAACAGCGTCTTTTTTTGAAAACGAACATTCGGTCTTGGAGCTTCTGCCGTACCAACTGCGAAAAAGTACCCAGTGGCAAATTGTCGGACGATTAGATAAAAATTCTGAAGGCTTGTTGTTTTTAACCGATGATGGTGAACTTTGCTATGTACTTACTCACCCAAAATACGAAATCGAAAAAGAGTATGTTGTTACGGTAGCTCGTGGTTTAGAGGCCGGCGATATTAAAAAATTGCTGCAAGGAGTGTTGTCGCCAGAAGGTGAAACTTACCGCTTCGATAAGATTGAAAAAATCTCTCCTCTTAATTACTCTTGTGTGCTAACCGAGGGTAAGAAGCGCGAAATTCGCGAGGCGATCTCCTTGATAGGAAGCCGTGTTACCAGATTGGTGCGAGTTAGGATTGGAGAATTATTTCTAGGTGAACTTGTCTCAGGAACTTATCGTGTGCCAACGGTAGAGGAGCAGACATGGTTGAATTCGCTGTCAAAGCGGGTCCCTAATACCATCACGGAAAAAATCTAACCATTGTTGTAATGGAGTCGCCGTAGTTTCTGCCGTTTTATTGGTGCTTACCTCTGCTGGCGGTTGCGTAAAAACCAATAATTTCTCGCCTTTACGATAATAGTTCAAGCTTTCACGTAGCTGTTTCTCAACAAAAAACGGACTATTTATGTAATCCAGCTCGTTCTTTTTTTTGATTACTTCAAGATATTGTTTCTCTGTTTGCTTCTTTCGCAGTTGGTAAACAGAGCTGACGCTGTAAGACTCGGAAATCGATTTTAACGCATTCACCGATAGTATTACGCATGCGGCGATAAGGATTATGGCAGGCAAAGACTTAAGCATGCACTAGTATAGCAACCTTTTTGGTCCATTGAAAAGACAGGGAGGACTTGGTATAATTATTATAAGACTGACAAACGGTCCGCTATAGCAAGGTTTTGTTTGGCTATAGGCAGCGCAGAATCGTCAGGGTAGCTTAAATGAGTGGTGTATTAGCATGGCTCTTGCGGGAGAATTAATTGAGAAGTTTATCGAATACCTAAAGGAAAAGGGCAAGTCTAATTCGACACTGATCGCATACAAAAAGGATATCGAACAGGTTCTAGAATTTTTGGCAGCTAAGGGAATCACCGCATCTGAAGCAGTAACAACCGAGGATTTACGGGCTTTTTTGCAATATGTTCAGGTCGATAAAGGTTTCAATCTTAAAACAGTATCAAGAAAAATCAACAGTATTCGCACTTTCTTTAAGTACCTGCGAGAACAAGGAATTATTACTACCGACAAAGATCCATCTTTGCGTTTAACACATCCAAAAATTGAAGCGCATTTACCAAGAACTTTAAACAAAATAGAGTATCGTGCTCTTCGCGATGCCAGCCGTGTAGATGTTCGTTTATACACCATGGTCGAGCTTTTGTTGCAAACCGGTTTGCGAATCGGCGAATTGCAGCGTTTAAGCACCGAAGATATCCGGGTAACGCCACTTGGACACCGCTATCTTCATATTCAAACCTTTGGCTCTCATGCGATGCGAAATGTTCCGTTAAACGAAACCGCATATCAATCTATTCAAGATTATTTGAGAATGCGACCAACAACAGCAGTTGGCGTGAAAAGTATCTTTATTACCAAAAGTGGCAATGCAATTCCAATTCGCAATATGCGATCTGCTATTAAACGTGCCTTTTCACGTGCTGGAATTAAAAATGCAACCGTAAATGATATTCGAAATACCTTTATTGCGCACCATCTTGCTAACGGCGTTAATGTCTTGACCGTTGCAAAGATCGTCGGACACAAGCGAATTTCTACCACAGAAAAATATCTTGATGTGGTGAAGGCGACGGAAGAGGCGAAAGATAGTTTGAAGGAACTGTAAACACAAAGAGAATTTCATTGGGGAAATTGACGTAAACTGTCTTTTTTTAGTTGTTTTCTGGTACGTTGTCGGAACGGATTTCACAAACAACAGCCCCGGCTTGAAGATTGGAGTTCTTTCGCCACAGAATAAAACATTGTGCGAAGAAACGATTTCTAGTACTATAGAAATGTCATGATAGAAGGAATGGTTAACAGTCGATTGTGCAGTGATTCCAGTTCCGTAAAAACAGTAACCCTCTTGGTTATATTTTGGACTCTACTAACAATTCCATTAGTTGCCGGCGTGGACAAAGTGAGTGCCTTAAGTCAGTTTAACGCTGCCGCAACCGTTGTGGTTGGTCAAAG
>PFQB01000082.1 GCA_002793355.1 Candidatus Dojkabacteria bacterium CG_4_10_14_0_2_um_filter_Dojkabacteria_WS6_41_15
TGCCTATCAGTCACTCCCCGAGCGCATAGCTGCAGGAAAATCCATTGTAACAACAAAGTTTTCAAATCCTTTTATTCCCTCCGAGGCTCAACAGGAAAGTGGGAGCACCTTACTTGTACCTGCTCAAGAACGAAAAACCCTAGTAAAGTAGCTAAGGAAACGATATGGGGAGCAATTTCCTCAATATACAAAGGCTTACGGCGAACCTAATATTTCCCTATAGGAATGGACTGCCCGTTGTTTTCACAAAACAACACCACCTCCTAAAATCTCAACCCTCCTAATTTCCGTTCGCGTTTCACTGTCCGTGGAATATCTATATAGGTCGCTTATCTTACCGGTTTTCTCCACAATCTCCGAGAGTTTACACTCACTTTCGCCTTGGTACAAAAGTGTCCCTTGTCCTGCCGCCGGAGCCCAGAATTTTCTCGTTTCCTGTGAAACAAGTGTCGCAGTACCGTTTACAATATTCTCAATTTTCGCTTGCGTCGGTTTTTCACGATAGCGGAGTGAAACCATTACTTCCTCGCCTTCGTAAAAGGGTTCTGAAATCGCATGGAGTTGCGCAACCTGAATCTTTGCGTGTTGTAGCAGTGGATTGTTGTGTCCTTTGGCAATTAACAGCTCGTTGGTTTCGATTCTTTTTTCGACAACAAAATATGGTTCGCCTGTACTGCTGACACCAATACCGTGGCGTTGCCCAATAGTATAAAACCATAAGCCGTCGTGCTTTCCGACTTTTTTGCCTGTTTCTTGCTCAATAATGTCACCCGACTTGACACTTAAATGCTTGCGAATGAAATCGTGAACATCAACATCGCCAATAAAACAAATGCCTTGGCTGTCTTTCTTAGCAGCATTCGGAAGACCGAGATCCTTTGCCATAACACGAACTTCGCTTTTGTAATAATTTCCTAAGGGAAACAGTGCCTTCTCAAGCTGAGCCGATGACAAACGCTGCAAAAAATAGCCTTGATCTTTCGACGAATCTACTGCGGTATAAAGACCAAGTTTGCCCTGCTTTTCCCACATAAAACCCTGCTGGCTTTCGCGCCGAGCGTAGTGCCCTGTCGCAATATGCGAGGCGCCCTCAGAAAAAGCACGCTGCGCAAACAAATCGAACTTAACCAAATTATTGCAGAGAATGTCTGGGTTTGGTGTGCGTCCAGCTTTGTATTCTGCGAAAAAATAATCGAGAATCCGCTCTTTATATTCACGTTCAAAGTTGTAAACTTTCCATGGAATTCCCAAATGTTCGGCAACTAGGCGCACATCTTCGACGTCTTTTTCCCATGGGCAATTTTCGGAGATTCCCTGATCATTTGCCCAATTCTTCATGTAAACACCCGTAACTTCGAAGCCTGCTTTTACAAGCAATGCTGCTGCAACCGCACTGTCAACACCACCTGACAGAGCTACGTAGATTTTTTGCTGAGAGTTTTTCTGCACCTGCTATTATACCTTGATTTCCAGAAATGTTCGCTTTTTCTGCCCCCATTTCCGCTCTATCGAATCAATTGCCTTCATTGCACGATCATCTTTCTCGATTTTTTGCTGGTCTGGGTTTTCAAAGAGTCCATATTGGCGGTGCGCTTCGGGCATCAGGTCGAAAAGGAAAACACCTGCTCGCTTTACCAAAGAGCCCGGCACAAAAAGGTTACCTATGGAGTCTTCGACAAATTTTGTTAGCGTGGGCGTATTCGCCGTAGGAGGTGCAAACGTGGTCATTTCCTGCAACGCAAGGAAGCCACGCTCTTTATGGAAACGATCTCCGCGGACGAATACGCCCATACCTCCGGCAACTTCGCGTTGCTTGCGAAGCTGAGTTCCTGCGCGCGCCGAAAGCGCGCGCAGCCTTTCCAACAAAACTTCAGACTCCCCTATTGCCTCGTGGTACGACTCGGTACACATCAATGATTTTGCCGGTTTTGGTGCAGTATCCACGGTAAAACACGAGATGCCGTTCAGTTCCTGTATTGTGTATGCTAACGTAACAGAGAATTTCCGTCGTATCTCGATTGGATCTCGTTCTGCTAATTCTAACGCCGTATTGATTCCATACGCAGGCAACTTTGCCGAAAGCTTCCGCCCTATCCCCCAAATATCTCCTATAGGAAATGTTTTCAATACCGTGTTACGAGATGTGTCAGCAACTATTGACATAACTCCGGAAGGTGTTTTCTTAGCAAGTTTAACTGCGACCTTAGCAAGCGTTTTTGTCGTAGATATACCCACTGATACAGGCACTCCTGTCCACGATAAAATCCTTTCTCTCGCGTAAATACACTGCCTCTCAAGTTCTGCTATGGGCGCACTGTCGGGTAGAAACACAAAACTCTCATCAATCGAATATTCTTCCACCATCGGAAATAATCCATGTAAAATTGTGGCAATGCGTGCTGACAGATCGGCATACAGCGTAAACCGAGTTGGCCTCACCTCAATACCAAACTGTT
>PFQB01000122.1 GCA_002793355.1 Candidatus Dojkabacteria bacterium CG_4_10_14_0_2_um_filter_Dojkabacteria_WS6_41_15
TGAATCCTTGGTAAATGTCGCGTGTTCGGCGGTAACAAAAAAACGACATACGAGCGGAACGACGGCCAGAGGGAAATAAAACGTGGTCTGTCCCCGTTTTTTCCCGCGGTATAAGCCGATTAGCAGGTAATGACTTTATCTACCTATTGAATAACGAAGTCTAAGGATAATTTATGGCTATCAAGATACTTAAAACAGAAGGTATTGATGAGATACCAGATGATGGAGATGAACTTCGCTTTTCAATTAGTTTGGTAAAGCAAGGTGAACATAGATTTTTTACCTTCTCTATGCCTAGCAAAGTGTTAGCGGCTTGCTCATTTACAACCACCAAAGATGAAGACCCCATTGCGGGTTTTCAAAGGGTGTTGGACGTACATCGGGCGCAAGAAATTGCGGACTATATTGATCTTGGTGGAACAATACCTAATTCAATTGTTTTGTCAGCGCAGCCAGGATCTGGCTTTCGAAGTATTGGTGGCGGGAAAACAGCTGCCTTCAAATTTTCTCCATACTCCTTTTTGATATTGGATGGACAGCACAGAGTCTATGGATTCTCAAAGGCACGTACCGCATTTCGTGTGCCTGTCGTGGTTTATGAGAGCCTCACGAGAGAGCAGGAGGCAAGACTATTTATTGATATAAACACAAAACAAAAACCTGTTCCCCGTGAATTATTGCTGGCCATAAAAAGTCTGGCTCGAACTGAGGATGATGTGGAGGCGCAACTGGGCCAGGTTTTTGATCTCTTTAATCAGGATGCGAAAAGCGCATTGCTGAGTAGAACTAGTTCAATTAGAGCTGAGTCAGGAAAAATAAATCGTGTGACGTTTAACGCGGGGTTGCGGCAACACTTGCATTTGTTTGAAGGTAAAGCAGTTAAAGAAATCTATGATGTGTGGAATGCATATTTCCACGCGATTATGTCGAATCTACGGGGGAAAAAAGTAGAACGCGCAATTGCGAATAAAGTGGTGTTTCGGGCATTCTGTGAAGTATTCCCAGACGTGATACAGAGAGTCGGTGATCGATATAAGCGCAAGTACACAATAGAAAATTTTTCTGCTGTGATATCGCCAATTTTTGATATGCCTTCAACCTCATTTAGCAGTCCGCGAGCTAAACAGAGTTCGATTGCTGAAGATTACCGCAAGCGGATGAAAGCCACCATTTCAATCTAACTATGGCCTTAATTGCTGCAACGCAACAACTTTGGCTTCTCGAGCTGCGTGCAGGATCATCAAGATATAAGGGTGGGCTGCGCGATTGGGTGATGGAGACTGATTTTCGTCTTGATAAATCTCCAACAAAGCGCTGTACAGAACTATTTGTTCATACAAGCGGGAAAATGATTGACGCAATAAATAACGAACTTATTTCTTACAGTAGTGCGTCATTTGAATCAATGCGAGCAGTTGCACCAAATAAAGTTGAACCAAAATCGTCCGCGTGGTTGGTAATCAGCAATTACTACGCATCATATTTTGCAGCAAATGCATTGATGAGGCTCTTTGGTCATTTCTGTACCAACTTGGATGCGAGGCACACATCAATAATTAACGAAACAGCAAGTCTTTATTCCATATCATTGCCAACTGCTGAAAAAAAGAGGTTAAGTAGTGGTGTCTATGCGGGCGTTTTTAAATCTAGTAGTGATCCATCAGTCATTCTTCGTTCGTTGGAAAGTTTTAAAGGTGGTGTTCATATGCAATTTTGGGGAGGATTTCATCAGTTCATAACTGAGATATCCCAGCAAATTCCAAACTGCACGCTGCCAAGAGATGAGCGCGATCGAGCATTGTTTGAATTACGCGCGATCAAAGAAGGGCTTGCGTATGATGGGTATCAGTCTGGAGGATGGCTATCTGAAGTGCGAAATTCCGTTAACTATCGATTGGAGCATGGTGTTTGGCATCCATACGCAAACTGTGAAGTTGACGGAAAAGAGTTTCACAAAATTGTACAAAAGTCTTTTTCGCAACCGATGTATCCCATTTCAAATTCGGCTACTGTACCTGTGTTATTGCGAGCAGCACAACTGAATGCATCGTTGGTTTCTTGGCTGTACAGGTCGTTAGAAGTTCTGGGGGATATTAGTAGTCATCAAAGAAGAAAGTGCATTGTTGAGGGCCCGCTTTGGGTAGCAAAAGGCTAAAACTCAAGAGGCAGATTAAAGGGGCCAGGCCCTCATGGCACTCGGTTAACATGAATAATCGGGGACAGACCACGGTTTTCCTCGAGCGGAGAGCCTGCTGAGGCGTGTGGTAGCCTC
>PFQB01000038.1 GCA_002793355.1 Candidatus Dojkabacteria bacterium CG_4_10_14_0_2_um_filter_Dojkabacteria_WS6_41_15
TGCTGAAGTAGCTGTCGCAACCACTCCTTCAATACTGATCTTGCCCTGAACGGCGCTATCATACCCGATATCTGTATTTAGGATATTCATAATACTTGGAAGTACGACATTCGCAGAAATGGGTGCCGTATAGGTAATTTTTACTTTCTGTGCCTCATTTTTTCTTTCAATATCCGTTAAGCCAGAAGACGTGACATACACTGGATATACCTTCAATGTGTAAATTCCTGGTGCAATCTTTGCGATTACTGCGGGGTCTGTCCTCCTAACTACACTTTGCTCGTATACTGTGTTCGCAGCACCCTTTGGCGCTACTAAGCTGGGCAATTCCAAATCACGACCTAGCGTTAAATCTGTAACAACCGCACCTTCTGGAAGTTTAAGCAGCATTTGCGCTTCTTGCAATGTAGTTTGCGTATTATGGAACTCTAAATACATTTCGGTTTTTTGCACACCTTCATTCTTAAACACTGTCGTCGAAACATCTATTGTTTTCAATACAACGAGGTTCCGAACCGTTGGCGGCAATATTGGCGAAACTTTATATTTATACGAATCGTACCCACCTTGGGTATCAAGGTCACTTAATGCTTGCCTAATCGCCGTTACGTCAATCTCGCTAGGAATCTCGTCTTCGTATACCTTATTTAGCACTGTTGTGACGCCGCTATCTGCATACGGTAGTACTTTTTCATGTTGGTAGATAAATGGCATCAACACTATACCTACAAATTTATCGTAGGCTTTACACGTCATCGATGCAGTATCACCTTGGCAAGACGTCAATAGCGAAGCTACATCTGTTTTATCAAGAACATAGCGGTGTTCATTCTTAAAAGTTGTTACAAAAATGCTCTTGAGGTCGGTTGCTTTAAGTACCGCTTCGTAATCGGCCTTGGTCTCAAGTTGAAGAATGCTTTGCCCAGATTTAAATATTGAGGTGTTAAACAAAAGACTTGCCCCAAACACAACAATAAACGCAATTGTTTTCCAAATTATCCCTTGAAATTTCTTTGGAATACCCTGAGGGGCTGGCAAAGCACGATCATCTAATTGTTTCCAATAAGAAAAGATACCGTAGAAAGGAATAAAACAAACACCATAAATAAATACTCCCACAAGGAAAACCCCAAGAATTGAGACCAGATCGAAGGAGTACGATAAGCTTTGAATAGCGGATAATAACAGGACAGGAAGATAGACCAAAAAGGGGACAAAAACTAACCACAACAACCCAATATATGTAAATAATCCCGCTCCAAGTAAGGAGCACGCATTTGACAACCAAATCGGGAATTGCAGAGTGCGTTCTTTTGCAATTGTTTGCAGGGTATAGAAAGCGATGGCGCAAAGGGCTACCAGATATAAGTACACTGCTGCTGGGACCGCGTAAAATGAAACAATAAACAGTAAGCTAAACAAGAATGTCGGCATTTCTGCACCGATAAACAATTTGCCTGCATGATCACCTTCCCCCCTAAATATCGATAATACCTCGAGAATATAAAAGACAACAGGGGAAAAAATCAACAGTATGGCTGCCACCATCCACATAAAGCCAAACTGAAAAGCAAAGACGTCTGCAGAGGAAACTCCGCCAGCATCTATGAGGGCTGAAACTATTACATAAGCATAACTTCCATGCAAGAAAGTTAAAAAGATAAAATTCATAATACCAGCGAGTGTTCCGGAATGTTTTGGTTGTTCTTTCATAGTGCTATTTTGAAATTACCTATTCCAAGTGTACTCTATTTTCGGGCAATTCGCATTATGTCAATAACAGCACAACTCGGATATAATTAGTTGTGATAGCAAAACACAAAGCATCGAAAACTAATACTAAACTCTTGAAGTTTAAAGACTTTTCACTGGAACTCGCCTATTACTCAGGAAGCACCGTTTACGACCAATGGCTTCAGCTTCTCAACGATCTAGGAGATTATGCTGACTTCTACTGGGATATGCCCCAAATGCAATACGATCTTGTTAAATCCGACAAAGAATGGCAAAAATTTCTCTCGCATCCAGAGCGACAACCTTTCAAGATTCGTATCAAAGAGTGGCATGCTTGGTCAATTGAGCAACTATACCAGCGAACATTAGAAATTATTCAATTAAGTGTTACGCTACTCCGCTCTGCAAAAACGCCCAAAGAATGTCATCAGAAAATCAAAGATTCTCTCGCTACTATCGTAAAAGGAATGGTTCATTCTCGATATAACAAATACGAAATGGAACTCTCCGATTCATATGTCGGTATTACGCCAAAGATGCGGGCAGAAGGAAATATGTACGTGACAGAAACAATGAAAGCACGCTTTGATTACTTCATATCAGTGGCAGCTCTGGAATCAAATAGACAACCTAAAGAAATACACGCAAAACTACTTGCTGCTTGCCAAAACAATTTAGCACGATTAGGTGAATTCTTTGCAACCTGTCAGTTTTCTGATGAATTAAAAGACATCTATAGTGCATATACCAAAGCGGCAAAACGCGATATGACCATGCCAACACAGAACATTGTACTAGGATTTACTATCTGGAAAGAACTTTACGAGCACGGTGTCGATATGGATACCTATTTAGAACTTTTGGGATATCCCAATGCCGATACGGTTAAGAAAAGGTTGCTTAAATTTGCTTCCGACAAAGAAGTCTTGAAAGAAATAGTCACCCACTTTAAGAATGAGCGCCCTGAATCATATAAAACCTGGAAACAGAAAGGAGAGATTCCTTATATGTCAATATTTCAAGAGGAAGCACGTATTTTCAAGCAACCCACTAAACTCCGTACTGATAACGAAACCCGAGCCATGATTGAGACCTGTCAGCAAAAGATCTCCGCCTATTTTCCACTTTCAACCGAAGAATCTCCGCGGCAACTAATTTTCAATTCGATACACCCATTTGCTGTTAAGCGTGCTTACCAATCACAAACAAAGAATCATGAGATGAAGTCAATAAACATTACTGTTATGACACCCACAACGGACAGTGAGCATGACTATCTGGAAACTCTTGCACACGAGACCACACATGCGATTCATTCGATCATCTTGCACCGGGCAGCCGAATTCTCAGTTTTAACAAAAGAGCAGGCAGATCAAGTGCCAACCAGTGTTCTTGAAGATTTCTCCCAACTTGTAGAGGGCCAGTTTAAGTCAACTGCTCACTCCAAAAACTCGACAGTTAAGGCTAAATACTTTACATCATTTATGCAGGCTTTAGCATCCTGGTCTCAGGTGCCATTTAGTATTGTTCAGCTTGAGATTCGCGAAAAATTTGAAATACTCCTAAAGAAAGGCGTCACAGAATTATCTTCCGAATTTCTGGAACAATTGCAATTTGAGTATGATATGAAATTACAAAAGTTATGGGAAGGTTTGCTCCATTTTACACGCCCATCATACACCGCCTTTGATTGGTTTATGCCTCTTGCACCGTACGACGCGTTAGTTTACATGAAGCGTTTTATCGTTCTTTCAAAAAATAAGATGGCAACCGACAAACCGACAGCAAAAAAGAAACTTTCCATGAACGAAGCATTGAGCCATCGTTTTGGAGTACGTTGGATTGCTTCGCAAGATGGCAGAATTCTACTCTACTGGTTACTTTTAGAAACTGGACGTAATCATGCAACAGAGGATTTCGGTGATATTATCCTCAAAAAAGACACTTGCGAATGTTTGGAAGAATTACAGAGGATTGGAATCTCGGCGCAGGAATTTTCACAGCGTACATAAACACCTCACTCAACATGAAGATTTAATGAAGAAAACTGCTGTAAATTCATTCGCGTCATTCTATCGCGTCAATTAGGGAACTTTCCAGCAACATCGAAATGCGCACATTCCAAATGAAGCACACAAAACTTGCTATAATTATGAAATAATATTTACTACCTAACAAATGTCAAAGAAACAAATTCTCGTTCCTGCCCTTACAGCCTTAGCTGTATTTACACTTTTCTGTGTCCTCTTACTTGGTGCAAATGGTGCGAAGCCCGGTGAACCACTTTACACTCTCGATAGGACGGTTGAAGCAGCAGAGCTTTCTCTATTAAAGTCGTTCAGTAAGCTCACTTACGGAAGATTTAACCTGACATTGGTAAACGAGAGATTACAAGAAATCAAAGCGCTGCAGACCCCTCCCAAACAAAGTACCCGATTCTTCAGAAAAGTTTACGCACAAACGGTTGACAATCAGAAGGTTCAAGAATACATAGCTCTACTACTTGCAGATATTTCGCACAACCTTGTAGAAGCACAAGACACCCTGTTGGTATTGCCCGCAGCACAACGCGAAGAGTTATCGCTAGAAATTGCAACCAAAACGACGGAGTACGGAAACGATTTGTTAACTATTTCCAAGGACTTGTCAACAAAAAACAAAAGTGAAGTGGTTACTATGGCTACAACCGTAGAAACTCTAGACACCTCAGCTATGGATGTACTCGTTAGTTCTGCTGAGGAAGAAACCGAAGTAGAAGATGAACACTCGAAAGAAGTATCAACAACTCTTCAGCGTAAATTGGAGCGAAAACTACTTAAATTGCGTGAGGCCTTAAAAATTTACTCGGCACGATTAGAAACCAACAAGGCCGTTCTTACTCCGGACAATGTCACCAAAGCGACTGCATTAATTACGAAGGTTACTACAGATTTAGAAACTGCAGAAACACAAATTGGTCAGCAAGAATTTAAAGCCACTGCAGACATTCTTGATGTAACCGCCGACGATATCGATGAACTAAAAGATCTAGTTAAAGTAGATGGAAATGAAGATGCTTCGGATTCAACCGATGACAAAGAGGATTCAAACGACAAAACTGAACCTACTGACACACCCGAGCCTTCGGAGTCTCCTGAGCTTTCCGACTCGCCAAAGCCATCGCGTACGCCAAAACCATCACACACACCTGAACCTTCCGAGACTCCCGAGCCTTCCGAGACGCCTGAACCTTCACAGGAGCCAGAGGATGAAGAAGATGTTAATGGCATTCAATCACAACCGAGTACAGATGCTGATATTCTAAGAAACCAGCTGCGATTTTAAGAAAATGTCTACAGAAAATTAGCTCTTCATACTCTCTTCACAGAGTTTGCGTTACAATGCGTGATGAAGATTTATTACGAACCAAGCCCAGATCCACGTGTATCTGACTTTAACAACCTAATCGCAGATCGATTCCCGGAGTTCCTTAAGGAAGAAAAACCTGAGGTAATTCTTGTTGCCGGCGGAGACGGTGCAATGCACCATGCAACGAAAAAGTTTCCGCATTATGAAGGCATCTATTTGGGGAAAGGACTCGGTACACTTAACTTTCTCATGAATGAGATTGCAGACGACATCGGAACATTAGAGAAATTACAGCGAGACCGTTTGGAGCTAACAATAATCAGTACAGCAACAATAGCTGTTTCTATAAATGGTTCTGCGGTAGGATACGCAGCTAATGACATTGTCTTTGGTGACTCGATAAATGGTTATCACACTTTTGCCCTCAGTACCTCAGATGGTTCTTTTGATAAATTTACCCTTAAGGGAACTGGGATGTGTATTGCAACACCGCTTGGATCTACTGCATACAATTTTAACAATGGCGGCGTTATTCTCCCTCTAGAGAGCAATTTATGGTCAATGACGGGAATTGTCTGTAACAAATACATAAATGACATCATCACGGCACAGGAGACAAAGATTTGGGTTTCAGATGGAACATTATTCCTCGATGGCATAGAAACCAAACAGTTGGCCAGCACAGATGAGGTCCTTCTCGGAATTGGAAACCCCGTAAAGATCGGATTTCTTGATCCACATCGATTTATGAAGCGACGTATAGAAATGGCAAACAGGATGAGAAAAGGGACCATTTAGTGGGGTATTACTGTTCTCAACTGATTCTCTTCGTGTGGTTGCGGAGGGCAACTACCTAATATTGGCCATTAATACATTAACTGTTCTTCATCTGGTCTTCACACAGTATAGGATACACTTGGTGCAGATACTAAATTAATGTAGGCAACTATGCTTAAAGAATTGGCTCGCAATATACCAGTCCTCGTGATTTCAGTTATCGCAACCGTAACAGGAGGAACCGCAGTCACAAAATTAGTACAGGACATTGCTCCGGTGTTACAGGCGAATAATCGAGAGGTACGAGAAATCAGTGTATCACCTACACCCACCGTTTCACCTAACGTTGGTGATAACGAAGTACTTGGCGATACCACAGCATTCGCTCCAACAGATCCTGCTTCAGTAATGACCGCTCCAATTGTGGTTTCGCAGAGTAATACGCAAACCTCTACAGCAAATACTGTGAAGAAAGACCCTGTCGTTGCAGCAGCCAGCGTGTTTACCCTTGCATCACTTGCAACACATAACACAGGCAGTAGCTGTTATGTCGCATATAAGGGAGTTGTCTACGATGTTACCAACCATCCATCCTGGCAAGGCTGTGGACACCATGGAGCAAAGGGTGGACGTGATATCACAGCGATTTTCCCACACCCCACAACCTACCTAACAACTCTGCCTAAGGTAGGTACTCTACAAGGTGGTTCACCGGCAACGGGCGGCACTGGCTCAACCGCTTCCAGCTCAGACGATGATCAAGACGAAGACGACGACAACAGAGAACGCGAAGATGGTAACGACAATGATGACCGCGAAAGTGGCGACACCCGCGAAGACGACGATGACTAATTTTTGAAAATGTTGGGAGTATAAACATGAAAGGTCGAAAGATACCTATACTTATCGGCGTAGCCATTGGTTTGCTCATACTGGGTACCTTTGGTTACGCAAAATGGCACAGTGCAAAGTCAGCAAGTAATACGCCTACTACAGCAGAAACGGCGTCGCTTAAAGAATTTACCGTTGCAGTACTTGCTCAGTATGATGGCACTGATAGCTCTAAACCTATTTACTTGGCAATGAATGGCCTTGTGTATGATGTAACTACAGGAAAGCAATACTACGAAAAGGGTGGTACCTACCATTGGCTTGCTGGAAAAGACTCGAGTACGGATCTTAATTTGATTGGTGGTGATATTATCAAGCGCAAGTACCCGGTCATCGGAAAACTTGTGCAATAATTCACTAGCAATATGAAAAAGTTCACTATCATTCTATGGTTGATGTTGGTTACTACAACGCTATTGTGGTACCTATCTAAAACAACCCTTGATGATATTATGTTGTCGCCGATAAAGTCGATTGCACAAATAACCGCACTACTAGGGGCAATAGGCTATTTCGCAGCCTATATTTTTTCTAGCAGACTTCCTTTTCTCGAACAAGACCTCCCATTGGATAAGTCCTACAAAATACATCGTCTGCTCGGAACATTAGCTGGGTCTGGCATTATTCTTCACGTTTCCAGCTTGATAGCCAACCTGTTACCGGCAAAAGCTGCACTAACACTCTATTTGCTTCCAAGCGCAGATTTTGCCTACACAGTTGGCGTACTCGCCTTTTACCTGATAATACTGACCCTTCTGACTACGCTTTATCTCAAGTTACCGTATCACATATGGAAAGTCGTCCATCAAATCACCTCGTATTCTATTATATTTGCAACCTTGCACCTGTTTTTTATAACCAGCGATATCAGTAGGTACTTTCCACTGCGAGTTTGGATGCTTGGAATAGCGTTTCTGGCCGTCTGTGCTTGGTTTTACAAAGAATTCCTTTATAAGGCAAACGCCTCTTCGCACGAATATGCCGTAACAAAGGTCGATACATTACAGGAAATCACCGTGATCACGTTGTCTGCAATAAGAAGACCTTTGGCGCTAAAGCCTGGACAATTTGCGTTTTTCAAATTCTTTAACGCAAAAAGTAAGCCATCACGGGAAGCACATCCTTTTACGGTTGTTGCATCCAATCCTTCCGAAATAACAATAGCGGTTAAAACCCTTGGTGATTACACTAAATCAATTGACAGCCTGCAAGTTGGCGACCCAGTAAGAGTTGCGGGGCCACATGGTTCTTTCGGCAATGAAATTTTGGAGTCAGACAGACCTGGCGTTTGGATTGCAGGAGGAATAGGTATTACTCCTTTTTTCAACCTAATTTCGTATTTGAACCAGAGTGGGCTTAAGAAAAATGTATCTTTGTTTTACACGACGACTGAACAAGACCTGTTGTTTCATCCGAGACTACAAGAAATTGCGTCTCAATTAGGCTATTCGTATCACTACACCTGCTCAAACAAAGACGGACGACTAACACCAGAACAAACTCTGCATGATCTTAGCGAATCGCCGAAATCATATAATTTCTTTCTTTGTGGTCCCGGAGGCTTACTGGTCTCAACATTCACTGCACTGGAGCGAGCGGGAGTACCCAGTTCTCATATTTTTACTGAGGACTTTGATTTTAAAGCATTATATATATGAACTTACAAAAATTTATATCACCAGCACTAAATAGCTTTGTTTTAGTAATTGGCGTAGCTACCTACTCTACTTTTTCACACGCAACACCAGCCCCTGACCTCCAGTTTCTTGCAGAAGAGGACATAGGTGCGCAAACAACCACCAGCACCCCAGAAGCAACGACTGCTGCTATTACGGCCACCCCGGCAAAAGCGATAGTTGCCAAGAAGCAAGCAACCATAACTACAACCAAAGCACCTGTACGTCCGCCTGCTCCAAAGCCAAAACCAAAGCCGAAGCCCGTAGCCACTTGTATTATTACCGTACATGGTCTTCGCTATAATGTTCAATCCTTAAAAACAACACATTCAGGAGGAAATATCTTCAGGTGTGGAACAGATATGACCGCCGTTTTCAACTCACAGCATGGCTCGAACTACGCCCTTATCGCAAAATATCGAATATAGCCCGCAAATAACAGAAAATGGTAGAATTAGGGAACTATGAAAATTCTTATTATTGAGGACGACCAACGGCTAGCAGAAAATACCAAGCTTTTTCTGGAGAAACTTGATTATCAAGTAGATGCTGTCAACACCGGAGGTACCGGACTTTTACGCGCAAAGCAATTCGATTACGCAGTAATCCTTCTCGACTGGATGCTCCCAGACATGGAAGGTATTACCATACTAAAGGAATTACGCAGACAACAGATAAACACTCCCGTTATCATAACCACCGCAAAAAGCCAGCTTGAAGATAAACTTGAAGGCTTTTCAGAAGGTACCGACGATTATATGACAAAGCCTTATACCCTCACCGAGCTTTCGGCACGTATTGCTGCAGTTATTCGCCGAGTATATGCAGAAAAGAACTCGAATACACTCGAAATTGGCAAGTTACATATTTCGTTGGACACAGCACAAGTTAATTTCGCAGATAATCAGATTTCTTTGACACCGAAAGAGTTTGCAATTCTTGAACTGTTAGCGCTAAATAAAGACAAAATCGTTTCAAGGCCAGAGATTTTACACCAGGTCTGGAATGACGACGTTGATCAATTCACCAACCACGTAGAAGTTCACATTAAAAACTTGCGAGCCAAATTAGGCAAGGGACAAAAATTGATCAAAACGGTAAAGGGTAAGGGCTACATCCTCACCGAAAGCCTATGAAATATACGACTCGGTCAAAAATTACTTTTGTTGCGGCATTTTCGAATATCACGCTAATAATTCTTGCGTTGGTAACCTTTACACTTTTCGCGCAATATTTGCTCAATAAAAACGTTGAAATCGCTGTAGTAACAGAAGCTGAAGAAATTGTGCAAGAACATTTAACTATTTCCGAAGATCGCGTTGTCTACACAAAAAGCAGTTCGGATCTCACGCTGGAGCAACACCTTTTAACCGACAGACTGTCCGCAAAGATTTATAATAAGGACAGCTCACCAATCGGAACATTCGGTATTTTCGCCCAACCAGATATAAGCGACATCGACGAGCAACTCCTTGAAACTGCTGTAAAGAAAACTTGCTCTGCTACTGCCTATAAGGTGATGACTAATACAAAGCTAGGCAGCGGCACATATACTGTTCTTTATTACCCAATCCTCCGAAATGGTACTTGTGACGGAACCGTTGTGGTGGCAGCCGATACCCATACAACGACAGCACTCATTAACCTAGTTATTCAGCTTTCTATTGCACTTCTCTGCGTAGCAATAGTGGTTAATATCCTAGTTGGACAAAAAATTGCCCAACTCATACTAACTCCTTTAAAAAATCTAACCAAGACTATGCGAAAAATGGTAGTCGATAAAGATCCAGGAAAAGTCGCACCTCTTAATACACCAGACCATGACGATTTAAGCCAGTTAGTCAATACATTCAACACCATGACTGACAGAATCCGTGAGGGTGCAAGTAAGCAACGGTCTTTTATCATGGATGCGTCGCACGAGCTAAAAACGCCAATAGCAAGGGCAATTAGTGATATTGATATAGCAAAGCTCTCTATTGAGAACATGGCCGGAGCAAGGCAGGCTTCCACAATGCTAACAGACGCACAGAATGATTTGAAAACCATTAGCGCAATCATCGATGTGCTTTTACAGGCTGCTAAGCTTAAACATGCAGCCCTGTCTTTTGAGGTCATCAACCTTAACGAATTAATTGAGGCGGAACTGAAAGATTTACACGAAGTTAGCAAAACTATGGACATCGCAATAACTATTTCCATAAATACAGCAAAGGTTTTTGCCGATCGGCAATTGTTGTCCTTAATCATCCGCAACTGTCTAGGAAACGCTATTAAATACAATAAGGTACACGGTACGCTTTCTATAACTACCGCACAAATTGGAAATACATTTACTCTAACTATTATCAATACAACAATAAATAGCGTAACAACAGCTCCACAGCCAGAAAGCCACAAGCTGGGTTTCAATATCGTAAAGAATCTCTGTGAAATCGCTAATTATTCCATGTCCGCGACAACACAAGAAGAAAAGTTCACCGTGTCAATTGCTGATATTCCGAAAGCCCTGGCGAAATAAACTTCCCCGGGCTTACGCCCATGTGACTTCGTCGCAGGCAGTTCTTCGAACTGCGGGGTATTATATTGCTACGC
>PFQB01000017.1 GCA_002793355.1 Candidatus Dojkabacteria bacterium CG_4_10_14_0_2_um_filter_Dojkabacteria_WS6_41_15
GTGGTATCTTCCGCCTTTACATGCTCTTCGAGCATGACCAGCTTCGCTGGCTTAGCTTCATCCCCGGGCGATGCCCGCGGTATTAAGCAAGGACGTAATAACAAAATCTTGATTTCTTCCAAAGTATGAACTTCCGCTATCATCTGAAATTGTCGCGAAAAACATAGTAACTGCAAATGCACTATTTGCAAGAAAGGAGGTAGCAACCATAACTATATATTCAACCATGGTACTATCATATATAATATCGTTTGAAGCCTTAATCGTGTTGGGGTTATTTCGAGCTCCAAATACCGCGAAGTCTTTGCCTCGCGGATGAAGCGAATTAGGCGAGAAATATTAATACCCTGCAAAGCGTAGCTTTGCTTGCAACGTAGTTGCATGTGGTCTCTGCCACAGGGTATGTTTATTTGTGGTACTACCTTAATAAGTCATCAAGCTCACACGAAAGAAGCGCTGATTTATTTAAAACGATTTGTTCTTTTAAATCTAAATCTTTTGCAGTCATTCGAATAACCTTTGTGCTAATTTTGTCACCAAGAATAATATTGTTAACCTTTCTAAAATAGTTTTCAGTTTTGATGTAAAGTAAGGTTGCATATTTCCTAAGCTTTTCTTTAATGTCAGGGCTATTCCTCAAGATGTTTCCAAAATCAATAAGTTCGTCCAATTCCTTGAGTGCTTTTGTTGGCAGCTCCCCTTCTTTAAAGTCAATCCAATAGGCACTGAGAGTATATTCTACTCTCACGTTCTTCAATTCCTCTGTTGAATACTTAAATACAAAAAAGAAGTTATCGGTATAAAAGTCTTGGGACACGCTCACACCTTCGAAATTCGTTATTGTTTGTATCTTGTAATCAGCAAGGAATTGAAAATAACTATCTCGCCAATTTTGTAGCCAATGCTTTATGTAAATTGTATCAACAAACAATGGAAAAAGATCCTGTTTAAGATTCTCATCACTTACTTTGTTCATTTGAAAGGTGAGTCTATCAAAAAGAGTGCGAATATCCTTTACGTTAATATCTTTTGCGGATAAATAATCGAAGTCAGGAACAATTCTTTTATTCATGTACCAAAGCAAGTCGTATATGTCACGACCCTTTTCTTCGTAAATCTGTCCACCAACATCGCGTTTTCCTCTTAAAAATATTGCAGCAATCTTACTCGCCATCAGAGCAGACATATTGTATGTAAGTATCACAAACGAGAATTGGTTCCTCGTAATTGGCCGGCGTTCAGTCACTGTCTTTTTAGCCACAAAGTTGTTCAAATCAATTTTGACATGGATTTGTTTTGACGATTGATCCAACTTTAATTCTTCGCCAATAGCAAATTTTAGAAGTAACCCCCTATTTGTAACAACTTTTATTACTAAAAAATTTTCCGTTGCCCCATAAGTACTTCGGAAGTATCGCTCAATCTCGTTTTTTAGTTCAGTTAGAAGATTTTCAGTAACATTTTCTTCAACCTCAAAATCCAAATCCACTGACATTCGATTAAGCCCATGAATAATACGCAGAGCAGATCCTCCATACATTATCCACTTACTATACGTCGGATGGTGGTATATGAAATTGAGTACATAGTACTGTAGCTCCTCTTTGAGTATATTCTGTTGAGTCTCTCCACTAATCCCTGCAGTGGAAACGGCTTCCTCCAGTCTGTTTTTTAGAATTGTTAGGATTTGATTACTCATATTTCTTTAACATTAAATATAATTTTGTTAATTCATCTTTACTTAGTTCATCAACATCAATTCTAAGATCTTCTGCCATCATCAACACATCTCTTCTGGAATACCCCCGAAAGCCACGTGTCTTGAAATACAATAAGTCAAAGATCGCTTTCGAAGGTGTTGCAATAAAAAAGTCAAAATCGCTTTTTAGTAATTGAAAATCGCAAAAGGCCCTTTTGTCAATTGATTGATACTGGAAAGTCCCTATTTTGGTGACGTAATTTCGTGTAACTTTCAAGGATACAGAAGTAGTTGAGTGAATGACTTCTGTTGTTAGATTGTAATACTGAAGCGCCGTCCAAGAACTAACGTATGAAGGACTTCTGAGAATATTCGCAAGATATAATCTATACGAATCGGTGCTCCTTCTCGCATCTGCAAAAGCTGCAGACACATACATTCCTTTTTTAACTTGATAGATCTCCTTATATTTGATAAAGCGACTTATGTAGGTTGACACCGTTGAATTCTTAATGCCCAACTGTAAACCCAGTTGAGAAACTGTGTTCTTGTTGAAGTATGGTAGAACTTTTAATTGTTCTAAGAGGTTGTATTTGCTTTTCATAATTATGACACTATTGTACCATACCAGATTTAGGAATGTCAAAAGCACGATATGCCTCAAATACATACTTCGCTTGAATGCATCCCTACACAACGAAAAAGCGGGAGTTTCCTCCCGCTTCTCCGCCTTAATTTTCACCAAGTATTTTACTCTTAGCTTTCTGCTGTTTTATTTGACTTGACTCGCTTCAAGCTTAAGCTCAAGTGTCTTTCCGTCTCGGAAATCGAGAGAATTGATACTTTAACTTCTTGCCCTGGAGAGACAATATCAGATGGGTTGCGGACCAGCTTGTCTGAAAGTTCAGAAATGTGAATCAATCCGTTGATACCGTCATCGATACGAACAAATGCTCCATATTCCACAACACCTTCGACAACACCGTCGACCACTTCACCAATCTTGTACTTCTTGATTCGGCCCTTCCAAGGATCATCAATCAGTCGCTTGACGCTATATGCGATTCTGCGACCACCTTCTTTGATCTCGAGAACCATAACCTTGACGTCATCTCCAACGTTATAAAGTCGACCAACGTCGGTAACTTTATCCCACGAGAGTTCGGACAAGTGAACCAAGCCCTCTAAGCCTGAAGTATTCACGAAAATACCGTAAGGAGTAATGGCGGTAACTTTACCGTCCAAAATGTCCCCTTCTTTAATCTTCTTGAGAAGCTTCTCTTTTGCTGCCATGTCTGACCCGAACGTCACCTGCTTTTCGGAAAGAATGATTCGGCTGCGTTCACGATCAAGTTCAATAATCTTGACCTTGATTTTCTCGCCAAGAAGCTGCGTCAATCGTTGTTGAACGACTGAGGTAACATCTTTACCGTACATTTTTTTACCGCTCTCGAATATTCTGGCTGGATCCAACTGTGACGTTGGAATAAAACCACGAACTCCTTCGTAAAGTTCGCAAATGACACCACCTGTGTTGACTTCTACGACGGTTGCGTCAAGAATGTCTCCATTTCGTGATGATTTCTCTAGGTCGAACCAGATACGGACTTCCTCAGTTCTCTTTAATGAAAGAACCAAACTTCCGTCTTTACTTTCTGAGTAAACGACATAGACAAGAATTGGATCGCCGACCTTAATGGCATCGACATCTACAACCTTGCTTTTTAGTTCGCGTCCGGCAATAAGCCCTTCGCTTCGGCCACCAACATCAACTACCAGAACGCCTGGATCTTTGTTAATAACCACACCTTCGACAATATCGCCAGTTTTTAACTGTTTGTACGTTCGTACCACTGCCGCGATTTGCTCATCAAAACTTGTTGCAACGGGAAGCTGAGCTGACTTGGCAGTTGCAATCTTCTTTGTACTGGACATAATCGTTTTATTCATATTACTCACTTCGCTCGCAATAATCATTTGTACTCATATTGCTTACTACGCTCGCAATAGAAAAAATCTCCTTTGTGTTTTTGTTTGCGCAATTATACCATAGTGAAGATGATTTCGTATATATTACAGGACCTCCCACCGTACCATAGTTTTCTACAGTAGCAATGGCACCGGACCTGCGGAAGTATCGATTACACGGACCTTTTTCTCTGTCAAGCGGTCTCGCAGTTCGTCGGCCTTGCTCCAATCTTTCGCTTTTTTGGCGTTTTCTCGGTCATTTAATAATTCGTTGATTTCTGCAATCTCGTCTTTCGAAAATTCTGTGTAAATCGTATCTGTTTTTTCTAAACGCAAACCAAGCACTTGGTCAAAATCGAACAACAGTGCGAGTCTTACCTCGTTGGGTAATTCCTTCCTTTTCACCACTTCCCACATGACCGATAAGGCGCCAGGCGAATTAAGATCGTCCGCCAAAAATGCCGCAAATCTTTCTTTAAGTTCGTGTCCACTTACATCGGGCAATGTTTTTTCGTGCGTTAACGTTAGCAATATTGCCGCTTGCTCATTAATCAACTGACGCGCAGAACGTGCTCCTTCTAAAGACTCCCACGTGAAATTCTGCGGAAATCGATAGTGTGCTTGCAGCGCAAAATATCGAAAATCCAGCGGATCAAACCCCTTGTCAATAATATCCTTTAACACATAAAAAGTTCCAGCACTTTTCGACATTTTTTTATTGTTTACTTTTAGAAACTCACCATGAAGCCAGTAATGCGCCAATGGCTTTCCGGTTGCTGCTTCCGATTGTGCGATTTCATTAGGATGATGAATGGTAATGTGATCGATACCACCCGTGTGAATGTCGATTGTATCGCCAAGATATTTCATCGCCATTGCAGAACACTCGATATGCCAGCCTGGAAACCCCTTACCCCAAGGCGAGTCCCACATCATCACGCTTTCTTGATCAAGTTGCCACATACGAAAATCCGCTGGGTTACGCTTATCCGGATCGACTACGACCTCATCGCGAACGCCGGCATTTTTATCATCCAATTTTTGTCCTGAAAACTCAAAATACTTTGGGAATTTTGAAACATCAAAATACACGGCATGTTCCGTTTTATAGGCAAACCCCTTTTCTTCGAGCATTTTTATCAACGCAATCATCTCGGGAATGTGTTTTGTCGCAGGAGAAATTACGGTCGGGCGTTCAATATTCAGTGAATCTGCATCGTGAAGGAAAAGCTCCGTGTACATATCTGCAATTTCTTGGCCAGTAATTTCTTTGCCCTTTTCTTTCTCTCGTTTCAAGGCCTTCATCATTTTATCTTCGCCCAAGTCGGCATCACTGGTCATTTGACCAACATCCGTGGTGTTCATCACACGCTTGACGCCATAACCAAGATACTTTAACGAACGTGTGAGCAAGTCCCACTCAACATAGATTTTCAAATTCCCGATATGCGCATCAAAATAAACCGTTGGTCCACAGGTGTACAACGTCACTTCCTTCGGATTAATCGGGACGAACTCTTCGAGCTTGCGAGAGTGAGTGTTGTAAAAGTGTAGTTTTGCCATAGGAGATTATACTCTACAAGGACAAAAAAGTTTACGAAAGATACCTCTCCCTCAGACGACTAGTCAATCTATGCGCGAGTTCTTTTGAAGAATCAAAGCAAAAGAACTCTTTCATTTCAATGTTGTTCTCCTGATCAACGATGTGATCTAAAATTGTACCAGTCCCATTTAGATAATCAGACAAAAAACCGTACTCGTCATAGCGCCAAAGTTTGTCCGCGTCTCGCATAGCCCCTTCGTTATCATTAACGAAACCTCTTCGCGTATCATGCTGAGCAATGATATCAAGCACTTCGGGAATCGCTTCCTTTTGGTACTGTACCTTCCGCAGCAGCTTATTTGCTAACGCTACGCCTTTCTCTTGATGAGCAAGCCGAGCTTTGAGCTTCGCCTCCGCAGAAGTATCAAATCGGAAAATAGCCATGCGATCACGCAAAGGAACGCCGGACCAACCAATATCGTGGAGAATTGCAGCAGGAATGACAATATTGAGATTACACCGCTCAACAGTACAAACAAGACGTGCATATATAGTCACGACGAACGCGTGGCCCTTGTCATTGCGTTTATCCTGAAATGGCAACGCCTCCTTCCATAGGGGAACATATTCATTGTCTATCACATATCTCATTGCGAATAAGTCTCTTATAGGTCTATGTACGCTTGTGTTTGTGTCGTATCCACCAGGAACAATCCTGCAAGCTGCGTGCCATCTTCTCGTGGCGCTAAACCAAGAATCGATGCTGTTTTGTCAACGCCAACAAAGGTTTTAATCCATTGCTGGGCATAACTCTTCACATACATGCCAGAAGGTGCTGCTTTATCATCTACACCCTTAAGTCCAATATAAAAGCCTGATTTCGCATCGTTGTCTTTTTTGATTGCAAATTGCGCAATTTCGTACTTGCTGGAATAAAAGTTATACAACGTTGCTTTTGATCCGCTACTTAATACCATGCGCTGCATTTTAGAATAACTTGTAGCAGCATCTCTTTTTGTGGCTACATATAAATACGAACCATTAACGGCGAAACTTCCGACTTCACCATCTATATCGGTGGTAAAGACCGTTTGTGCCCCAGAATCACTAACCGAAGTACCTTTCTTGATTACTTTTTTGTTAGTCGCATCAATAAAGTACACTTTTCCACTAACGGTCTGCTCGGTTACCCCGTAAAACCAATCGGTATCTCGGATATCTTCGAAGGTTCCCGCAACCGTTGGTGTCGGTGTTGGTGTAGCCGTTGCTGTAACTGTCGGCGTTGGCGTAGCGGTTACCGTTGTTGTTATCGTAATTGTTACTGTTGGCGTGGCCGCAAAGGGATCAGTTACACTCGGCGTTGCTGTTACCGTTGGCGTTGGCGTTGGCGTCCCTTCATCGTTGGAGGATGGTGTTCGCCAAGAAACAACACCTATCGTAATTGCGGCAATAACTACAATCAACAAAATGAGAGTTTTATTATTCATTAATTAGTATACTACTCAATGAACAAAGACACAATTGTGCTGAAAGCGACAGTATTTCCAGTGTAACCAATTCCTGACCCATTTCACTCTTCCATGATATAATTTTATACAAATATGAATATCATTTTTTCGCTTGATTCATTGTCGACCACTGGTGGCGGCCAGGTAATACTTCGAACGGTGCAAAGTGCAAAAGAACCCGTACTGCTCATTTGTCCAAAGGGGACCTTGGCCGACGAAGCAGAAAAGAATTGCACAGTGCAACGACTCGAAAATTCCAAAAAAACTTTCAAAACAATCTCCGAAATTCGCAAATGTCTAATCAAGGCAACACAACCAATAACCTTTCATATGCACGGAATATCGGCTTTGTGGCTTGGTGTTCTGGCAACAAGCGGGTTTCAGGTCAACAATATCTACACCGAGCATTTATTGACAAAAGAATACACGCTACCTAATAAGTTTCGCTATGCTTTGCAACTGTTCGTATACAAGATATTTGCCAGAAAACTGTCCCACATTTACTGTGTTTCGCATGCAGTACAACGATTTCTACGCGACAGTTTGGGGTTTTCACAAACAAAATTATCTGTTGCCTTTAATCCCGTCCCGACAATAAGCAATTTCAAAAAAAAGGAACACCAAGATGGTACTCCTTTTAAAATTGTCTCGATCGGGAATCTATCTCACATCAAAAACTATCCACTTTTGCTTCGTATTCTTCCGCAAATTGCAAGCATTTTTCCTATCAATGTGCAGATTTATGGCGATGGTACGGAAAGAAACGACCTCGATAGATTGATGCAACAATTAAACTTAGCGAATATTGTCACCTTCGTGGGCACTACTCCTCACGATGAACTTATCCAATATTTGGCAGATGCAGATCTGTATGTTCAGACATCTATCTCAGAAAGCTTCGGATACGGTATTGCAGAAGCCATGTCAGTCGGTTTACCCATAGTTGCTTTTGCCGTCGGGGGAATACCGGAATTGGTTAAGGATCAGCAAACAGGACTACTCGTCCCCCCGTACGACGAAAACTTATTTGCAGCAGCAATCGAAAGGGTTTTGAAAGACCCCTTATTGGCGAATCAATTGGGAGAACAGGGCAAGCAATACTTACAGCAACTATCCGAAAGCAAAACCGTTTAATACTGTCGTTATACAAATACATGCTTGCAAAACAAGCCTTTACTTTCCTTACTCTGCCCTCTATAATACGGCAATATGAACGAAGAATTAAACACAAAAGTCAAGGAATTTATCTCTCTCGTCGTTACCGCACTCGGGTACACACCAGAGTCAGTTGAGGTCTCAAGCGAAGAAAGCCCTGAAAAGACCAATATGCAAGTAATTATCAAGGGAACAGATATGGACTTGTTGATTGGTTATCATGGAAAGAATTTAGAAGCACTCCATCAGATAACGGTTTCCTTTATCAAACGCGTATTCCCACCAGAAAAAAGAGTCTCGTTATTTGTTGATGTTGGCGATTATTTCGAGAAGCAGAACGAAAAGGTGCGCGAAATGGTTACTCAAGCTGTTGAAGAGGTAAAGCTATTAGACGAACCTTACGAATTCAAACCGATGGCACCAAGACTACGACGAATTGTTCACTTAGAGGCAGAGAAACATACGGAAGTTCGGACAGAAAGCACCGGAGAAGGATTGGATAGACGAGTCATCATTTATCCTGGAAATGCACAAACTACTCCAGCAAGCTAGAAGATTCATCGTTGAGGAAAAGCTTTTCGTAGTCATTCTTTTGTTTTTGTTTTCTCTACCGTTCTATGCGGGGCAGATTATTTCTACAGCTCCCGCACAAATCTTCACTCACTATATTAACTACTTACATATCAGAATTTCGCTCCATCTGATATTAAGCTTAGTTCTTTGCTTTTTTTCATTGCGAGATGTTTCTTTCAAAAAATTCGCCATAAAGATTTTCTATTTCTTTTTGCTAGCTTCAGTAGTTTCTCTACTTCCAATGCACACAGTATCGGTCCAATACCAGTTGCCGTTTTGGCTACTTATCGGCACTTCTGTATTTCATCTTGCCGAATTTCTACTGAAAGCAACAGCGTTTCTGTTTGTGATAGAATATTTACTAAAAATTACAGACACCTGGCGAAAGGATTTAGTAGTGTGGTGCATTTTATTAGGTAGCCTTATTCAGTCAATGTTTGTTCTTGGGCAGCGTATTATTGGAGGTCCGATACTCCCTACCTGGCTCTCGTGGGCCGGGCAACCACCAGAATTTACCAGTAAAGCAATTATCGGTATATTTGAATATTCTCGAGCGTACGGAACCACACCTCACCCGAATATTCTGGCTGCTGTTGCTGTCTTCTACCTGTTAACACTACTCTGCTTAGGTGTTCGGAAAAAGATAGTATTGGGAATATCAGTGTTACTGCTCGGAATCGTGCTTGCGTCATTTTCTAAAATCGGATTATTGGCGTTTGTAACTATCGGAGTCATCTACCAGCTAAGAACTTCTCTGGCAAATCTCAAGGTTAGAGCATCGACAATACTTATGCTGTTATCGCTTGCAAATATTGCAATTATTATCATGACGCAGATTATCTATCATTATCACATTCCAGTACCTTACTTAGAATCTCGAGCTGTTATTCAACAATTATATCTAGAATTGATCGGATTACATCCATTACAGTTGTTAACCGGAACCGGATTTGTCATGGCTATCCCAAATCTCTTAGCCAATACGGCTTCCCTAGGAACCTCGTTGTTTTGGTACAGCAGAATATTGGCCGAACCACCGCACAATGCGTTCTTGCTATTAATCATAGAGTTTGGGTTGCCGATAACCGGATTATTTCTATGGATGATTTGGGGACAAGTTAAATCATGGGCTGTAAGTTTATTGCCTTGGCAAATACTATCCATATTACTATTTATTGCCGCCTTCGGAGGGCTTGATCATTTTCTTGTGTATTAGAAAAACACACTACTTTGTATATCCGTCTTGGCATTTTGGCAAAAAAGTCCTTGATTCTGTACATAACCAATATTCATTGAAACCATAAGTATTTAATGCACAATCAACTTTCGCATCAGTATATTCGTGAATCTTTTGCGCTGCTAACCGCGTAGTTAAATCCTTTTTGAAGTTTATCCCACGCTCGTCGGTTGGTGACATTGAACCTAGCCCACGATAATAAGTTGCAATGTTGAAACTAATCAAGGCCGGTCTTATTATGTATTTATTTGGATCCCATTTTTCAACCTTCTTTACGTTCCAGCCGTTGCCATCTGGGTCCATTTTGTTACAATCGCTTGGGTTGCGAGCATAAGCTCTACAATCTGCCTCAACGCCTTGATCAACATCATATATCGCCCACGAACGATAATTAACTCTAACAGGGGAAACTAGAATCGCTTGATCTTTGTATGACGGTTGTGACAAACGCGCAGCCAATTGAGTGCGCTCGCCTTCCGTTAATTGAACAGCCACAGCCTCAACACGTTTTTGGGCAGATTCAAGACAAACTACCGACCCTTTGCCTGAAGCCAGTAGAATTTCATCGACTGACGCTTTCTCAATTAAGGGATCTGGTGGTTGTATCGCATCTTGCAACATTTGCTCTGTCCTGACCGTCGTTCTAACAACATTATCAGCATCAGTAAAGGTAACCCAGCGCTGGGTATCGTTAACCGCAGCTAACGTCAGTTGTCGCAAACGAATATCCGTCTGTGCAAATCCTTCACCTGAGCAGCCCCCAAGTGCTCGTACCACGGGGCACCGCTCTTCATTCCCATTCACTGTACAAAAGTACGTGTCGTTGTCTTGTGTCTTTGGATTCCAAGAAAGCATCGCAAGATTTTTATCGTCTTTCAGAACACTCTCTTCCATATAATAAACACCACCAGAAATCGCCCCAACAATCGTAGGCTTCGAATTTTCGTATTGATGGTACATTGTTCTGTTTGGAACAGTCATTATTGACGAGCTCTCGGCATCTGGCAACTGAAGATCGCGCGAAGCCTTCGCTTCATTGATGTCGTAAGGGAGCACTTTGTTCGGAGGAAGTAGTATATTAGTTAGCAATCGCGACGCACCGGTAGTGTTAGGTATTCTTGCGAATCGTGCACCAACCGTTTGCCACGCGAACATACCAATGTAAGCCTCACCACCTTGAGGAGAAACACCTTCAAGTACAGGATTTTCCACCTCTATTGCATGATGGAACTTTGTGTCAACCATTCCTAAGTTGTTTTCGACTTCTACCATAACTGATACCGTTTTTACCCCAATATCCTCTGTTTCCCATAGTTGCTTGATTTGAGCTTTACGAGTTTCTTCATCAGGACTTAGAATTTTGCATAGCGCCGCTATAGCGTAACCCATTTGATCACCTAGGTTATAACTAGGAAGTTTGGCGTTGTAGGTATCTAGTGTTCGCAAAGTATAACTTTCATTCTTATTCGACGGATCACAAAATCTTTCGATATCTGAAGGCTTAAAATTTGTAAAGAGTGCGTTCGTGGGGTCGATTACCCCAAACATAGCGTCAT
>PFQB01000108.1 GCA_002793355.1 Candidatus Dojkabacteria bacterium CG_4_10_14_0_2_um_filter_Dojkabacteria_WS6_41_15
TGGCTAACTGTTTTGAATAAAAGAGGAGGGTATCGGCGACTTTTTGCCGGGTTTGATCCGCAAAAAGTCGCAACCTTTTCCGCGTCAGACGTTGACCGTTTAGTTCTCAACTCTTCCATTATCCGCAATCGCCAAAAAATTGTTGCAGCAATAGATTCCCCCGTGCTTACGCACATGTGACTTCGTCACAGGCAGAACTACGTTCTGCGGGGTACTATATTTCTTCGCTTCGCGTTTGCACGCTTACAACCACGCGTGAGGTGAATCGTAAGCCTCTGCGAACGTATGAACCCACAAGGGGCTGTGGCCGAGCCACATCTCACGACCTCACGGTCGGAGTTTTACGCTACGAAATAGATAATGCGAGATTATTCCTTGAAATTCAAAAGGAATTTAACTCCTTCGATAATTATATCTGGCGCTATGTTAATAACAAACCCCTAATTCACCAGCCCAACACATCCTTTCGTGCAACATCACCAGAATCAGATTCCTTGAGCAAAGATCTCAAAAAACGCGGTTTCAAATTTCTTGGCAGCACGATAATGTATGCGCATATGCAGGCAATGGGATTGGTTAACGACCACATCGTAGAATGCTTTAGATATAAGGAGTTGGTATAATCTGGTATGGGAAAAGGAATTGAGCCTGAATCTGTTGACGAAGAAGCAATGATTCAGCACTACTTAGCACTATTGGAAACGGTTCGGTCCGAAGTAGCGAATACCGACCCGACAAAAAAAATGGGGTATTACCCAGAACAATCAATTGACATAGTGAAATACTCAATTGAAAAAGGGTGGCTCTTCTTCAATAAAAATGGTCAGGTACATGAAAGTGAATTCTTGTCCCCAGAGGATCCTGCAGACCCATCCATGGATCCTCTTGCAATATCTCGGTCAATGGCCAGAGAGCTAGTTGACTCAGGACTCAGAGATTTTCGCGATTACCCGCCGGAAGTGCGAGTATTTGTTCTTGTTTTAGCAGAACAGTATAAGAGCGAACAATCACAGCAAAAATGATTGTTGCTAACTACTTTGCTTCTTTAATTGTTCCACTTCCTTCTTCCCTCTCGTCGCCTTAATAGCACCAAAAATGCCTAGCCCTGCAAAGATTACCGTTACCAGTATTGTAACAAGGGTACCTCCGGTTTCTCCACTATTACTTGAACCTGAACCCGACCCGGGCATCGAAACGACTTTTCCAGAAGAACCTAGCAAATTGATTCCAAAACTGCTATTTGCATCAGCTGCGACGTTTGAAGGTCCCCAGTTCCTCGAAGTCGACGAGTCAAACATCGGCATAATGCGACCAACTGGTGCACTGCCCGGCCCAACATCAAAAGCTTCGAATTTCTCTGCTTCGGCTCGTAATTGTTGTCGTTGCGCTTCAGTTTCGACCGCAATAAAAGAGTTCATGCTATCCACAAAATGGTTTCTTCCAGCAACTGTATACATTTTCCGACCTACTGCCACATAGCTCTCTTTGTCTTTAATCTGAGCTAATAATTTCTCGTTTAGCGAAGCAAGTTTCATACTGTCCACCATAGTGCTGGCCATTTTCCCTGGCGCACCAGAAAAGGTTGGCGCGTTTTGGCATTTTTCACTTAGATAAGCGGAAACAGCACCAGGAGTTAAAACAGATCCACCAGTGGCAGAAACCACCGTACCTAGGACAGAAAGCGGTGCTTTAAACCCACCTACCATTACCATATTCATTCTACCTTCAACCGAATCATACGCGTAGGAAGGAGTAAGTTTCTCGTTTTTCGAGTAAGCATTCTCGTCGGTTATGATGTAAATATCGCGCTTTTCCTTGTTTTTCGCAAATACTATATCTTGCAATCGATTATCCATTGAGTATCCGACGAACGTAAGGGAGTCCATATATTGCTTGAGTTCTGTTTCTGAAGTAATGATTATTTCGTTTCCAATCACTTGTGCATAATCAACGACGTGAAGTTTTGGATACTTTGTGAGCAAGTCACCTAGTATAAGCTTATAATCCACCAAATAATTATGCGCACTGTATGAGGTATCAATATAAACAGTCGCTTCATCAGAAAAAGCTGGCTGTACAACACAATACGGCACGATCGTGGATGACAAAGCAATTGAATGTACTTGCC
>PFQB01000119.1 GCA_002793355.1 Candidatus Dojkabacteria bacterium CG_4_10_14_0_2_um_filter_Dojkabacteria_WS6_41_15
CTTGGTCAAATGCCGAAAACGCATTGTATGCTTGATCTGCAAGAATATTTCTATCAGCCAAGAAAAGAATTCTCGGTCTACGATTTCCATCTCGTTTTAGATTCCAACGTGTCTGAAATAACTTCCATGCGATTTGAAATGCAACTGCAGTTTTTCCCGTACCTGTTGCCATGGTAAGAAGTACCCGATTCTTTTCCTCTGCGATAGCGTTAAGTACATTATTTATTGCGATTTCTTGATAGTAACGCTTTCCATAATCACCTTCGTTAGGAACCTTCGCAAATTTTTCTTTCCACTCGTTTTGGTCAGAAAAAGTCTTATTCCACAATTCGTCTGGCGTTGGAAACTTTGACACGATTTCTTCGTGCCCTGTTTTCATAGACATCTCGTAGATTTCTTTCCCGTTCGTCGCATACGTATATTCGACATGCAGCATTTCGGCGTATACTTTGGCTTGAGCGACGCCTTCACCTACAGCTCGTTCGTCTGATTTAGCTTCAATAACGCAAATTTTCCTGTTCTTATACACAAGAATGTAGTCTGCGATTTCTGCTTTACCTCGTGTTCCCCCCGTTTGAATTTTGCCGTCAGTTATATGAAATTCACGCAATACTTTAGAACCATCGACTTCACCCCATCCAGATTCCTTCAACTTTGGGTCTATTAGCTCTGCTCGTGTTTCTGATTCATTCATAATCTATTTATCCATAAAGATATCTATGTACCGTTTGTATACGTACGACTGCCCATATTTCTTGTCTTTATCCTTAGGAGTAAGTATTCCAATTTTTATAAACCTATTTATTACAGTTTGCGCTCCTGCTCGAGTAAACCCAGTCCACTTTTGAATCATTGTGTTGTTAACAATCGGCTGACCATAAAGTTTTGGCAAAACCAAAATCGCACTTTCTGACGCACGCTTTCCAAGCGATTGTATTTTTTCCATATCATGCTCCCTGAGTACTGTGATTTCGCTAACAATGTCAATCGCTTCATTTGCAATTTCGATCACACCATCAAGAAAGAATTCAATCCACTCCGAGACTTTTCCTTCTTCGCTGTGATATCCTGCAAGTCTTTCATAATAAACCTGCTGATGTTTTTTGAAATACGATGACAAGAATAGAACTGGCTTCTCTAGAAATTTTTCTTTCCACAAGTAAAAGACTATCAGCATTCGACCAGTTCTTCCGTTTCCATCTAAGAAAGGGTGGATGGTCTCAAACTGCGCATGGACAATACCTGCTTTTATGACAGTAGGGATTGAGTCATCTTTATTAAAAAATTCCTCAAGGTCATTTAATGCCTTGTGCATTTCTATGACAGGAGGTGGTACAAATCGAGCATTATCAGGACGTGTCCCCCCAATCCAATTTTGAGTTTTTCTAAATTCTCCTGGATCTGAAAAATGAGTAGCACGAGCCTTTTGCATTAGTCTACCGTGAAGCTCACGTATAAACCGTAAAGCAATTGGAAAGTCATCGTTTGTGACGCGAGCTATCCCATAATCAAGTGCTTTGATGTAATGTAAAATGTCATCGACATCTTCAGGAATGTTTTCATTGACTTTTACCTCCGCTTCAATAGCATCAATCATCGTGGCCATCGTACCTTCAATTTGGCTGGAGGATGTTGCATCTTTTCTCAAATACATTAACAAGAAGAAATCAGAATCAGGGAGAAGCTTTGTTATGCCATCAAGTTTACCTAAAAGACGTGTCGCTTCATTATTCTTTTTTAGAATCTTTGGATCAAAGTCAAAATATTCACTTGGAGGGAATGCATTCGGTACAAAGGCCATAAAACCTTCTCTTTGCAGTATAGTTTTTCCTATTTCGATTCTACTCACAGATTGTATCTATCTTTTTTTAATTGTATACAAAGTATAGCAGTTTGTATACCTTTCGTCAACAAATGCATACAAACTTGTTTTTCTTTAGAGTTTTGTCCATTTTCTCAAGATAATTATCAACTCTTACTTGGTCTTCATTCGGCTTATCGCCTTTAAAGTACAACTCAATATACATGAATGTAATCGTATCCTCACGAAATGCATAAATAATGCGCAGTGAAGTGTTGCGGAGGGTTTTACAAGCGAAACGTGCTTTCACTATTTTTACAGTTTCGGTTGCGTGAATTATGGTGAAGCTCGTGCCAATACCTGTTGGCTTGTTTGTTATGACCGCTTCGAATGTTTTTAAGTCAGTACCAAGACTTTGAAACTTTTTTGAGAGCTTCTTGAGTTCTTTTTTGAATTCTGGAGTTTGATCAAAGCGGTTCATACTCTCGTACAGACGTTTC
>PFQB01000081.1 GCA_002793355.1 Candidatus Dojkabacteria bacterium CG_4_10_14_0_2_um_filter_Dojkabacteria_WS6_41_15
CTCAGGGCGCGCACTGATTTATAAGGGATTAATGTTGTAATAAAGTGCAAAATCATCTAAAAAGAGGCTGTCATCAGTGTTGGTCATTGAATGATAGCAATTAAGGATGATTTTGCATGGGTAGTGTATCGAACACGTTAGTTGAGAACAATAACGAACTTAATCTGCTGTTAAGCGAAGCGAGCAGATATGTCAGTGAAGCCGCGCAGACTGGCATTGCGGCGCATGATGTTGAAAAGCAGGTATTTGATTATGTCCTTAAGATGGGGCATCAGATGCTGGTAACCTTTTTTCAGTTGCAGGGTGACGGTAATTTGGGTGAGACACTAACATTGTCGGATGGTCAGAAGGTTAAACGATTGGATGCGCGAACTCGAACTTATCGTTCGCTGTTGGGTGATTTTAGACTAAACCGCTATGGTTATGGTGTTCGGGATAAACAGGCGGTAGTTTGTTATCCATTAGACACGCGATTACAACTGCCAGAAGAAGAACACTCCTATCCGGTACAGGAATTATTTCACCTGTTAACCACCGAAGTATCCTATATTACGGCACGTGAAATTTTAGGAAAATTACTTAAAATAAACGCGACAGTAGATAGCATGGAGCGTATTAATCAGCGTTGTGGTGAAGCGGTTGACGCATTCAGGGAAACACTGCAAATGCCTGATCCAGCACAAGAAGGTGAATTATTTGTCCTGACAGCCGATGGTAAAGGTGTGCCGATTCGCCATGCGAAAGACGCGGCACGTATTTCCGACCAACAAGCAAAGTCAGGACCCAGGCCTGACCGAAAGCGTATGGCCGTTGTGGGTGCCGCGTATACAATAAAGCCCTTCCTACGCACCCCTTTGGATATATTGGAGGCACTATTTTGTGAGCCAGACAATGCACTTTGCCAGGATAAACCCAAACGTCCGTTTCCACAGAATAAACAGGTTGTAGCCAATTTGACCCGGCAGACCAACGATGTGGAGCTTAAAGCCAGTCAACTCACTTTTGATTGGTTAGCTCAACAAGTTAAGGGTCGTGGCGAAAATAATCCCATCCTTGAACTGGTTCAGTCCGGGGATTCTGATCCCCAGCCTGCGTCAACCAAAATACATCTGGCAATGATGGATGGCCAGGAATCGCTATGGAATCAAGTAAAGCAATTGAAGGAGACCTATCCTGAACGAAAATGGGTAGAGATCCTCGACCTTATGCATGCCAACTCTTACTTATGGGAGGCTGCCTGTGCGTTTCATCCTGGCGATAACAAGCAGCAGCTTATTTTTATGAAGGATCGGGTGCTGCGTGTATTGAGTGGTGACGTGATGACCGTGATTAGTGGGTTCAGGCAAATGGCAACAAAGCGCCGTTTGAACAAAACACTTCAAGCTGTAGTGGTAAAGGTCTGCCGGTATTTTGAAAACAATCAGCATCGTATGAAATATAATGAGTATTTAGCCGCAGGTTATCCAATTGCAACCGGTGTAATAGAAGGTGCTTGTCGGCACTATGTTAAAGATCGTATGGAACGAGCCGGAATGCGCTGGACGATCAAAGGTGCCCAAGCCATGCTCAATATGCGGAGCGTCAACTTGAATGGAAATTTTGATGAATTTAATCAATACCGAATACAGCAGCAAGCAAAGAAACTATACCCTCATGCCAATACCATAGCAGCTATTGGCTGGCCGATTGCTGCTTGAGGAGGGAGCGGGATGCCGGTTACGCCCATGGGGGGAAGATAAATATAATAAAGAGTTATCACCTATTAATAATAAAATAGATGCTATATTAAGAAAATATGGACTGAGGTATGTAGAAGAATTTTCTCCGGGTGAAAAGCCAGCAGAAATTGATGAGCTGTTAAAGAATTATGATGATCTGTGGGACAGAAAACAATCCTTGCTATTTGAGAAATACGGACTTGATGATTTCGCTAAATTATATTTAAATGACAAGGAATCCTATTTAAAAAGATTTGAAAAGATAAATAAAAATAACAACTATCCTAGACAAAGCCTCGGTGAAGTGGTTAAAGAATTAGAAATAGAGGCGAATAAATGCTCGAAAATTCAAGCTTTTAATGCTGCAACTATTCTTCTCGCTTCTGCCATAGAAGGG
>PFQB01000072.1 GCA_002793355.1 Candidatus Dojkabacteria bacterium CG_4_10_14_0_2_um_filter_Dojkabacteria_WS6_41_15
ATTAAAACGCTGTCTGGATTATGGCAGAATTTACAACGATTTGGACAGCCTTGTAAGAACACAACCGTTCTAACACCTGGCCCATCAAGGGTGCCAAAGGATTCAATTGAGTGAACTTTACCGACCATTGGTATTCTGGCTAGGTGGAGTAGATACTTGAGTGTGGAAGGTTCTGGAAATAACTTCGTCTTGTTGTTTTTTGCTCAGGTTATTAAAGATAACTGCGTATCCACTAACGCGAATGGTTAATTGCGGGTACTTTTCGGGGTGAAGCTGTGCATCTTGCAGAGTTTCGCGATTTAGCACATTAACGTTTAAATGATGTCCTTCTTTTCCGATAAAGTAGCCATCCATAAGCTGTACAAGGTTTCGAATTCGCTCTTCCGGGCTCTTTCCTAGTGACTCAGGAATAAATGAAGAGGTGTTAGAAATACCATCCATACAATCTTCGTAGCGTAGCGTTGCGACAGAACTTAGCGATGCGATTGCACCATTCTTATCTCGCCCATGCATTGGGTTTGCACCTGGCGCAAAGGGCATGCCTGCAGCGCGACCATCGGGCGTAGCACCAGTCGCGCTGCCGTACACGACGTTGGAAGTAATCGTAAGAATTGATAGTGTCGGAATCGATTCTCGATACGTTGGATATTTTCGTAAATCTTCAATGAAGTGGCGCGTCACCTCTCTGGCAATCAAGTCGACGCGCGGATCATTGTTTCCGAACATAGGAAACTCACCAGTTATTTCGTAACGTTCTGCAACGCCCTTATAGTTAAGAATCGGCTTAACTTTTGCATATTTGATGGCACTTAAAGAATCGGCAACAATTGAAAGTCCTGCGGCGCCAAATGCTATTAAACGACGAACTTCAGGATTGTGTAAGCCAAGCTCTGCACTTTCGTAATGATATTTGTCGTGCATAAAATGAATCACATTCATGGTGTTGACGTAGCGTTCTGCTAACCAATCGAGAACTTTCAAGAATTGAGGCCAAACATCAGCGAAATCTAAAAATTCTTTATTTGTTAATGGGGGCAGTCCCGGAATGATTAAATCCCCTCCTTCTGTGTATTCAATATCCTCTAGAGTTTCCTTAGCCGTATTGTCCTTCGGTGCGGGCAGTGGTTCTTCGCGACCGCCGTTTATCGCGAGTAATAATGCTTTTGCAATATTAGCTCGTGCACCAAACAGCTGCATATCTTTTCCAATTCGCATGGCGGAAACGCAGCAGGCAATAGCGTAATCGTCACCGAAATACTTCTTCATCAAGTCATCATTCTCGTATTGAATTGAGCTGAAGGCGATAGACTGCTTTGCACAATAACCCTTCCAATTCTCAGGTATCAATTTGCTCCAAAGTACGGTTAAGTTTGGCTCCGGCGCTGGTCCGAGATTCGTTAGCGTGTGTAAAAATCTGAAAGCTGTTTTTGTAACCATGGAGCGACCATCAATGCCGCTTCCCGCGAGAGATAGTGTTACCCAATTTGGATCGCCGGCAAAAAGTTGATTGTATTCTGGCATTCGCAAAAATCGAACGGCGCGTAGCTTTATCACAAAGTCATCAATTATTTCTTGTACCTGATCTTCGTTCAGTCGACCTGACATCAGGTCTGCTTCCGCATAAATATCCAGGAATGCATCTAATCTGCCAATAGACATAGCTGCACCGTCTTGCTGTTTGATTACGGCCAAGTAACCAAAATATACCCATTGCACAGCTTCTTTGAAATTTCGGGCAGATTTTGAGATATCGTAGCCATACGTCGCAGCTAGATCTTTTGTTTGTTTAAGTGCTTGAACTTGTTCCCAAATCTCCTCTCGTAATTGAATATTTTTTTCGGTCATCGAAGTGGAGTATGTTGCTAAAAATTCTTGTCGGTCTTCTACGAGTTTATCGATGCCGTAAAGGGCAACTCGGCGGTAATCTCCAATAATTCTTCCTCGGCTGTAATTGTCTGGAAGCCCGGTAAGCACATGTTTGCTTCGCAGTAAGCGCTGTTCCTTGGTGTATACGCTAAAGACGCCATCATTATGCGACTTTCTATATTTTGTAAATATCTCTTTTATTGCCGGGTCAACTTGGTATCCGTAGGCATTAGCGGCTCGCTCGACTAACTTTATTCCACCATTTGGCATCATGTTACGTACTAACGGGGAAGTGTTCTGCAATCCGACAATCAAATCCTTATCTTGATCTATATAACCAATCTCGTGGCTCAGAATTGACGAGGGAATCTTGGTATCAATGCCCAATACTCCCTTTTTATGCTCTTCTTGAATTAGGGCAAACAGCTTTTGCCAAATGACGCGTGTTCTTTCCGTGGGTTTTGCTAAAAAGCTTTCGTCACCATCATACGGTGTGTAGTTTCTTTGGACAAAATCGCGAACGTTAATTGTGGTATTCCAGAGGCCTGGGGCAAAGGAACTCATGGAACAGGGTAACATTAAAGTATGAAAGTGACAAGGTCATTTAAGAATTAGTTGGTGACATTATGATAGTCTGGAGTGAGTATTTCAGAATAAGAGCACACTGTAGTTTGACAGAACTAACTTTCGCTGTATAATTTACCGTACCCGGGGTGGGGGTAGGTGAAATAAAAAAGATTCTTATGGCAAAACAACGAGAAATAGAACGACAGAAAGAAGTGATTGTAACGGTTTCTCCTGGCGTGTTGGTGTTAGTGCTTATTGTCATCACAGTAGGTTCGTTCTTAACCTACAGAATCACTAGTAGTGCGTCTAATGGGGTTGGCGCAGGAGCTCAAGGTGATAAAAGCGGTAGTGAGGCCGTGACCGAAAAAGATGGAAAGCAAATAATAACCGTGCTCGCGCGTGGAGGGTATTCTCCTAGAACAATTACCGCGAAAGCTGGCATTCCAACCACACTCGTCATGAAAACGGAAAATTCTTATGGGTGTGAACGCGCATTTCGAATTCCTAAAATGGGTATCGCACAGACACTGCCAGAAACAGGCTTAACAGAAATCGATCTAGGCACTCAAGCTGCTGGCGCAAGAGTGTCCGGCACTTGCAGTATGGGGATGTACTCAGTAAGTATAAATTTTAACTAGCTACTATGAAATATCAAATGAAAGTTACCGGAATGCATTGTCAAGGGTGTAGTAATTTAATCAAAATGTCATTAGAGGACGCAAATATTATCACGGTCTTGATAGACGTAAAAACGGGTACTGCTCAGTTCGAAAGTGACCAAGACAAACCGCATGTTGAAAAAATACTCAGTGATGTTTTCACGGATTTGGGAACATACAGATTTTCAAATGTTGAGCAACTTGTTTAAACTATTATTATGATTATGGAAAAAGTTACAATACCGGTAAAAGGGATGCACTGTGCTAGTTGTGCATTAACTATTGAGAAGACGTTAAAAAAAACAGATGGTGTGAATTCGGTGCAGGTGAATTACGGCAACGAAAGAGCCACAATCGATTACGACAATACCTCTACCTCAATAGATAAGATGAGTGAGAAAATTAAACCTTTTGGTTATGAGCTTATGCAAACTCCAGCCATGCCGGCTAGCCACGGTGCTATGACGGCAAATGAGCATGCAGAACATCTTGGATTAGACCAAAGCAAGCAAGAAAAACTGAAAGAATTGGCGATTCAGAAAGGGAAGGTGACCTTTGTGTTGCCCCTAGCGCTGCTTGTCTTTATCGGCATGATGTGGGAAATTGCTGCAAACACATTTCCTACAGTTGTTCCTGAATTTATGGTTCCCATGGATGTTTATTCTAAACTCTTGCTAATACTTTCTACCGTCGTTCTATTTTGGATAGGGCAGCCTTTCCTTAAAGGTATTGTCACTTTTGTAAAGCACCGAGTTGCAAATATGGATACACTGATTGGCATCGGAACGGTTACTGCTTATGTGTACAGTGCTTTCGTGGTGTTGTTTCCGGATGTTGCAAAATCAGCAGGACTTCCCGAAACGAATTATTTTGATGTGAGTATTGTAGTGATAGGTTTTGTTGTATTTGGGAAGTATTTGGAGGCACGATCGAAGATAAAAACAGGAGAAGCGATAGAAAAGTTGATGAATTTGCAAGCGAAGACTGCGCTAGTTGTACGAGGCGATACGGAAGTCGAAATCCCTATTGAACAAGTAGTCGAAGGAGATATTGTCATAGTAAAGCCCGGTGGAAAAATCCCTGTTGATGGAGTAATTGTCGAAGGTAAGTCCTCTATTGATGAATCAATGATTTCGGGTGAACCAATTCCTGTGGATAAAGTTGTAGGAGATAAGGTTATTGGTGGAACAATAAACAAACAAGGGGTGCTGCGAGTAAAGACTACGAAAATTGGGGGAGAAACTCTTCTGGCAAGTATTATTAAGATGGTTGAAGAAGCGCAAGGGTCTCGTGCACCAATACAGAAAGTTGCAGATCGGATTTCTGGGGTATTTGTTCCTGTAGTACTTGTTATTGCAGTACTGACGTTGCTGATATGGCTCGTAATTGGTTTACAGTTTCTTCCTTTTTCTGAGGCTGTAACTAATGGAATGCTTTCCTTTGTTGGCATTTTGGTCATAGCTTGTCCGTGTGCTCTTGGGCTGGCAACACCAACAGCAATCATCGTAGGTGTTGGAAAAGGTGCGCAGAATGGAATTCTAATTAAAAACGCGGAAAGTTTAGAGAAGTTGCATAAGATAAACACCCTTGTTGTCGATAAAACAGGAACCATTACGAGAGGAAAGCCTGAAGTAACGGACATTGTGCTGGCAAATGCAAGCCAGGAGTTGAAGGAAAATGAGGTGTTATCTTTACTTGCGGCACTAGAAAAAAACTCCGAACATCCGTTGGCGGTTGCTATAGTCGAAAAAGCTGTTGAAGAAAAACTCCAACTTCCAAAGGTCGAGACTTTTGAAATTATTGAAGGAAAGGGATTACAGGGAGAAATAAATGGTCAGGCATATTACGCAGGTAACACAAAACTGACGAGCGATTTGGGAATAGAATACGATGAAGCATTGATTACCACGTTAAGTAAGCAGGGGAAAACGCCGATTCTTTTTGCTCAGAAAAAAACATTGCTAGCAACTATTGCGATTTCTGACAAAATTAAAGATGAAAGTATGTTAGCAGTCAAGAAATTGCATAAAATGGGTATTCGCGTGGTGATGTTGACGGGTGATAATAAAAATACGGCACAATTTATTGCGGATCAAGTCGGCATCGATCAAATATTTGCAGAAGTCTTACCTCAGGAAAAGTCGGACAAGGTAAAAGAATTACAGGCGCAAGGCTTGGTTGTTGCTATGGCGGGCGACGGTGTGAACGACGCCCCGGCATTGGCTCAATCTGATGTAGGAATCGCAATGGGTACCGGTACCGACGTTGCCATAGAGTCGGCGGATATAACGTTACTTGGTGGTGATATTTCGAAGATTCCCCAGGCGGTAAAACTTTCCAAAAAGACCATGGCTACTATCAAACAGAACCTGTTCTGGGCCTTTATTTATAACGTTATTGGAATACCAGTAGCTGCCGGTGTTTTATTTCCCTTATGGGGTATCTTGCTGAATCCTGCGTTTGCTGGATTAGCAATGGCATTTAGCAGTGTGTCAGTTGTGACAAATTCGTTAAGATTACGATTCGCAAAAATATGAATACTCTTTTAAAGAAAGGCGAAAAATGTGAATATAAGGTAAAAGGAATGCATTGCGCTGCCTGCGAGTTGGTAATCGAAAGGAAGTTTGCAAAATCGCCGTATATGAAAAATGTCAATGCGATTTTGCAAAGCGAAAATGTTGTTTTTGAAGTAGAGCAGGACATAGAGGAAGAAAAACTGTTTGAAAAAATGAATGAACTGATTGTGCAGGATGGGTATTCTGTAGTACGTGAGGTAGAAAAACAATCAATCAATTATACTGAACTTAGCAAAGGATTTTTGTATTCCCTCATTGTGATTGCACTATTTATTGGTTTACAAAAGCTAGGGATCGCAAACCTACTGGGTGGAAGCACCATGTCACTGCCGTTTGTCTTTATGATAGGAATTGTCGCTTCACTTTCTTCGTGTATGGCAATTGTTGGTGGCTTAGTGCTTTCAATTTCATCAAGTTACGCCAAAACGAGTGAGAAAGTTGTTCCGCTTTTGCTGTTTCATGGCTCAAGGTTGGTAAGCTTCTTCATACTGGGTGGGCTTATTGGGTTTCTGGGTTCGTTGGTTACGTTGGGGCAAACCTTTTATTTTGTGATGAGTATGCTGCTGTTCTTGGTAATGCTAGTGCTTGGAATGAATCTAATTAATGTATTTCCTTTCTTTCGTAAGTTTCAATTAAGAATGCCTAAAGCTCTGACCAAAAAAGCTTTAAATGCTGATTCAGTACGTGGAAGAGGGCTGCCGTTGTTACTAGGAATGATAACTTTCTTTTTGCCCTGCGGATTCACACAATCTATGCAAGTTGCAGCGATGGCGACGGGAAGTTTGATACATGGCGCATTGATTATGTTCATTTTCGCCCTTGGCACGTTGCCCGTACTCGCATTAATATCCTTTACTTCAGTGAAATTAGCAAATTCTGTGAATTCTGGTATATTCTTTAAAACTGCAGGGTTTATTGTATTATTCTTTGCGGTGTTTAACTTCCTAACTTCGCTTGTAGCAGCCGGAATAATTGCTCCTTTCTTTTAAATTTACTGTAAATATATGACAAAAACGATATCAAAGAATGACGCGTTAACAAACTTCAAGAAAGCACGAAGTTTGCTAGATAAAATCGTAAGGATGGTTGAAGCTGATGAGTATTGTATCGACATAATGACGCAGAATCTAGCTGTTATAGGAATGCTCAAATCTGCGCATCAAACTCTTATGGAAAATCATCTGCATCATTGTTTTTCAACAGCAATGAAATCTAAGCAAGAAAAAAGAAAGCTAGATATGGCGGAAGAGATATTGACCGTGACGAAACTGGTAAACAAGTAATCGCGTTACCTGAATTAGACCATTTTATTTTTACCAGTATTAAGATTAGAATACTAATACTTAGTTAACGCGATAAGCAGATGAAAAGTCTCCTTCGGTTCATTGGCTGGTGTATTGGACTTTTTGGCTCGTTTCTTTTAACGCTATTCCTTGTGCTCACCATCGTATTAACAGCACTTTCAATGACGCTGACGAATCGCAATAACCTGAAGATGTGGTTGAAGAGTTCAACGCTGTACGAGAATGCCAAAAGTCTTGTTATAGAATCAATGATTCAGATTCCTACAGAAGGCACGAAAGATTCCAGCGCAACGGAAGAATCTTATTTTGCTGCAATGGGAAAAAGGCTTCAGAATTCGAATGACGACTTTACCAAGTTGATAAACAAAATTGTTACTCCGCAGTATCTGGAGAGTACGTTGAACACAGTGATTGATGCCACGTATGATTGGCTTGAGAAAAAAACTGAAAACCTCGACTTTACGATTAAGATAGTGGAAAACAAGGCCGACTTCGTAGAATTTCTTGCAATTACTTTTCGAGAAAAGGCAAAACAGTTGCCGGCTTGCCCGAAGAATTTTAAAGTAACAGCAAAATTTGAACCACTTGGGACATCGTGCTGGCCACGTGGCATGAGTTATAACGAGATTAACAAGTTTATCGATAAGAATTCGAATAGGCCAGAGTTCCAGGAGTTGTTTAATAAGACCGGTTTTTCGTCAGAAGCGTTCAAAATTCCGCTGGAAACATCGCAGCAGGTACAGCGCATTTACGTGCTTGTTCGTTTTCTCCCGCTACTCGTTATTGTAGTTGTTTTGGTTCTGTCTGGTCTGTGCATCTTGTTTATACCAAGTAAAAGAGGAGCCTTTGTTATTGTCGGGCTTGCGTTACTTTTTCCGGGAATATTATGGCTGGTAGGGGCACTATCTGGAGTCATGAGCACAAAATATATATTTTCAAATATCCCTGATACTGTGCAAAGTGCGCAATTTGTTTTACTGAGTCCCTATCTGAAGTTGTTAGTTGAAGCGGTATTGAGTAGTTTTAAATCAAGACTGTTTTTGTGTATAGGAACTGCTATAGCGATGGGAGCTCTACTGATAGTGGTTGGAACCATATCCTTTAGAAAACCAAAAGCTGTAACAAAGACTGGATAGTAGCATTACCGCAACACCGTTTTCAGCTTTGAAATATGCTCGTTTCTCAGGTGCTCAATGTCTAATTGCAACCATGTAGTGGGTGTGCTGTTAGCGTCTACCCATATCTTTTTATTGGCTAAATCCTCTACGATTGAGTCAAAAGACAGAACCAAGTCCGAGCTTGAGTGTTTAAGTTCATCTATCAAAGCTTCCCAAGAGTAATACCTTTTTTGGTGGATAACTTGTTTGTTAAAGGCATCAAAATCAAGTATTTTTTCTATTTTCTTACCTTGAAGGAAAGCCTCGATTTCTCCGATTCTTTGCAAATTCCATCCCGCAATATGGGCGACCACTTCTCGCAATGTCCAGTCATAAAAAAGCTTCTTCTCGCGAAGTTCGAAAGGGAAGTTTATGATAAGGTTGGTTAATTCATCAACAGTTTTCTTAAGTGCCGTAGTATTCATACAAAGATTATCACGCGAAGCCGGTACATATTCAAGAGCGAGCTGTTTACTGCCGTGCCAGATAATTCCCAAACGCGGTATAATTCCCCATGCAACAAGTAGTTCTGGCAGTCATTTTTCACCAAGGGCGAGTAGTGGTTGAGCAATTATCTGAGGCAATACAACCAGAATTTCGAGGTGTTCCTGTGGTTCTGCCCGGAGGATACGTAAAAGAGGGAGAAGCACTTAAAGTTGCGATAAAGCGCAAGGTTGTTACCGATATTGGTATCACTGTCCAAGTGGAGGGACTGATAGCAACGAGAGCGCACCCGTTGTTTCCAGAGAGTTCCTTTACTTATTTCTTCTGCACGGTGATAGGGACTGCGACGCTGAGTAACCATAATCGAAAGAAGATAATAAATGCCCAATGGGTAGATATCAATACAGCGGCAACGCTTATGTTGACGCTACACTCAAAAGTCGTTGCGTTCATGATCCGCCAAGTCTACGGCATTACACTCCCCAAAGGCACAACACTTCCCGAACTTGCGTGGTTAGCGCAAGACTTTGAACTATTTGGGCAAAAAGTTCGGGCTGGTGAACTCGTCGCATTTCCAACCGAAACGGTATATGGAATCGGAGCGAATGCATTCGATTCTGTTGCCGTAGCCAAGATTTTTAAAGCAAAGAATCGTCCTGCAGACAATCCGCTTATTGTGCATGTGCCGTCATTGGAAGCAGTTGAACAAGTCGCAGCTTCAATAGACAACCTCTCTGCGAAGTTACTGGAACGATTGACTCCTGGCCCAATTACTGTATTGTTGCCCAAGAAGGATACTATTACTGACCTGGTGACTGCTGGTTCACCGTTTGTTGGCGTAAGAATTCCAGCAAATCTGTTTGCACTCGAGTTCCTTGCTGCTGCAAAGGTTCCCATTGCAGCTCCCTCGGCGAATAAATCGGGAAAACCAAGCGCAACACACCATGCGCATGTTATTGAGGCATTCGGAAAGGAGGTGCCAAACGTCATTTGTGCAGGAAAGACCTTTTTCGGCTTGGAATCCACTGTGGTGTTACCAAAAAACGGTGAACAACTGGTTATTCTTCGGCAAGGAGCCATAACAAAAGAGAATCTAACGCTGGCTTTCCCAGGTACAGAAGTAATTATCGCCACAATAAATGACGCAACCAATGCACCATCACCTGGAATCAGGCAGCGTCACTATGCGCCAACGGCAAACGTAACTATAGTTCCCAGAGGTACTCAAAAGTCTACGGTTGCGTTGATAAAAGCGACGTATCGGGCCGAAGAAAAGAACAAGCGTGCGGTTGCAATTCTCTGTTCACTAGAAATGCAGAAAAAACTACCAGGAAATTTCACGGTTATTCCGTTAGGTAGTGAAAAAGAACCAGATACTATCGCAAAGAGCCTCTACAGTGCGTTGCTAGAATGTGATTCGCAGGGCGTAACAAAGATTATAATCCAGTCATTTTCAGAAGCAGGACTCGGGCAAACGTTGATGGAAAGAATACGACGGATATCTGAGACTGAATGACTGCCATTTCTTTTAGGATGAATAGCATGAAGTTGATAAGATTTGCTGCGGAGGGTGTAATAGTGGTATACTGTCTATAAGTTTCGAAATGTTTTTGAGTATTCTCATAAAATCAAGAAGATATTTCCCACAAATAAATTTATTTTAAGGAAACTATGGCAAACGGAGTTGTAAAAACCGTTACCGACCGAGGCTTCGGCTTCATCAGCATGGAAGGATCCGATAAGGATATCTTCTACCACGAGAAATCGTTGGAAGGTGATCTTGCAGTACGAAAGCTCCAGGTTGGAGACAAAGTTACCTTCGATGTCGAAGAGACACCAAAGGGACAAAATGCAATGAATATCAAACTTGTAGAATAATTTTTACAAGAGAGAAATCGAAAACAGGCGCGTTGCGCCTGTTTTTTTGTATATACACTACGAACTTTTAGCTGATTATTTCGGAAACTATTTTCTTTTTGCTCATTTCTGGGTATTCAACAAAGTCAAGGAGATTCAGGAGCGGCACTCTCGATTTCGGTTGACGTTTTTGGGAGTTCGTCTTTATGTTTCTGCAGTTGTGTTTCCAAAAGTGCTTTAACCTTTTCAATGGAATCATCATCAAGAATAGAGCAGGGGACAACAGGTATCCCCAACTTCTCAAACTGCTTAATTGCTGCTGTTATTTTTGCTGGTGTAGATTCGTCTGACTTGGTCAGCAGCACTACTTCTGGTTTATTGTACAAATCTTCGCTGATTAGCAGTATCTCCTTGCGAAGTTCTTGATATCGTTTAACAGGCTTTTCTGCTTCAAGACCAACCAAATGTGCGACCATTCTGCAATATTCAGTGTGTTGTACGAAAGCGGTACCAAGACCTTTGCCTTCGTGTGTACCATCAATTAACCCAGGTAGATCCATTAGCTTAGTTGTGCCCATATGTCCGGTTTGTGGCTCAAGAGTTGTAAATTCGTAGGCAGCTGTCTTTGCTTTTGCATTGGTTAATTTGTTTAGAAGGGAGGATTTACCGGCATTTGGGTAGCCCATGAAAATTACATCTGCAGTTAGCTTCAGTACTAGGGTTACCTCAGCCTTTTCTCCTTGTCGCTCCATTTCGGTGGCTCCCTTACGATAGGGGTGCATTTTGATGCTCAGATTCCCAAGAGTACCTTTTCCGCCAGAAAGTATCTTCTCTCTT
>PFQB01000053.1 GCA_002793355.1 Candidatus Dojkabacteria bacterium CG_4_10_14_0_2_um_filter_Dojkabacteria_WS6_41_15
TATCTTCGCATAGATTCTGCCAAAGAAACGCCCTTTTGGATTGTTACATGAATAGCTGCAAATACTTTCCTTAATAGAGCATTTTCTGATTGTTCGGACATTATGTCTACTGTGGTTGCCAAGCTGATTCCGGAGCGAAGCATTACAGACATATGGCGAATTGACATAGCCACGTTTAATTCTGGTACTTTCTCTCCAAACCCGAGTTTAAAATCCTCAACTTTTACAGGTGATATTTCTTTTCTGTTTTTCTTGTCTGGGGCAGCCATACGGCAACATCATACCTCGTTTAGTCAAAAGATGGAAGACGCATCAAACTACTTTATGCTTTACACTTTAATCTTTACATTCTACTCTCGTATTGTGGAAACTCTCATTAACTCGTCAAAATCTATCATCCCGGCTTTAATCTTTTCTGAACCACTTTCAACAATTAGTTTCAAGCCGAGCTTTCTTGCTAGTGCAAATATATCATCAACCGTTGCTTTTTCAGAAATTAGTCGGCGGATTTTTTCAGTTAGTTCTAGCACTTCGTATAAGCCAACTCGCCCTTTATAGCCAGTATTGCTGCACGTTTCACATCCGTTTTTCTTAAACAGTGCCTCGTCTTCTTTGAAGAAATCCGCGATATCAGGACGCATTTTCTGAAGGTGCTCTAACTCTGTTTTCGAAAGCTTGTACTTCTGTTTACATTTCTCACAAAGTCGTCTGGTCAAGCGCTGTGCGATGATGACATTGACCGTTGATGCAACCAAGTAGTTTTCAATACCCATATCGACCAAACGTGGAATAGTGGTAACCGCATCATTAGTGTGCAACGTTGAGAGCACAAGGTGACCAGTCATAGCGGCGTTAATTGCTATACGTGCGGTTTCTGTATCACGAATTTCACCAACCATGACGATATCTGGATCTTGACGCAAAATTGCTCGCAACCCGTTTGCGAAAGTCATATCTGCCTTGGTATTCACTTGAATATGGTTAACGCCGTCTATATCGTATTCAACTGGATCTTCGATAGTTGTAATGTTGCGTTCACGAAGATTCAAAATTTTTAGTATTGTATACAGGGTGGTCGTTTTTCCTGAACCCGTTGGCCCAACGGCTAAAATCATACCGTATGGTTTCGTGTAGCTTTTATTCACCTTTTCTAAATCTGTACCTACAATACCTAATTCTTCAAGGGTTAGCCCTTTACCTTGCTGCACAAGCAATCGAATAACGACCTTTTCACCTTTTGTTGTGGGAACAATTGAAATACGGGCATCAATTGGAGTGCCGTCAATATTAAAACGAATCTTTCCATCTTGTGGTGCAAAATGCTCGTCTGTTCGAATCTGCGCCTCAACTTTAATCTTAAAAAGGAGAGCTTCTTCAAGTAATTTATCGAAAAAGAATGCTTCACGAAGCAATCCGTCAATTCGATAACGAACTACCAGCTTCTTTTCGGTTGGTTCAATGTGAATATCAGAAGATTTCGCCTCGTACGCCTTTGTAATGAGTATCTCAAGCAAATTGCCAATATCTTGCGTGTCAACTGCCGTTGTTGCCGGCGAAGTTGCATTCTGATCAGGTTTTACCGTTGATTCTTCTGGCATAGTAGTCTTTGAATTTATTCATTATAGCAAGATACACTAGGAGGCACAACGAAACGCTAACTGTTAACGGAAGTACTAGAATAGTTTTCCTGTTCGTGCTAGGTTAGCAACAATGAATTTCCTTCAAAGCAAGATTGAGAATTTGAAAACGCGCTATCACATAAATCTAAATCTTGTTGGATTGATGGTGGGTGCAGTGTTTTTCCTTTCGGTATTTGACTCAATAATGTCCTACATTGTACCGATTGTCATGACCGATTCAGGGCTAACAGATTTTCAAATGGGGCTGCTTTATGCTTCCTCTTCATTTTTTGGATTAATTTTTGATTTTCTTTTAGCGAGGTATCTAACTTCAACAAGCTATAAAAAGACGTTTGCAATTGTTCTTGTAACGGCATTATTATTTCCTATTTGTATGTTTATCAGTCCACAGTTTGTGCCCTTTCTTGTAGGAATGATGCTGTGGGGGTTATATTACAATTTATGGGGATTTGCTAGTTCTGATTTTACGGCTACCGAAACTAAAGTCGCGTTTCATGTAACTAGCGTGTCAATCTTATTTTTCTTTCATGACATTGGTTATGTTGTGGGAACACTCGGTGCAGAACCTCTGTTAGCTGCATTTACCTATAAACAGTTACTATGGATTTTGATTGGTTTAGTGCTAGTCGCGCTTTTGATGTTTATTCCTTTGGTTAAGAAAAGAAATGATGTTCATAAGCGCAGCGACGATGTGCCAAGAGGTAGGCCGGTTTCTTTTGCAACAGAACTGCTTAAGCTTCGCTATGTAGGAGTAAAGCTACTTCCTTTGTTAATTTTGGGGATTACAATGTCTACAATCGATGCGGTAACGTGGACGATAACCCCAATTATTGAACGAATCTTACCTGCCTTGGAAAACTTGGGTGGGATAATTTTAGCGGTAAACTTTCTCCCTTCATTTTTTGCATATGGAATGGCCGGGCCAATTTCTATCAGATTTGGAAAAAAGAAAACAGGCATTGTTACGTTCATACTTGGTTCAGTGGCAATTTCTCTGTTAGGCTTTACTCAATCAATTCCATTGTATCTGTTGATTTCATTCATTAGTGCCTTCTTTTATTCGATTGCTTACGCTGCAGTTGGAGGAGCATTTGCAGATTATCTTAAGGAGTCGTCCTCAAATGACAACGAAATACTGAGCACACACGATATGGCAACAAATCTAGGGTACGTTGTAGGCCCTATTTTAGGTGGTGGGCTGCTAACTTTATTGAATTCAGCAATACTGTTCACGTATATTGGCGTGGTCGCTGCAATCATTGGTTGTTATGTATTGGTGATGATGCCAAAGAAAATCTCATTCCTAGAACACAACAAAGGTTAGGCTTTTTCGTTTGTGTAAGGTAATAACCATTCTAGATACTTCATAAAAGTTGTCTTCAGTGACGGATTAAACATTGTTTTCCAACCATAATCGGAGGATGTCTCAAAATCTGCGGCAACATTTGAAAGCAATAATGAGCTTTTATATGCACGATGCGGGTCAATAGAAGCATCTAGCGCATCAGTCAATACAAGTATGTTTAACGCATCCCAATCTTCCCTGGTTATTGACGAAAAGTTTAAGTAGTTTTCTGCGGGTATGGGAAAGCTCATTTCCTTAGAAATAAATTCAATGGTCTTTATCAAATTGGCATCAATTTGAGGGTAGCCGTGCGACTGATCATAGGAAAGGTGATGAAACAGCCCACTCCAAGCAACAAAATTAGGGTATTTACATGCAGCCAAAATAATAAAGGAAACAACCGTATGTTGGTGAAGTTCAGAAAACTCATCGGGGGTTAACTTCCGAGGCAATGCGACCAATTCCTTAAAAAATATTTTTCCAATATCATGCAAAAGCGAACCATAATACATATCATCAAGCCTATCATCACTTACGCCATGAAACTTGCAGAAGTTGTACGTATGAGCAGCATGATTACTTGCGTGGAAATAGGCGTGTGTATCTGCTCCTTGTAGTGCCTCAATTAGAGCCAATGTTTCCTTAGTTGGATTGCTAATTTTTGTTGGTGGAGGACCATACAAAGGTACCGAGGTTGGAAATGGCAATTTATCGATAGTATGTTTTGAAAATATTGTGTTTAACTTACTTTTTTTATTTGTTGCCGCTGCAAAACCTAATATTGCATGTGCATGCAACATGGTTGAATCATAATCAATGAGGGTTTTTGGGGTAGGTGGCATCGTTTAAAGATAGTATCTAACTAATACAAAAAGTCAAGAAAGCCCAATATTGCATACAAGGACCTCCTTCTCGCACTTTTACCGTGCGTGGTTTCCTGCTTATATATTAAAGAGGGGCCGAAGCCCCTTTTTAATATAAATGAAACGAATCGTTATTTCTTAACGACGATCGTCTTACCATTTTCTGCATCTGGTGCAGCAATCTGTACACGTCCACCAGAAGTCTGGCAGATGGTATAGCCTACATCAGCAGTTGTGCCTGATGATGGATCTTTTGGAATGTCAGCGATGTAAGTATCAACCAACAATGTGTAAAGGTTGACCGTACCAGCTGGTGGTGTTCCTGAAGCTAATGCGCTAATAGGAGCGGCTGTTGCAGTACACAATGGAATTGTTCCAAGATCTGCTAAAGCATGTCCTTGTTCTGCGGCATATTGCCAAACAGCATTCAAGATTTGCTGAACATCAGCACTTCGCTGCGTGTTTCGTGTGTCAGCAAAGTTCTTTGCTGGATTGATCGCGACGATTGTGATTGCGGCCAAAATGGCAATCAAACCGACGACGACTAAAATTTCTATAAGGGTAAATCCCTTAAGTGTCGCCTTTTTCTGCATGGGACAGGTTTAGTTAAATTATACCTACCTTCAGTATAGAGCAGAACTTGGTGAAAATGCAAGAGGTACTACGTAGAAATTCATTGATATATAGATTTAGAGGCCAAATAACTTACTGAATTTCAGTCAAGATAAAGCCCTTTCCTTTAATCGTTAGTATCGAATATTGTGGAGCAATCTTTGCTTTCAATCGTTCGACGGCTTTGTAGGCAGACCAGGGTAAGGAGGCATTGGTTGGTATTTGAAGTACTTTGGCGATTTTCTCCTTTTCAACAAGCGTATTGTAGTTTTCACGTAGTACGGTAAAAATTCGTTGTTCCCGCACTGATAAACGCGAAAGCATACTATCTCGTTCAATTACAGGGAAATTCCCCAGATATGCATACACTAGTTCTGAAAAAACTTTACCTTCAGAATTAATGATTCCCACTTTCTCTGAAATTTGTAAGGCCTCATGAAAGAATATATCTGCGATATCCTTAACTCTGGATAACAGAGGCGGAAATGACAAAGCATGTTGCAGACTTTTACACGTTTTAAGTTCAAATTCCGACAAATATATGCAGAAATAGAGTACTAGACCCGGATTACCACCGGTTACTCGATGCACCTCCTCGTATTGTGCAGGAAGGATCTTCAACCCATATCGCTTATTGTTAATACCAATCATTCTAATGGTACCTTTTTGATCAAACGCAGGAATAATATACTGGTTCTCAAATAACACGGCACCTTCGCTACTATTTAAGGTTACTGACCTCAGAGCCGAACATCGTGCGATCGTTAAAACTGAGATTCTGCCAGGATTGAGCTGAATATATGAAGTAATCAAATGCAATATTTCTCTGGCGGTATTTGGGCTTACTCCTTCGACAATAAAGACTATTCGTGTAGTTACGGAAAGCTCTTTCAAGGCCAATGTTAAGTCCTTATTTGCTGCCAATACAAGCTGTTCTTTAACCTGTGAGTTGATTGCATTGCAACTTTGCTTGTCAAGCAAATCAGTATCGATGTTTAATGTTTTAATATCAGAATAATTTTCAGCAAGTAATTTCTTTATAAATTTTGGAAAATATACTCGACCAAATCCTGGCATCCCCGTTACCAATACATTTTCACCTTGCGACAGCGAGCGAAGGACTTTGTCAGTCACATGTCCAAAATGGTGCCGAGGTAGCTGTGTAATGACGTTATTCATGTATGTCTTATATTATATCAAATACACTATATGTCCAGAACGGAACCAAATTATTCTGTTATAAATGTTTTGACATACTGCCCATATAAGCGTATGATTGCTGCTATCGCGGAGATGATTACGAACTAAAAATTAAATCTTTAACTGTCCTAAAGAAATGATTCGAACATGCCAAAAAAACATAGTGCTACAACTAGTTTGCCGCTCTTCGAGCACCCAAAGGATGTCGTCAGAACAGATAAAATGGAAGATTCTGACGCTGAAAGAAGAAACACCCTAGTAAGCGTTGTCGCTGCAATTGGGAAAATTGCAGTAGAAAGAGTACCTGAAGCATTAGCACGATTATTTCATGCACTTGTTGAACAAGAATCAAAGCTACCGCACGCAACTACAAGGCTTGTCGAATTTGAAAAGTTGTTAACTGACGGGAATCCTGTCCAAGCACTTGAATTGTTGCTTACTTCAAAAAGTGACATTCAACAAAGACCAATGCCAATCCACGGCAACAGAGGAGTAGTAAGGCTTGCTCGTCATGCACTTAATAGGAACAAACTTCCGAAGCCTCAACCCGAGCCGCCTGCTTTCGGATTTGGCACAGCCGCACATGGCCTCGGAGAACATCCCAATATTGGTACTCTTGAAAAAGTCGTCATAAAGCCTTCGGAAGACGGCAATGGGCGTCAGGTCGTAATTTCATGCACGCCAGCACAGGGGCAAGCTCAAACAAATTTTTTTGATAAAATACAATTAGAAGATCCGAACGTTCTAAGCTTTAATTCGTCGTTATTGTTACTTCAAGAACCGATTGTTCTGGAGGGAAAAACCGCAATAGCAAATTGGGTTTCTGAGCAAGTGACTGAAGGATTACGGCGTCTAGATTTCAAACGAGATGATTACAGCGATAATATAAAAAATATTAGACTTGTACTTTCACTACACATGGGAACTTCGTATGAAGCACTTACGCAGGTTCTTATGGCGATGCACATAGCGTTTGCGGATAGAAATCGTGGTGTGCTAGAACTTATTGAAGAAAGCTCTGAGGAAGGGAGAAATCTAAAAGTAGATGAAACTGATTTGTATTCGGTAGTTGATTGGCTAGCCTTGGCACAACATTGGGTTGATACCCACGAAAATGAAACAAAAAATGCGAACAATCCTGAAGAATTATTGAAAGGCAAGGTTACTGAACTAAATGTCGGAAATATTCACATTCGAGGAAATAGTGGTAAAGATATTTCAATTGCACCGGGCAGAATGGATATCTTACAAATAAAGTTCGGCAGTGCTACAGATATAAATGCCCAAGAATTAATCGATTCCGCAATTGCAGAAGCTTTATATCAAGGTAATGTGAACAAGGTTCGTAGAACGGATACTGCAGGCAATGTTTACTTTGAGAAAACACGTCTAGGTAGAAGTTTTTCAGCAATATTGCAAGTTCTTGCTCGCAATATTGATCCAGGTTTCATCGAAAACATGAACATACAGGTGACAGATTTAAAGTTCCAAGTAGGAGACGGTGGAGCTGATACCATGCTCACACCAGATTCTATTCCGCGTAAAGAGCATGTAGCACAAATGCATCGGTATTTATTTTACTTAGGAGCAACAATTGCACATCAATATCTTCACAGTATTCAAGGAAGAGACTCCGTCGAGCCGATTACTTTAGACGAGATAATTGATGTTTTATCTAAAATTGGTTTTGACAAAATTAATGGTACTCTTCGGTATCTTACGGTAGATGGCATTCGAGAAGAACATGTTAGTATTGTAAATGCCGATGAATTTCTTACTATTGGTAGTGCAGCTGTTGAAGACGCAGAAGAAAGAGAAGAGCATAGAATGAGCCATGTTGTTGCAACAGTACTTAAAAATGTTGCACTGAGAGCTTTAGGTGTTCAAAGCCCTGGTGAAATCCCAGAAGAATTAGCAGATATCTGCAAACTTGACGATAAAAACGGCATTAGTTTAGGCGTTAAAGAACTCTCATCACTTTTGTTAGATTCTTCAGGTCGAGTGCAATCAAGTCAGTTGCTTCAGGATTTGACGTATCTAGAAAATGAAAACATGTATTTAATTTGGATTGCTCACAACAATGACATTCTTCGGATTCAAATAAAGAATGGCGCGTTTTGTATTGTTAGTGCCAACGGATATTTCGTTGAGGGCAAACTACGAGAATCAATTCATTCTTCAGGAAAAAATGGTGTGCACAAGGCAATGCCCAATTTTCAAATACGCGTAATGCGACAATACGAACAGGAACAAAGGTTGCGTGTACTCAAGGCTATGGTAACACCAACTTATATTCTAGAAAGGGACGGAAGTGTGGCTGAAGTCGTAGAGGGTAAGCCAAATGTACTCAAAAGAAATCTAAGAACTGGCACGGCAAGAATAGATTTTGCATTATTGGAAAAAGAAGCAACAAGGATAGCTGAAGGAAAGCTTATAGATCGCCACGGAATAGTTGAACTATACAATTTGCTTTCCAAAGCTAAAAATGGTGTTTGGGCATGCAGGTGCCCAAATTCGACTCACAAGAATACGGGAACACGTGCAGCAGCAGTTTATGCTAACGAACACGGGACTTATGTATACTGTTTTGGTTGTGATCAACGTTTTGGTTGTATTCGGCCTGGCGAGGAAGGTAGAGTACTGGCAACCGACGCAATTACCCCCGGCATTCAACTTCCTGAGGTTGACTTTGAATCTTACACACCGGTTTCTTTTGGAAGGGCTAAATCAATGGAGCAATTTAGCAGAATCGCACAAAACCTTTATCACCTCGACAATAGTGGAATCAATTACCTGGCTTCAAGAGGATTACATCCATTTAATTTGAAAAATGTTGGCTATATCCCTCCGCATATCGGAGATGCATTAACTGAATTGTTATCAAATAATAGACGTGATTTGCAAACTTACCTAAAGATTATTCATAAATGGGATAAGGCAGCAGGAAAAGACCATTTCTATATGAAAAAGGAGGAATATTGGAGATTGGATGGTATGGAAAGTGCCCTAGAGAGAATGATTACAGAAGAACCCACGTCATTCATACAACCCGAATCATTATTGACAGCCATTCGAGAGGCAAAGGATGCGGTAGAAAAAATTGTTAGAATAGATCAGGATAGAGATGAACTGTATTCGCTACTACAGATAGATCTTCTCAATGAAATGCACAGAAGAGGGGCATTCCTGCCTTATAAGAAGCTAGATCAGGTAGGTGGACGAATAATTTTCCCTTGCTATTGGTTAAACGAAGTGCGTGGTGAATTAGAACTTGCACCCTCGAACTTTTCTGCACGGGCAGTTTATGATGCCAATGGTGAACCGCTGTGTCATGTGCACCCTGACGAAGAAGGCAAAATGGATCCAGCCTCAAGAAAATACATCAAGGGTCACTACGCTAAAGTTTCAGGAGATAAACACCCAACTCCAGTCGGATTTACATTTATGGAGCCTGAGTCATTCTTACCTGACCTGAAGATTATTAAAACCATGGTTGTTTGCGAAGGAATAACCAATGCAATGGCTTTGTCTCAAATTTGTCCCTCCTTCCAACCTGTCATTTTCGCGTCAAATGGCTTAGGTCGCAAGCAGTTAATTGCCTTCATCAATCGGTTGCGCAAAGCAGGATATGAAATAGATAACCTCGTTCTTGCATACGATTTTGATGAGGCTGGTGCGAAAAAATTTATACAGTTTCAGAAAGAGATACAGCAACTAACTGGTGTAAACGTTGTTCCCGTACATGAAATTGTCCCAGCAGATATTCGAGAGGCCTTACCTTTATACGATGAAAAGGAAATGAAACGCTTAACCACAAAAATTGATCTAAACGATTTGATACAACAGCCTGGCTTAACACATTATGCGTATAACAAAGAAGAGTTACTCTTTGATAGTGTCTTCCACCCATAGGACAACATAACCTCTAGAATATCAGCTAGAAACTAGTTATACTGTTTCATGGATATAGAAAAGCTGTTACATGAAACCTTAGAATTAAGCGATTTTCAGGTGCAAGTCTATCTGTCTCTTTTGGAAAAGACAGGAACTGCCGGGCAACTGTTTAGGCGTTTGAATATCAACAGAGCGACCCTATATCGGGTTCTTGACGAACTAGTTTTTCTTAATCTCGTAATTAAGAAAGAAACAGGTAAGCGAATGTTTTTCGAAGCAATGCACCCAAGCTCACTAAACGATTTGTATACTCGTAAAAAAATTGCAATAGAAGAAAAAGGTGTTGCACTGCAACGCGCAGTTTACGAGTTATTACGTAAAGCTACCAGTAAACCAACTGATGCTTCAATTACCATAGAAAAAGGCGTTTACGCGCATTACAGATCCATGAAAATGCAATTGGCGTCAAAGGAGAAAATATTACGTATGAAAATTGACACTGATGCCACACTGTATGATTATATGGACTATCCTGAAACTGGCTCCTACCTCGAATTTCAACGCCAGTTTATCAAGGAGCGCGACGACAAGGGCATCTTAACAAAAATGCTCTTTGACAACCCAATTGACCCGAAAAGACCGTTAACAAAAATAGCTCCAGACAATTCCTCACGAATGAGCCGTTATCTACCCGAAGAAATATTGAAAGGAATTTCGTTCAAAGTGTTTGACGATTACACCATGCTAACGTTGCATGATAAAAACCCTGAGAATTTGACCATTATCACAATTCGTAACACTTTTACAGCACAGTTGATGAAATCCTTGTTCGACTACGTATTTGACAGAAGCATTGCTTACTATGCTAAGTCACCGATTCCCGCATTTAAAACCAGAGTTGCAATAGAATTACCAGTTCTAGGTATCGGAACCTCTGGCGTTGGCGGTTATTGGAACGGCATGCACCCCTATATTGACGATGTTGGAGATGTTGACCAATTGAGACACGCAATTGGTAAAGGCGTTTTTTACATAGACTGTTGCTTGATGTACGGCGATGGACATGCTGTTGAACTAGTAGCTAAAGCGATTAAGAATGTACCGCGAGACAACTTGTTTCTGAATGGAAAGCTGA
>PFQB01000040.1 GCA_002793355.1 Candidatus Dojkabacteria bacterium CG_4_10_14_0_2_um_filter_Dojkabacteria_WS6_41_15
ATATATGAATGACCGTCCCCACTTGGGACTTAATATGATGACACCGCATGAATTCGCTTTGTCGCATTTGACTTGATACATATCGTAACCTTTATACTTTATACTTTATACTTTATACTTTAATCTTCTCCCTCTTTCAACGTAGAAAGGTCCACTAGAGACATCATTTGCTCTCCCTTATTCTCCACTTTCTTCAAATATCGGCGAAATGCACCTCGTATTGTTTCCATATCCACTGGGTTTTTGAATGGATTAAATTCCCTTTGCGTCGTATACAAGCCAGGCTTCCCTATTTGTTGTGCTACAGCACCCGATAAATGAGTTACGTTGCCTGATACAGCTGAACCATCGGACAATTTCTGCATTTGCTTAAGTGATTGTGCAAGTTTCTCACCCTGTACTAAAATATTTGTCTTTGAGACTATCGACAAGGCACCGCTTTTCGTCAACAGCGAGAAGCTTGATTTTTCATTGCCAAGCCAATCGTCGAATTTCTCTGCGTTTTTCCTCGTTCTCACATAGAGCATAAACAAAAACTGCGCTATGCGAATATTGTTATCCAATCGAGCTTCGTTTAGGGCAGCTTGAAAATCTGATCCGACCTTATGTTCACCAAATACAACCTGCAACGTTGGTTGGTATTTACTTGCTGGACTGTTTTTAAGCTGTTGAAATACATCAGAAAGATGATCAAACAGTAAATGGTCCACATTAATTCGAGTTCTTCTCTCAATACCAAAATCGGCACCATCACTGGCGATAAGGGTAAAGGTATCCGGCCTGGTCATCCCAGGTATCACAAATTTATCCAATACCCGCGTTAACGGTTGAACATTTCTTCTGAGTAACTCAAATAGAATAACGTTCCGCTGCTGACGGGAAGCTTCGCCTTTAAGTCGTTTAAGAGCCAAAACAAGGGCTTTTGAGCTAAGATGCGAGACATCATCGCTCCCCTCTTCCACAAATGGATTCTTTCCGACTAATAAATAATCAGTCATAAGATCCTCGGTGCTAGAAATCACTTTGTCACCAGCTTCGGTCATTGCCGCACTAACTTCCTCGAACCATTCCTTCAACAGTGCCCTATTCGCCTTTCCGGTAAGTCTGTCACCCTTCGCAATAAAAGTTTTCTCTGCAACAGTGACTTCGTTTGGAATAATCGGTGCTGAATATATTTCTCGGTCTGCGAGCATAAAAAAATCAAGCAAAATCGCAACGGACTCATTTTCTTTACTTTGCTTATACTGATTGCCTACTGCAGTAAGATCAATCGTTGAATTCCGCATTCTGATTAGCCGTGTATAGCGATGAAAACAATTATCAAGATGATCGAACTTTAACGGATTATGGTCTCCATCCTGGTTAAGGAAACCACTCTTCACTAACGCCCGCAAATTATTGTATAAATCTACCTTTGTTTGTCTATGTCGTGCTGTATCTTTTTGCTGAAACCACCCACTACCGACACCTTGAACATTCAACACTTGCCCAACACTAGAGACATTCTCCATAACTCTTAATGCTCGCATTTCTTGAATAATTTTTCTTCCTAACAATACCTGCGGATCCTCGTCTTTCTCCGGTTCTAGGGTCGAAAAAATGCGGCCAACCTTTTCATTGAAATTTGGGCAAGCAGTATCGCGCCATCTTGAATTGATTTGCGTTGCGATTGCAGCATGTAGTATTCTTGAATATTCCATCGGAGCAATACTTTGCAGAATACTCTCAACTTGCAACGGGCTAAAATCTTCTATAGGTAATGTTGATTCTCTTTTTGTATAATCATGATCTACAGAAACCGGGTCGTCATATACCCAATGTTTCCCTAACCCCACATGTTTCACTTCAGGAGCAAGTCCTGTTTCGCGTTTACCCACGAATTAGTATAACATCTAAATTGACTGTAAAGCACTAAAGCAGTAGAGCTAGAAAGCACAAAGTTGAACCGCTGAACCTTCTATTGAAGAACTTTTTGCATTCGTTGCTTTCATGCTTTAGTGCTTTAGTCTTCAATTCTCAACTTCTTCCCTTTCATCCCAATTTCTAACGCCAACCTTTCCTGGCGAAGTTTTGAATCTAACAAACTGTTTTCTAGCACATAATCGGCCACAAGGTTTTCGACTTCGTGCTGTAACAAACGGCGCAATGGACGTGCCCCGTATTCTGCGCTAAACCCTTTTTCGATTACATATTTTTTCGCTTTTTCGTTAATGTTTACGGAAATATTCATCTCGTTCAAGCGATTGTTTAATTCTGTTATCAAGATTTCGAGAACCTTTGCAGCGTCTTCTTTGCTTAAGCCCTTAAAGATAATCACGTCATCCAAACGGTTTAGCAATTCAGGACGAAGTTTTTTGCGAAGCTCTTTCATCAGCTTTTCCTTCATTTCTTCATAAGCTTCGGTACTTAACTCGACAATGTCACGTTTGCGCTGGTCTCGGTAGAAGCCAAGCACTTTATCTTCTGCAATTTGCTCTGCGCCAATGTTCGAGGTCAAAATGATAATGGTATTTTGGAAACTCACACGGTTACCCTTTGCATCCATTAAGTGCCCGTCTTCGAGAATTTGTAACAAAATATTGAGTACGTCAGCATGCGCTTTTTCAATTTCATCGAACAGAACAACGCTGTAAGGATTTTCTGCGATCTTTTCGGTTAACCAACCACCTTGCTCAAACCCTACATATCCTGGAGGAGAACCGATTAACTTCGAAACGCTGTGTTGTTCCATATATTCGGACATATCGATTTGTATTAGTCGATCCTCGTCATCCCCAAAAAGATTTTTCGCTAACACCTTTGCAAGTTCGGTTTTTCCAACACCGGTCGGGCCTAGAAATAACAAGCTTGCCCATGGTCGTCGCTTACTACTGATACCAACACGACCGCGCTTAACTGCATTTGAAACTTGCTTAATAGCGTCTTCTTGACTGATAATCAACTCTTTAATTTTGCCTTCTAGCTGTAGCAACATCGACGTTTCATCGGCACTTACCGTCGCAATCGGCAACTTGGTCCACATCGATACAATATCACGAACGTCACCATCGGTAATAGTAATTTTTGATTGCTGAACATCTTTTTTATGCTTTTCTTGCAATTCCTTGATTTTGCGTGAGGAAAACAACACTTCACGTTGCATATCTTCGGCTTCTTTATAGTCGCCAACACTAACCAACCTGTCTTTTTTCTCTTGAAGTTCCTTGCGCTGCTTCAATAGCTCTCCCAAGCCACGGTATTTATATTCACGGGTGAATTTCTTCTTGCTTGCTGCCAAATCGAGAATTTCTATTGCTTTTTCGGGAAGTACGCGATCAGGAATATACTGTGTCGTTAGTCGAATTGCGGCGTCTAGCGCTGCTGGTTCAAAAGTTACTCCATGTTCTTGCTCCAATTGCTTAACTGCATCATTAAGGAGTACCGAGGCTTGTTCAATCTCTGGCTCTTCGACCTCTATGACCGAGAAGAAACGAAGCAACGAACGATTGTTTTCATACAATTGGTGAAGCTCTTCGGGATTTATCGAGGCAATGACACTAATGCCGTTGCGTTCCAAAAACGCTTTGAAAGTTGCTCCCATGTTCATTCCGCCACGCATGGGCGAGCCCAGTAGCGAACCAAAGTCATCAATATACAGGACAACCTCGTCTGAGCCGTAGGCATCGTTGAGCACTGCCATTACCTGTTTTTCGACATCCGTAGGAAACTTTGCCATTGCAATTATTGCTGGAAGATTCATGCGAAGAAGTTTTTTATGGGTGGTTGAAATTGGTACATCGCCGTCAACCAAACGATATGATAATTCGTCGATAATGTGGGACTTCCCTACTCCGCTTGGTCCAACAAGCAACACGTTTCTGTTGCGAGCTCGAAGCAAAATAGTAAGTATTTTGTCCGTAAATTCTTTTCGTTGTTCCTTGGCGACAACTGGGTCAAACTGTCGAAAGCGATTGGTCAAATGCTCGGTAAATAACGAGATTGCCGATTCGCCGTTTTCTTGCTGCATCGTGGGCAACGGTTTAGACGTAGGCAACGAAACGTCCTCAGCTTGTCGCAAAATTTCGAAGGGCATCGAGGTAGCTCGCAGCACATCATTTACAAAATTTGGTAGCGAGGTGATATGCGATAGTAATTCTTTTACAAACGACAAGTCTTTAGTTTCACCACGGAAAAGTGCCAAAAGCACATGTTCTGTGCCAATATAATAGCCGTTTCCTTCTCGCGCAATTCTTGCCGCCTCAAATAACAAATCGTTTGACGCTTGGTGAAACTCTATGGTTGGATCTTTTCGCCAAGTTTTCGATTTAAAGGCTTCAGGAAGCTCTCCGGTTAACCTTTTTATGGTTTCAGTCGTGTCAATGCCAAACTTTTCTAGCAAAAAATAGGCTAAGGAATCTTTATCAAGCAAAATGGCAGAAAAAAGATGTTTCGGCTCAACATGGGTTACCTTCACCTTTTGGGTAATTCTAAAAGCGTTTTCAATCATTAATTCGAACGGTTTCGAAAAACGTGATAGTTGCACCGGAGTCCGTTTTTTTGTCTTCGATATTCTCATACTAGCAATTATAGCAGGCGACTGCTAAATGGCAAGGGAGCGGAGCTTGTCCCATCGTTATCCTTGAACATATCTAGTCTCTACATGGCAGTGAAGGCATATTTGCATAATGCCTGATATGTTTCACTTCCTCCATGCACAATCACACCTCCGGTATTAGAAGTCATCGCAGCCAGTGCAAACGGTTGTAGGGCTGTTCCATTGCTTACTGAATAAAGCTCCAGCTTTGTGCCTGGGATTGAATTTGAGATACATTCCTGAATTGTGACTGGCGTTCCGTCTTCGGGCAATTTTTCTAGTAGCTTCGGTCGTGTAATGTGTGTCACCTGGACCCCCTTACTACCACTTGTGTCAAGCGATTTAAGTACGCCGACATTACTTGAATTGTTTCCAAGTTTCTTCCTAAGAGCATTTAAATCTACAATAGAATATGTGAGCCCCTCTTTTGAAACGCCATCACAAATCATAATGTTTGAACCTACTCTTTTTAATAGTACACTTTTAGGGATAAGCATGGATAAAGCATCAACCGATACCCCTTGTCGAAGAAACAATGGTTTAAGCGCTTGTAATTGCAATAATGCAAACCACAATTGTGACTCTGCAATTCTAAATCCGGGCTTATCAATAATCGGAATTCTATTTTCCTCCGCATACTTAATGATCGATACCGGCAAGGTTCTTACGTGATTCCAAAGCAGATCGTATTTTTTAGGCGTGGCAAATTCCAAACCAATTTCCGATGGTTCCACGCATTCGCACTTCCAACCTAGACTCGTTAGAATTGCAGCAAAAGCTTTCTGGCTTTGAGCGGCAACGTAATCGGGATATGTAATTAAGCCGATTCTAGACTCTCCAACTTTGAGACCCTGATTTTCAAAATATCGCGCTGTATTAATTGCAAACCGTTTCGGATTGCATGAACCATCTCTGAAGTAATCCCACATACACAATATTTCTGCCGTTCCTAATGGTGATAAGTTTGGATCAACCAGTACAAGCCCTTTTTCCCTGTTGTACACAATGTCGTCTCTTGAAAGAATAGGATTAACAGTCACCGGCAATCCTTTATATTCAAGTTTGGTAGGATGTTCCACCAAATCATCAACTATTCTATGTAACAAATCTTCTTGCTCAATAATTATTGGTAGAGCCACTTGAAATGCATGGTACATTGATATTTTCTTTACGAAGTTTTCAACTTGCTCGCCTGGTAATACAATCTCAGGGGCTCTAAAATCACCGAATGAAATAGTTGTACCAAGTCCAAGTGTTTCAACAGTATTTAAAGCAGACCCACTCGTATGCATCTGATCATCTCTTGCAAATTGTCTACTTGCAAGCTTGCCAAGGGAGGTCGCCAGGGCCTTTGCTGAAGGTTGATAGTAAATGCCATATTTCTCAGCAAATTCATTCTCAATTTGTTGTTTGCTCGCTACTACTGCGCTTTTCATAAAATTCTGTATTATTTAATCTTTAGTTAAAACTCCGAGCATAAATTGTCCAAGCTCCAAGGTTCTATTAACGGTAATATTCTTAACAATTCCGTTGTAAGGTGAATTAACCTTTATTGAACTTGTTTGTCGTAACATCGTCCCCATCAATTGACCTTTAATAACCGAATCACCAATCTTAACTGTTGGAAGGAAAATTCCTGACGAAGGCGCATAAAGTGCCTTCTTTTCTTGAATGGTAAATGTTTCACTTTTCATTACTAGTTTACATTGCGACTCTTCAATAACTCCTTTTCGATACAAATAATTCAAGATCGTAGCAGTGTCTGCTACTACTTTATTTGCCTCATAAGCCACCTCTTCAGATAATTCTAGAACATATACCTCCTTAGTGAGATATGCATTATTCGAGAGATATGGATAAAGGACAGCTTCATCGAAAGTCCCGCTAAATGAATACCCGAGTTCAATATATACTGGAACATCGAAGTTTATAACGTTGATTATTTCATGCGGATAGTAATATACATGTTTTATCGAATTTACTACTGAGTGAATATCAATAATAACATCTGCCTTTATAGCGAGATTAAGCAATGTATATGCCAAGAGCTTTTCCTTTGTTAACACAAGGTTATTGGTATCTTCCTTGATGTGTGCAAGAAAATCACAATCATTGGGCTCGATTTTTGGAAAGATTCTATTCCAGTCATGAGGTTTCTCTTGACTAAAATCTGAATGACCAATAAGTTTGTCGCCCACTTTGGTATCAAGCCCCCAAGGATTAGCACTAGGAACAAGCGTAACAGCTCCTTTCAGCAAATTCCTTTTCAAATAAGCAATCAGTGCAAATACTACTGGTATACCTGCGATTTCTGGTCCATGTAAGTTCGCCTGTATATAATACTGCTCGCCCTGAATATCAGATGAGACAGTATATACATCAATATATTTCTTTGCTCCAGAAGCGCACTCCCCAACAAAAACCTTCTTATGCGTAAGTTTATTCATATAGCTCTGTTCTCAATTTATTTCTCTTGAGGACGAGAGCTTTAGCTTCCCGCGGTACCACCCCATTTTAGACTTGCTTGAATATTGACTCCTCGCTACAAAAAATACTTCGTACAGCAAAAACAGCATGCACAAAACGTTTCTAATAAGCTTGATTATTAAGGGAAATCGCGATTGCGACCCCTATTTAATAAAAAAACTCTTCTTACGAAGAGCCTCTATTTCAGTAGTCTACACTCTTTGACTTTCTCTGGTCTCCATTCTTTCGAACGACAACCTTAATCGCCAATTGACTTACTTGCACAAAGGCTTTCTTCAGTCCTTAAGGCAAAGCGCGTTCACTTTCGAAGTGTGATATTGGGCTTGCAGCTACCCCAACTTGCAGAATCTCTTTTCTAGGTTACTATTCCCTGCCTTTTAATTTGTAGTGCATTATAACCGATAGTCTGTACACGTGTCAATAGTTATTTTCCGGAGAAATTTACAAAAAGTAAACAGGCTCAAGTTTTAGTCCTTGTTTTGGTGCTAAATGTACAAATTCGACCTGCTATCCAATCCAAGTTTCAACCCTCATTTAAAGGCACAAACTCTTTACACAGAAGAATGAAACTCTACGGGCATAGCCTGTAGTTTACCGGGCAGATTCAATTATAGGCTCGTTCTGCCCAGAAACCAAACCGCGAAAACAGGAATCAAGATTGGCAAAATGCTGCAACCAAATAATATGCCACGGATGTCGCAGGTAACGAGCTTCTCGATTTACACGTGGTGTTTTCCTCCTTTCATGCTCTTCGAGCATGACCAGATTCACGGTCCTTGGTTCAACCGTGGGTTTTGACTGCGGTATTAAGCACCGATGAAATAAGCTTTACCATCCCTTTTCGATTAGGATACTGCCGGGACCATTGACTCACATACTTTACAATTACCTCCCATTCTCCATGCACAACCAAAAAATCCAGGAGCCATATAAGCGTGTCATAGCGACCACTAAGTTTATTTTGCAATTCGACGTCGTACTCTTGTAATAGCCGAATAGCGAGACCATTGGCCTCTTTCTTATGGTTACTTCGCTCTAGTCTTGCAACAAATCTTTCTGCAATGTCTAGTCTGGACAGAAAACCAATGTATACGTCTTTGTTACGCACATACGAAACCAGCGCTACAGCCAGCCGGTCGTAACGTTCAGTAGAGTACAGAAAGTTGAACAAATCTTCGCCTTGCATTGTTCGTGTTAGCGTTTCAAGCACACCTTCAATGTCCGACTGCTTGTTTAGTTGCTTTGCGAGTATACACAATTTGGCGTACTGCCTTAACTGAAAGTATCCGAGCAACCCCTTTTTAATGTATCGGTACAATTCTTCCCATTTTTTAAGCTCGTTCAACACGGTCTCGTATACAGATTGTTCCCTTCTAAACGTATCCCCATTCTTAACACACTCCCATAGATCATAAAGAACCTGAAATTGCTTTTCCAGAAAAAGCCCTCGCTCTACCTCGGTAAATGCGTATGGATGCTTTGAATAGTACTTCTGATAACGCCCGAGCACTTCTATGGCTTTATCGGTTCGTAGCTCTCCGTTCATCACCATATGCAACACCGACGATGTGTATCCGGCAAACACTGAATCAGCACCTTTCTCGAGTGCGTAAAGTAATTTCTCGCGTATCAGAGCAAAGAGCTTGGCATTAGTTCCGATTGTTGCTACCGTGTCCAACAACTGAGCACCAACATCAAAGCTTCCCTTCACAAAGAACATTTCTACCGCCAGTGCCAAATCGGCATCCTCACGGTCATAGTACAACGTCACTTGATCAAGCACTGCTTGTTGAGCACCAGAAATAATGCCGTCGGAATCATCGATCTGCTCGAGTTTTTTGTCTAACCACCGTGCAAAATCAAACAACGCTACAGCATTTTCCTTTGATATGATGATATTGGGTACTATGTATGCAATTTGATCGTCGATCTCCCCCAATCTATCCGTATAGCGTTCATACCAATTCGGTCCGCGGTAACCTGGAATTCGTAAAAACAGCTTCTTCATGTACGATATAGTCTGTCCTATCGGTTGCTCTCGAATTAAACGGTCATGAACAATGACTCTATGTTCCACAAGTTGAGCCCGCCTGCGCAGTGGTTTGGTTTCGGCTAAAGATTGAACTACGGTCTTTGAGACTGATATTTCATTTCCTTGCCCGCAATATGCTACAAGGACCGCCACAACATGCTTGCATTCCCCATTTCCTTCCATCGCCGGACATGTACACGACATAACCAGATTATCGATATTGACAGTTACCTCATAGGATTTAGTACCGATAACAGTTGCGGAAACATTATTTCCGGCGACTTGTAGATTAGTCACCCGACCTTTATGCGCATAATCTAGACCTCGAGCAAATACCCGTTCTTCGAATATGTCCTGAATATCCTCAAGCCTCAGCATAGACTATTTTACTACTCTTATTACCTCTTTGCTTAATACCACAGGTAAAGCCCGAGGAGGTATCAGTTCCAGCGAAGCTGGTCAAGCTCGAAGAGCATGAAAGGAGGAAAACACCACGTGTAAAGCGAGAAGCTCCTTCCCTGCGATCTCCAGCAATTCCGCAAGAAGAGACCTTCGGTGCTCATCATAGGTTCCGTTCGATAATGTTCGTGCAAAATCAAACTGATAGCGCTTTCATTTCCTTAAGAAATTCATACTTCTTCTCGTGCCAAGGTATATGACAGTGAAGGTTTTGAGTGATTATGCGCATGGTTGATTATACAGTTTCGTTCTGCCAGATACTCTACTTCCAATTGCTTCCCCCATCCACAAACAAAAAGTTTCCATTTATAAATCGGCCGGGATCATTAACCATAAACATCGCAGCCTCGGCCGCTTCTTCGGCCGTTCCGACACGTTTCATTGGATTGTTTTCTGCAAATCTTTTCCACACTTCGTCATCATTTTTCAATTCTCCCCAGTTATCGGTTCTGGTTGGACCAAGCACCACCGCATTGATTCA
>PFQB01000004.1 GCA_002793355.1 Candidatus Dojkabacteria bacterium CG_4_10_14_0_2_um_filter_Dojkabacteria_WS6_41_15
AGATGTAATAAAGGATTTAACTCTATACCCGTCAACTGAAGCTTTTTATATTTAGTTGCCAGAAAAAATAAAATGGTCCCCCACCCCGAGCCAATATCAATAACACTTTCTGTTCCTTGCATTGCTGCTGCTTCACACATAGTTTCAATTCCCTTCGTATCAGACGGAACGAACGGAACAAAAACTTCTTTCCGCGTAAGTCGATAAAACAAAGCTAAGGACAAGTAGGTAATACCTACGAGCCAAAGAATACTAATAATTATGGTTAATGCGACCGAGGACCACATAGATGGATTTTACAGGAAAGAAAGTATATCGAACAGGTAGTATCGAGTGCAGGGATTCACCTGCTCATTTCATTCCCAGCGCGTCTGCGTATCAGCTTTCGCAAGCTCGAGCGATACTTGGCCCCGCCCACTTCGTCGAATGTAGGTTGCTACATTCTCCTTGGGGTTTCGAATCCCTTTTTATAACGAAAATGGTGTTTGGGCACTTTACAAGTGACCAAACACCATTTTGGACCGTGGGGGATTCGAACCCTCGACCGAGCGATTAAGAGTCGCCTGCTCTACCGCTGAGCTAACGATCCACAAGTGAATTATACACAATCCGACGGGAAAAAGGCAATGGCTGGACACAGGGATTTAATGAGATTCAAAGGATGGGGAATTAAAAATTTGGAGTATTAGCGATTTTCTGATTGAATCTCTACACTTCAATCTTTATGCTTTATACTTTATACTTTATACTTTAGTCTTCGACCTTTAACCTTCCAGGCTTTGATGCATTATTGCTTTAAATCTTTCCCTTTCACCAACTTCTGCACGGGATACACCAGCAAATTCTCTGTAACCAACTTAACTCCAGATTTACCTGGAGATTCCTTCACCAGTATCCCATTCTTAGACAATTGACCACCAAGCACTTTGTACCGTGGATCCATCACTTGGAGGTAATACGCTTTGTTCTCAACAACAAAGTTATACGCCCCGTGTTTATTTGTAAAAGTACGAGATACAAGAGTGTTGAACTCCTTATCGAAAAGCCCAATTTCAAGCCCGCTGACAATCTTCCCGTCCACACTCGTGACAATACCAAATAGCTTCGGACGTGACAGGAACAGGTATGCTTTGATTAAGAAGACAACTCCATACAGCCCCAGAATTATGTAGTTGAAAGTTAATGGATACATAACAGTAACAACAATACTGTAAATAAACCCAGCCATAAGGATAATTGGACCTATAACTCCAACAAATTCCTCAAAAAAGACACGAATCATATGCCCAACCACTATTTTCCTTTTTTCTTTTATTGGGTCCAGTGGAATCGAGAAAAGGAGAAGATCATTCTCATCAACTACCTCGATAACTTCGCCCGTATATATATTTGTGTACCCAGAGTCCGTATCCGAATGAATCAGCTTGGAAGGGAACGTAAAACCAGCAGCAGTCACTTTTATCACATATTTTCCTTTCTTTGGCGTTAATTTGAAGACTCCGTTTGCATCAGTAACAACAGTATCCACTAATACACCGCTTTTTGCGTTCCATAATCTGACAATTGCCCGAGAAACAAATTTCTTTGTTACTGCGTTATACACAACGCCCCAAGGTCTTCGCTTCTTGCTTCGATCAATCAACCCGATCAGTGCTAACCAAATGTTTCCTTGTGCCGCACCAATTTGAAGCCCAACCATTTCAATTATCAATAATCCAACAAGCAATCCTCCAGCTCCTTCCCATGGGTAAGAATTTACTACCTCTACGTGTTTTACGCTGGTACGTTTACAGGTGCCTTTGCTTGCAAATAAGGTTATATCTAACGACTTTTTCAGTACTAACGAGGCACTTCCAGATTTTGGAACGGAACTACTAAAAGCATCTACGCTTACTTTATCGGCGTTCTGAACTTGCCAACTTACTGTTATTGCGTCTCCTTTTTTAATAATTCTATTGCTAACCGTAAATACCGTTATTATCGGACAGGATGCTGGA
>PFQB01000138.1 GCA_002793355.1 Candidatus Dojkabacteria bacterium CG_4_10_14_0_2_um_filter_Dojkabacteria_WS6_41_15
CTCCATTATCTCATGTTCTTGCATTTTTCCCCAGGCCCTTTTTTATATGTTGCAATTTGTTCTTTCGTAGTAATATCACCGTTTCCAACAATGACTATGTTTGGATTGATGCTATCACGAAGTTCAATGATATTTTTCATTAGTTCCCAATGAACGGGTACTGCAGACATCTCCTTTTTTGTCCTTAAGTGAATGGTCAGGGCGTCAATTGGTGACTTAAGTAACATTTCAATCCAGCTCAAATCGATATCATCATATCCTATTCTAGTTTTGACGCTTAAACTAAGTGAATTGTTTTCTGATTTAGCGATTTCTTCTTTGACAGAGTCAAGAATTGCTCTTGCAATGCTGGGTTCTCGAATTAGGCCGGCACCAGCACCGCTTTTTACTACTTTTGGCACAGGGCAGCCCATGTTAATATCTACACCGTCAAAACCCATTGCAGAAATTAGTGGAATTGCCTGCAGGTAGGTTTCAACCTTTCGTCCCCATATTTGAGCAACTATCGGGTGTTGATTCTCAGTATATTCAAGTCGGTGAATTATTCTTGCACGACCTCGCGAAGCCAAGCCGTCACAGTTGGTGAATTCGGTCATAAACAAATCAGGTCTGCCTTGAAACATAACCATTTGCCTAAAAACCGTATCCGTAACATCTTCCATTGGGGCAAGTACGGTGAATGCGGCTCCCGTTTTTTCGCTTTTAGTTTTTAGCAACTGCCAAACTGATCCCATCGCGGTATTATACGTGTTCTTCATACAAATTTCACGCCATAGCAGGTATACTATGACTATGAGACTTTTGCTTATTGAAGATGAGGAAGGAATTACAATTCCGTTAAAAGCTGGCCTAGAACGTCGGAACTACGCAGTCGATGTATCAGATAATGGAGCGAACGGATTGCGAATGGCTTTAATCAATCAATATGATTGTATTTTACTCGATTTAAACCTTCCTGAATTAGACGGACTTGAGGTTGCACGCCGATTACGAGAAAAGGAAAATAAAACACCCATTCTTATGCTGACAGCAAGGGATTTACGCAAAGATATTTGGGCAGGTTTCGAAAGCGGTGCCGACGATTATTTAACTAAGCCGTTTGATTTTGTAGAACTGGTATATCGCGTGCAAGCACTGATTAAACGCAACAGTTTACAGAGTAGCCCAGTTCTAGAAGCGGCAAATATTGTAGTTGATACGGCCGCAATTCGAGTTTGTCGAGATGGGATTGCTATTCCCTTAAATAAAAAAGAATACGGCGTGTTGGAATATCTACTAAGAAACCGAGGTCGAATGGTTTCATCCGAGGAGTTACTAGAACACGTCTGGGATAAAGATATTGATTCCTTTTCTCAAACAGTACGAACAAATATAAAAACCCTTAGAAAGAAAGTTGATCCAAATAAAGAAATTATCAAGACAATAAAAGGCTATGGCTACATTATTGACTAATTACAATTCGTTCTCAGATAGATTTCAAGAATTTACGCAGAGAATTTATTTGAAGGTACCTCGTGCCGTAAGAACAATTCGCTTTAAACTTGCTTTTATTTATTCTGTAATCTTATTCTTTCTTGCAAGTGGTTTAGTGCTAAGCTTTAACGTATACTTAAACGAAAATCTTGGACGAGACCCCGAAAGGCATATTGTTAGAATTAATCCTTTTGCAATATCGCCAAAACAGCTTCTTGACGATTTTGCCTCATTAAGGGTTGAAGAAAAGCAACGAATTCGCGATATTCGTCTGAATGATTTGCGCAAAGTACAGTTGATGAGTCTTTATTCGCTTCTTCCACTTGCCGTGGTAAGTTTTGGTATTGGCTACTATGTGTCTGACAGGTACCCGATATATTAAGACAGTTTTCTAAGAAAACAGACTAATATGTTTGGTAAAATATATGATGAAACGCATCCCAAAG
>PFQB01000057.1 GCA_002793355.1 Candidatus Dojkabacteria bacterium CG_4_10_14_0_2_um_filter_Dojkabacteria_WS6_41_15
AATCTTGTATAACTACGAGATTAAGAAAACCCTAAGAAGATTCGGAGAAATTCAGGAGAACGGGAAATAGATATCCCTGGCCTCACAGCCTAGTTACTACGTAGCAAAAATCGTTCCACGATTTAGGGCTCTATATTCGTTCACTTCACGTGCTTCGCACCGCTTTCATCCACACCCTTACGGACGTGGTATTTGCGCTCCGAATAAACAACAGATGCGTCAATAGTGTTTGGGCGTCGGTTAATAGTGTTATAGGCCTGTGGACAAGTTATCCACGCTGTGGTATTAATACGCGTATGACAATTTCGCCACAAGAAATGCAAAAGTTATGGGAATTAGTCAAATTTTCATTATCAAAACGTTTTTCACCAGAATCGTACAAGGCATGGATAGAGCATTCAACCAAATTATCAGATGTTATTGAAGGTAAGGTTATTGTATCGGTTCGAAACAATTTGACGATGCAATGGCTAGAAAAAAATGCAAAAGACCAACTTTCAATAATTTTTCGTGATGTGCTGGGTGAGGGTAATGAGTTGGCATTCGAAGTTAATCAGACAGTTTTTGAAAATAAAGTACCAATAAAAGCTACATTGCCAAAAATTGGTGACCTACTGGTGCAAGCCGAGGAAAAAGAAGGAAAAATGGTCAAAGCGGTAAAAACGGCTTGTTTAAACGAAAAATTTACTTTCGATACCTTCGTAGTAGGCAACAATAACCAAATAGCTCACGCGGCCGCACAGGCAGTCACACAGCATATTGGACAAGAGTACAACCCTTTATTTATTTACGGTAGCGTTGGTGTAGGTAAAACCCACCTTATGCAGGCAATCGGCTTGGCGGTTCTGGCGCAAGATGTTTCCAAAAAGATTTTTTACTGCTCAAGTGAGACCTTTTTAAACGAGATGATCGATTCGATAAAAAACAGAAAAACAGCCGAATTTCGTGAGAAGTATCGTAAATTGGACATCTTCATGATTGATGACATTCAACTTATTTCGAAATGGGAAGGTGCACAAGAGGAAATATTTCACACGTTTAATGTGCTTTCTGGCGCAAATAAGCAGATAATTCTTGCCTCTGATCGACCCCCGGCGCAAATCCAAAATCTGGCCGATCGGCTCCGTTCACGTTTTGAAGGGGGCATGATGATTGATATTATTCCACCGAATTACGAAACACGAGTGGCAATTCTTGCAAATTACAACAAGGATCATAGCCCGCCTCTTTCACTTGAATGCTTGGAAGCAATAGCAACTCTGGTAGAAGACAATGTGCGACAACTAATAGGTGCGTATAACAAGGTGTATACGTATGCAAAGATTACTAACACACCAATGGATCGTATTACTGTAGAGAAAATTGTCGGTGTCGACCAAGAAGCGGCACGCAAGAAAGTAAACGTCGAAGATATACTAGAAAAAGTCGCAGACGCCTTTGGCGTCACAGTAGGGCAGATGAAATCGATTTCGCGAACGTCTTCTATTGCGTTGCCTAGGCAGATCGCAATGTATTTGATTCGTGATATACTGAACTATCCGCTAGAAAGAGTGGCACGAGCTCTTAAGAGGAGTGACCATACAACGGTTATTCATGCAGTAGACAAGGTCAACAAACTGATGACCAACGATCATCTACTCAGAACTCAGATAGTTGGTATAAAAAACAGTATACTGAAGTAAATGAAAAGAATTGCCTTTGTCCGAATTGCCCTCTTGTTATTTGTTGCTTTAAGCACATTCTTCATACTTTTGGTGGGTACCAACTCGGTTTTTGCGTACACATTTACTAAAACGATTGAAACAACCGTAGAGCCAAAGTCGACGGCTGAAATGAAAGTGTCGCAAAGTCAGCGATTATCCTGGGACAAATCCGGGGTATTTTTCCCGGCTTCAAAGAATTTTGCATACGC
>PFQB01000070.1 GCA_002793355.1 Candidatus Dojkabacteria bacterium CG_4_10_14_0_2_um_filter_Dojkabacteria_WS6_41_15
GTGTATTACTACAATAATTTACGGATTCATAGTGCCTATGGTATGGCACCCAAACAGTATCTAGAAAAGTGTCTTAAAAAAACGGGTACTTGACAGTGATTGGCAATAATTTTTGAGAAGTCGATGATAGGAATTTTGGTCAATCTCTGCAATTTTGCGTGAAATGAATGAAGTGAGAGGCAGGTGATAACAATAAAATCTGCACCGTCTCTTTCTAGCAATTTCACCGAATCGGATAACGCTTTAACAGTGGCGTTTCTGTCAGCTTCGCTAAAAACTAAGTCGGGAGTTGGGACGCTATGGATTATCATTGGGGGATAATCTCGAATGTATTTAACTCCAAGTTCTACCTGGAAATATCTGATTATTCTGTCGTAAATATCAACAGTCGAAGCAGGGCCTTGCCCACACCGATTATGCCAATAGTCTTAAACTTGTGCATCATCCTAATTATATACCTAAAAAATATTATTATAAAAATCATATATAATCGAACAATGTCGAGTAAGAATGAAATACTGTTGATTCAGTCGCAATTTGACGTAGTTTGGAAACTAGCGCAGCTCATATTACCCAAGCTTATAACGGAGGATCATTTTTGGGAACCGGTGTTAGGAAGTTGGAGCATGCGAAAAAACCAGAAAGGTTGGTGGAAAGTTGACCTTGAAATTCCAGAACCTGAGCCTACGCCCACAACTACTATTGCATGGTTGACCTGGCATATACAGTGGTGGTGGTCAAGTTTCTTCGCAGTTTATGACAAAAAGAAACCATTTGAAATCTCAGAAATAGCTTGGCCAGGCAATGCGAGTGAAGTGAATAAAATGCTGAACGAGCTTCATGATAGACATGCGGCACTGCTAGCTTCTATGAATGAAGCGGCGCTCTCTGAAATGTTTGAATATCCTTGGCAGAAGCCACGCCAGTTTAGGTTTGCTCTTGGTTGGGTGAATATAGAGCTTATGAAAAATGTTGCAGAAATCGGGCAGGTTTATCATTACAAGCAATTCAAAAGAGAGAATTCATAAGGGATTATGCTACAAAGAGTAAATATTGGAATCTGCTACAATATCGTATGATTAGAATTATTCGGATGAAGGTAACTTCTGTAGAACTTGAGCAGGCAAAGCAAGATATATCAAATTATATTAAGTTCGTTGTTGATATAGATAAAGAAATTATTGCTATTGGTGGTGCCAGACATGTTGATGCCGAACAGATGCTCTTGCAAGAAGGTTCGTTACAATCATCTCTTTGGGGTGGAGGCATTGACCTGATTTACGGAAGTATTGATTTCGATTCGATGATTAATATACGCCCTAACGATAATAACCCAAGCAAAGACGTGCTCTCATTAGAGGTAAGAAAAAAGACTGTTAAAATATTAGCCGAAAAAGGGATATGGGAAGAAAAGAATTAAAGGTACTGGTCTTAAACATTGCTATGGACCTTGATCGGGTTGGTAGATTTGCTATGGAAAATAAAGAGGATAGACGCAAGCAGTTTTTGGAACTGGTCAATAAGCAAGTTAAGGAATTGGAAAACGTCGATTTACCAATAACCTTTCTGAATACGTATGAATATTTGAGGGAAAATCTCAAGCAACTTAACATGGATGCGGTCGATGCTTCATACATCGATAATGCCTTTACGACAGCGTCTATGCTTACCAATCGAGGAGTACGAGCTATTGATATAATTACCATGATGAAAGATTACCAGGCACGCGAATAATACTACAGGGCAAGAAAGTCTATGCTAACTATAGATTGGATGTGGGAATTTACATCACGAATGTCTTGCTTGTTAAAAGATACAAAGCTCATTATGCCTGCTTGCGTTTGCGCCAATGCATATAAGACTGCTA
>PFQB01000073.1 GCA_002793355.1 Candidatus Dojkabacteria bacterium CG_4_10_14_0_2_um_filter_Dojkabacteria_WS6_41_15
TGTTTCTTTATTTCCCATTAATACCCTTTTATTCCATATTACTACGGAATTTAAATTGAATTATTTTTTGAATTTCATTTTTTGCCTTGCAACTTCTCTTTATTGCTTTTGTGCTTTATTGCTTTAAACTTTGGCTCTTTCTCCCCTTTTCTCCCATTCTATGGCAATTTGCGCTATACTGTGCCATGCGGAAGATTTCAATTCAGCAATTGCTAGATAGCGATAAACGCCCGAAACTTGAGCATCAGAACGAGTATTTGCTGCATCTTTACAACAATAACTACAGCGATGAAACCGTATACAACTACAATCGGGACATAACGTTCTTTGCCGAATACCTGGTGGAGTCAAAAACGAGCTTTGAAAAAGTAAATAAACTGGTGGTAACGTTTTTTAAAGGGTGGTTGAAGGAAAGGAAACACATTGCAATTAAAGATTTAAAGCTTAAAGGGTTAAAGGATAAAGAACATGAAGAAAGCGACGGAAATACTGTGCGTCTTGGCAAAACGGGCTCAAAAACGAACGACACGGATAAAAAGGTCCGTGAACCCCTTGTAATTACCCAAAACAAAGGCTTTGTGAAGAACAACAACCCCGAAGTGCTAGATGCACTCTCGGTTAATAGAATTCTTGTGTCGCTTAGAAATTATTTACGATTTTTAGTTGAATATGATTACCCAGCTCCATTAGCTCCAGATGCAGTTCAGTTGGTTCGCGTTGCCAAGAAGAAACTTCAGGTGCCGACGCTAGATGAAGTCGTTGCCTTAGTGGAAGCGCCAACTACTTACGAAACCGATCCGGTTATAGGTTTGCGAAATCGTGCTGCACTGGAACTCTTGCTGGCAACAGGCATGCGTATATCCGAAGTGGTGAGCATCAATCGTGACCAAGTCAACTCCGACGGCAAGCTTTTCATCACGGGGAAGGGAAAGAAACAGCGTTTTGTGTACCTCACACACCGTGCTACCGCGCATATTCAAGAATATCTGCAAAAGAGGGTAGACCCCTACCCTGCCTTGTTTTTGCCAAAAAGTGGGAGCCGATTAAAGAGTTCAGATCCGCGAATTTCGACGAATTATTTGCAAATGAAAATCGCATTGTATCGCCGATTATTGGAGATTATTGTGCCAATGAGCGCCCATACGATTCGCCATGCGTACGCGACTTACTTAGCCGAAAATGGCGCAAATCCCGCCGCAATCCAGGTGCTTTTGGGCCACGAAAGCCTCCAAACCACCACAAGATACGTGCATACCAGTGACAAGTTCGCGGAAGAAACTCATAATGAGTTTCATCCAGTAAAGGAGCAATAATGAAGAAAAAGAAAATACTCACTGCTTGGCTTCCACGAATACTCCTGATTCTTCAGTCGATGCTCGTTATCGTCTTGTTTCTGCACCCACGTGTACCACAAATCGCCAGAGTGCTAGTTTGTGGTGGTATGTTGGCTTTTCTTATAGTGATGTATGGTTGGGCGCAATTAGACTTCTTTCTTAGGGGAAGAATCGATGCCTTCTTGGTTTCGCGAGGCGCGTCTCTTTTCACGATAAGGCTAGCTCGGGCAGTGCTGTACCTAATCGAATTTGGTCTGGTGCTCTGGATTATTGTTCCTGCACTGCTACGGGTGGAAGACATGTTGTAACTCTAGGTCGGTAATATCCCTTATATACTTATAAGTTTGTGAAACCTTAGCTCGCACTGCCAACAACCTCGTCTCCATCTGCTATTCTGAAGACCTTAACGCCAAATGTTTGGCGATTTGCTAATACAGGAATGCTCTTAAAGTTCGTTTTAATAACCTGTCCTTGTCGCGAGATTAAGATAATGTCTTTATCTTCTTTTGATCGTTCCGAGTCTGGGAAGATTCGGGCAACACGTAGGTTGCCGGTCTTGTTGCCGATCTTTGCAGCAAAGATTCCTGAACCACCACGGTGCTGTTGCT
>PFQB01000050.1 GCA_002793355.1 Candidatus Dojkabacteria bacterium CG_4_10_14_0_2_um_filter_Dojkabacteria_WS6_41_15
TGGGCGTGATAATGTTTCTGCTATCTGTGCCATTGGAAGAATGGATACAAAAGCTGCCATTCGCGATGTTTCTCGGGCTCTTGCTATTCCATTAGATCAAGCAGATAAAGTTGCAAAAATGATACCCGTAAAGCGTGGAAAACCAATGCCAATCGCCGAAGCAATGGATACAATTCCAGAATTTAGGAACTATATCCAAGCAGATGCGAAATTAATGCAGATGACGGAAGCTGTTCGCAGGATAAAGAAAATTGCACGCAATGTCTCTGTCCATGCCTGTGGTTATGTAATCACGCCAGAGCCAGTAGTCGAGTATGTACCGCAACGTCGTGCGCCACAAAATACCGATATGATCATAACGCAGATAGAAGGAGTATATCTAGAAGATGTTGGTCTTATGAAATATGATTTCTTGGGGCTAAGGACGCATACAGTTATTAAAAACGTCGAAACTGCCATTCAGAAGCAGCATGGGATAGTGATTGATTGGGAAAAGATAGGTTTAGAAGACAAGAAAACATATGTCTTGTATCAAAAAGCGCTAACGGACGGTGTTTTTCAGGTAGAAAGCCCAGGAATGAAGAAATATCTAAAAGATTTGGTCCCAACCACGATTTTGGATATCTGCTTTATGTGTGCAGCCTATCGACCTGGTCCCATGAAATATATTCCGGATTATATTATGAGAAAGCACGGTAAACAGGAGATTACGTATCTTCACCCCGACATGATTCCATTGCTAGAGAGCACCATGGGGTTTGCAATTTATCAAGAACAAGTTATGGCGATTGCCGTTGCTATGGCGGGCTACACTATTGGTGGCGCTGATATTTTGCGAAGAATCATGAGTAAGAAGAAGAAAGATGACCTCGATAAAGAAAAACCAAAATTCGTTCAAGGAATGTTAGATAAAGGTTATACCCAAGAATTAACCGAGCAGGTTTTTGAGTATCTGATGCCTTTTGCTGATTATGGCTTCAACAAGTCACATTCTGCTGTTTATGCCGTGGTTTCGTATCACAGTGCTTATCTTAAAGCGCACCATCCAATAGAGTTTGTAGTCGGCTTAATGCAAGCAGACATGGGACACGCAGAAAAGTTGGAAAATGACCTAGCACAGGCCGTGCAAATGCATATTCAAGTACTGCCCCCACAAATAAACCAGAGCAACTTAGAGTTCTCAATCGAATACCACAACGACGAGTTAGAAGAGCATTGGCTGGACGACAATTTTGCCGAGGAATTAGAAAAGAGAAAAGCAAAAGGGGAATACCATTATATCGGCACTGTCCGCTATGGTTTGAAGGGAATTAAAGGAGCAAGCCAGAAAGCGTTAGAGGCAATTGTTGAAGAAAGAGGTAAAGGTGGCGATTTTAAGCACTTAGATCACTTGCTTTCACGATTGGATCTGGAAAGGGTAGATAAGAAAACGATATTATTATTGGCGCAATCCGGTGCCTTTGCCGATTGGGGCGAACGAAATGCTTTGGTTATGCTAATTCCGGTGCTTTATGATCGCTACCGAGCAGACACGAAAAAGGAAAATGTTGAACAAATAAGTATGTTTGCACTTAAAGAAGGGGAAACACGACAGCACGACCTGATACAGCAAACGCCAATGCCGCAAGTGGAGCCCGTATCAGTTATGCAGATTTTGAAGTGGGAAAAAGAGTTGTTTGGCATCTATCTTTCGTCGCATCCACTTCATCAATAT
>PFQB01000067.1 GCA_002793355.1 Candidatus Dojkabacteria bacterium CG_4_10_14_0_2_um_filter_Dojkabacteria_WS6_41_15
AAGACATAGTTCGAGGCGTCGCCTTTCAGGGCGCTTTAGTTAATGTCACATTACGATATGCTGATGCTACACAAGTAACCTATCTCCTTTTTGATCAGGTAGATTCGTTGACTCAAACCGAAAGAGTGAAGGCGTTAAATGAAGCCAAGGGAAAGTGGGATGCTGTTTCTGTTGCTGCTGAAGATTTTGCGACTGTAGTGAATGCGCTTCCAACGTATGAATTACCGGTCACTTATGAACAATCCCTCAGAAATCCCTTAGTAAAACCTGTGGTTGCCTCAGCGTTAGAAGACACCATAAAAAAGCTCGAAGACGAAGAACGACGCTTAGATGGAGAAATTAAAGTTTCGAAGAAAGAAACTGAAATAGGACGAAAAAAGATTCTAGAACTAGTTGATCAGGCACCACCCGGGCAACGACTATTGGTTGCCGCAGCTATGTTTGGTACAGATGCAAAAACCGCACAAGAGCAGCTCGCACGATTACAGAGACTTGAAGCAAAAATTAACATTGGCCAAGCAGAAGTCTTTAATAACTACTCAAATGCTGCAGAGATTGTAAAGACCGGAGTCAAGGTGGAACTGTTTATTGGGGGTCTGGCTGCTTCCTCGGGTGGCTCTGCGATTGTTATGGCAGGTAAAACGGGTGTTGATCTTGCGGTCGCAACAGCCAACTTTGTGTTCACTGGAATTGCAGGTGCGGGCGTTACCATGGATGTTGCCGAAACAGCAGTCAAGGTTGGCATTGCAGATAAAGATGGGTATACTGCGGCGGTAGCAGGTGCCAAAGAAGCGGCATTTTTCAAGGAGATGTCTTTAATTGTAGGCATTATGGATCCGCTTAAAGCATATGGACAATTTCAAAAGATTTCTACTGCAGCTGGTGGAGTTAAAAATCTCATGTCGCCCGAAGGACTCAAAAAAGTTGCAGCCAACAAAACTCTAATTGCCGATTTGAAAACAGATGTCCCAGGCAATCTTCAGATTATTGCAGAGAGTGGCCCAAAATCTTGGGATTTCTTTACCTCTTATGATCAGGTGAAATCACTTCTTTTTGATACAAAAATGCCAGGACAGGTGCTTTTTAAAGGAGATCAACATGCCGTGGGAATAGCCGATATAGTCAAAAATAAATTATTGAGCTTGTACATTCAAACCTTTTACGCAAATGCAGCAACGTTAGCAGCTGGTCAAACGGCTACCTTAAAGCCAACACCAGTCTTAAAAGCAAGATTCAGAATCATTAAAGTATGCTCCTCGGGCTTATTGACGGTGTATACGGACTGCGGTACAGGTAAAAAGGTTTCTAAAGAATGGGCCAAAGGCAGTGCTCGTGGTGTTGTTAATGCGGGTGGCGAAAGTGTTACACCGAAGATTTCTGGTGGGCGCGGCACGTATACTTTTACGGTTTGGCTTGATAATGGGGAAAGTCTTGCAGTAGCTAATTATGACGGCCCTTCAAATGTGGCTACATTAACCAACGTAGCAAAGGAGCAGGGTTGGACTATTTCTAAAGGGACAGTGCGTGTGCCAATGGATTAGTGATAGCTACAGTTTTACTTCGGAAACAGTTCCTCGGGCAGAACAATTATCTTAAAGTAAACACATGCAATTATCAGTAAAGTGTACGCAAGGCTGGTCAGTATATTTTTGAATTTCCTGCCTTTTTTAGGGACAGTGTCAGAAACCGTCATAGAATTGCGTAGTTTAACAACTCAACCGAATGTCTTCAAGAGAACAACAGCTGGTTCACTACATTGTTTGCAGTTTCGTTATATACTAGGGCAATAAACTAAATGTTTGAGAATGACTCCTCGTGCAATTCCGACTCCACTGCTTATAGCAATAATTGAAACCGCTCGGTAAACTACGGGCTCTGCCCGTAGTAAAGAGTTGCCTTTGTCCT
>PFQB01000076.1 GCA_002793355.1 Candidatus Dojkabacteria bacterium CG_4_10_14_0_2_um_filter_Dojkabacteria_WS6_41_15
TTTATTCTTTAAACTTCGTAATGCTTCTTTCAGGTCCTGCCTCGCACTCTTCACATGCCCCTTTGCTGCCTCAAAGTGCTTCTTAGCCTCTTCAAATGTTACGCTGTTTTTCGTTAGGACCAACTCTGATTTCGCTTCGACAACTTCTGCTTTTGCTTTCGCAACTAACGCTCGTTCTACCGAAACATCGACACCATTGTTCGAAAGCTCTGTGAGTTTACGCTCGATTTTTGCAATAATATTGTTCTCTAAATTGGTAATCACTTTTTCGAGAGATACAACAAAACCACGAGCGATATAAAGTAGTCGAACTTCCTTAGCAATGTTTTGAAAACGTGCTCGAGCATCCTTAACAATGGTTCTTAACTCGGCTATGGTTGTAGCTGTGGCAAGTTCGTTTTTTTTGCTGGTAAACCAGGTTATTTCAGCATCAATTTTTCTAAGTAGCGCTTGTTTTGCTTCGGTGCCCAAACGGTCGTTTGCAGAAACTTTGGCACGTAACGCGTTTAATCGATTCAGAAAATGATTATCAAAAATTTTTGCCGCTACAGACCTGGCTGCTTCTAACCTTGCAGCTTTTTGTGTCCCTACCGATGTGGGTGTCGTTGAAGGCCCTTGCGCTGACACCGAAGTCACAGTCGCTCCTACAACTACCAACAATACTAGAATCGTAACTACGTATAGTGATAACTTCTTCATCATTTCTTCCAAATAAAATTAGTTAATAGCGTTTAAATCTTTTACTAGAGCATCAATATCAGTGGTTGAAAACGATGTATCTAGTGAAGCTAAATCTTTATCAAGAGCATCAACCTCCGAAAGGGAAGCGTCCAGTTCTTTTGACAGAGCATCTACATCAGCAGTACTTGAAATAACTGAAACCGTCGGAGTAGCAGTAGCAGAAACTGTTGGCGTTGGTTGCCCTTGCTGCTGCGGTTTTGGTTTATAAAAACCCGTTGCATTCATAATTACAAACAAAACAGTTAATACCGCTATAAAGGCAAGAAGCTTTAAAGCAATGGAGATTCCTTTTGTGTCCATAATAGTGCTAATCAGTTTAGTAGAAACACGGCTGCGTTGTAGCTATTCTACCACAATTTGCTAGCACTTCTTTAAGCTAACGGGTAAACCGTTAAATTCTTCAAAAATTCTGCTATACTGAAGTGATAATATTGTTAGAAATAAAGATTCATGGACAAACCACTGCCTCCTCTCCCGACAGAAATAACATCGATTAAACCACCAGAAACCCTGCAAAAGAAGCCAACAGTTAGTGCAACACCTGCCAGTAGTAAGAAAAGGCTGCCTTTACTTGCAATTGTTTTTGCACTAATCGCCGTCGCAAGCATTGCTATCCCAATAGTTCTCATAGCCAGTTCAAATAAAAAGATTGCCGAAAAAGCGAGTTCTTCAGCGGTAGTTATCGATACGCAAAACAAAACCATCGCAGCAGCTCTAGAAAAAGAGTTCGTCTACACGGCATCTGGTCCAATGAACTACTATTCCCCAACTATTGACGTTTCTTTCAAAGTCGATACCTCAGTCATGCTTATGAGCGAAGGCGGGACAAATACAGGAATCACGCCACGAAGTGACGATGGTATCTATGGCAACTTCGAATTACTAGATTCCGACCCTGTTGAATACTATAAAAAACTTTATACGGTTTATGATAAACCAACCTTTAAAGAAGTTGTCCAACGCGAAGGATATCAAGAACTCGTGGTCACATATCAACGGCCAGATTATCTAAAGAAAGGTGAAATTGTCACCGTTATAAATACGATTTTGTTCAAAAAGGATGCTGAGAAAAACAAATTCCTTGTTCTTAAGATAGCCGCCTATTCACCAGCAACACTTTCAACTTCTTTGCTTGGGCAGTACGCAACCATCATTACAACTGCAAAGCTTGCACCAACCGATGTAGCTCCTTCAATTGCTGCAACGTTGTCCGACATGAACATGAAAGTACTTTTTGATAAGAAAAAATGGACAGTAAATTCTCAAGGCACAAATTATCTTTCCCTCGGATATGTAACCGCAAAATATGACGACCCCTATATTGCTATCCGTATCAACGCGCAGTATTTTACTGGTGAAAAAACAACCGCAGGGCTAGAAAAACTGGTAGCACAAGAGCTTGAATCTGCAAGAAAATTTAATAACGAGGTAACCGTTGTTACAGAAAAAATAACCAAGAAAATCGCGGGGCAAGATACCGTAGGAACAGCCTATACCTATGTCTTTGGCACTCAGAAAGTGCACATTTACAAGTTCTTCGGTTATGTACCCAACAAGGAACAAACGTTTGATATCTCTTACTCAAAATACATTGAACAAGCCAAAACCGTACCGTCAACATTTGCCGATACTGATATTGCCCAAATTGTCGATTCGGGAATAACTTTTGAAACACCTACAGAAGGTGCCCCTTCGGACAAGGTACTCGGAGACAACTCCTTTACTATCGAAAAACCAGCATTGATGGGCAAACTGGGCACTGTTCATATTGCGAATACCGTTTGTACAGAGCTCAGCATTGACGACCCAAAGAATATACCGACTTACTCGGGCAGAAAACTCCCACTTTGTTATAGTGGGACGGGTTCAGGATTCTATGTTTCTTCCTCAGGCGTTATTGTAACAAACGCACATGTTGCCGCGGATAATCCCTTCGCAAGCACAGAAGAACTATTTCTATCTACCTCTGGCCCTGTTTATAAAGCGGTCTTTTTAGATTTGTACCCAGTTTACCTGACTTCCACCGGCAAATATTCACTTACCGAAAGCGAGTTGGAAGAATTTAGCATTGTGGTTAAGATGTATATTCTTCAATTGATAGGGCAGAAGAAAATTACCTTTAGCGGAACAACCTATCAAAACTACTTAGAAACAGACGCACCTTTTGCGTTCAATTCCGAAACAGGAAAATTGAAAGATCCAACACTGTACGAAAAGTTGACCGTGGTTAAGGCAAACGTATTAACCAGCAAATTGGAATATCTTGGTAAATTATTGATAGATAAAAAAAAGCTGGCAGATAACCCTTACACACTCACGGTACCAGATCTTGCGGTACTTAGAGTAGAAGCTCCTGCAGGTAGTTACCCAACCCTTCCGTTGGCGAATGCATCCAAACTGCTAGAAGGCTCTACGTTACTGACCATTGGCTTTCCGGGCATTGCTGATAATAGGGCACTGTTTTCTGATACTTCTTCAATGAGCGCTACCATTGCCAGTGGAAAAATCAGTGCGGTTAAAACAAGTGCAGGCAATCTGTTCAAACTTATCCAAACGGATGCCGCGATAAACCGAGGCAATAGTGGTGGACCGATGGTAAATGCCGATGGCGAAGTCGTTGGCGTTAGCACCTATCTGATTGCCGGCGACGGCGGTAGCTATGGCGCAGGTGTTTCGGTAGAAGAAGTAAGCAAGATGCTGGTGGACGCAGGAATTACCACCGATAGCAGTGCCATCTCAACATCGTTATTATCCGCAATTGATAATATGCAGAAGCAGTATTACCAATGGGCAATACGAGATTTTGACACAACAAAACAGTCGTACACGTTAAGTAGTGCTATAGTGACGCCACTTCGTCAATTGGCACAGGAAAAGATAGACGCAGGCGAAGACAATACACCACTATTCGTGATTGGCACTATGTATATTCATAAAGGAGAAATTCCTTTCATTCTGGGCGGATTGGTTCTGGCCTTAATTGCAATAATTGCAGCACTTGCATTACTATTAAGAAAGAAGAAACCTGTTTCTACACAAAGCCAACTAACCGCAGGAGCATCAGTGACGCCCATTCAAGTTATGGGGCCGTTACCACAAATTCAACAAGACAGCATGGCAGTCGCTGCTACATTGCCACAAACTACGCCAGAACCTCAGCCAGAGATGAGCCAGCCAGTTCCGTTGCCACAAGTACAACAAATACCGGTAGAAGTCGCTACGGCACCAGTAGAACCATTAATAAGCGAACCGCAAATACCCTCAGTACCGGTAGCCGAGCAGCCTACAATTGCCCAAATTTCGCCCCCTATCGCCACCGAGCAGCAATCGGTTCAAGAGCAAATAACTGATGAAGCACCTACGACTACTTCCACCGTTGCTACAGCTCAAATAGAACAACCTGCCGAAATACCACAATCAGGAGATCTACCTACTACTGCAGCAAAGCAATTTGATCAGATTCCGCAGTTTACACCGACTCAATATCCAAGTACTCCAATTCCAACACCACAATGGTCGAAGCCACCTCAATTAACACCACCAACGCCATGAACATGACCGAATTTTGGTTCAAATTTGTAGATATGACCAAGAGTGACACCGCTGTGTTTTCGCTCGGAGGAATTTCAATCTCTGAAAAGCAAATTTTCTGGATTGTGGTTATCGTAGTAATTATATTATTGTTGTTACTTCTTAGAAATGCTGTACGTTGGGTATTCGGTGTATCTGATAAGCCGAAACCTGAAAAAACCGCACCCAATACTAAAGAGGTTCAGGCCAAACCGGCAGTTGCGCCAACAGCAACTAACACAGCTGCAACACCAACACTTACAACGGCAGTACCAACTCCATCTACACCGCCGGCAAACACTGCGACAGCACAGGAACTTCTTACTGATACTTCCGACAGAAAAAGATCTCTGAACGATTTTGTGACGCCGGATTCAATTCACGCAGACGTCGTGAAGCAAACTTTAACCAATGATTTTCCCTATCAAACATTAAAGCCTGATGCATCGAAAATTGGGCAAGAACAGACGCAACCAGTGACTGTCGTTCCAGCTACACCAACGGTACAAGAAGCAGTAGTTGCTCCTGTTGTTACAGCGGTCCCAGCTGTCCCCATCACCGCGCCAACAACCGTAGTGCCAGAGACGCCAAAAGTGGTGACCCCATCTTTTCCAAAAACTAAGCCCATTTCAACTCTTCCGCCTCTAGGGCAGAGTAGTGCGGCAAGCATCACACCTCCAGCAACTACCACCACAACGACAACAGTAACCTCAACGGTAGCTCCTCCGAAACCAGAAGTTGTTGTACCTGTACCTACTACACCTTTGGCAACGGCGGCCCCCATACTACCACCAATTGTTGCAACACCCGCTGACCCCTCAATAACAACACCTACTCAAGTAGTTCCACCTACGCCTCCCGTACCCTCAACCGCGAGCTCTGTGTTACCTCCTTTACCCGTAAAAGTACCTGATAGTCCAATGGTAGTTGGCGTTGCAGACGAAAAGGCACAACCGGTTAAAACAACGACGTTCAATCCAACCGACCCAATTATTCCGTAACACAAAAACCCAGGAATTTAGTCCGAGAAATGAAATGTGTTGCGTTAGCAACAGCGGAGGAATACAAATCTTCCGCAGATTGCGAATCTGCAAGCTACATAGTGGCATGGTCTTCGGGCCGAGAAGATGACTATTCCTTAGCGGTCAGTAGCGCGTATTTTTTACATTGTGAGGCGAAATTTCGTAACCCTTTTTTTCGCACATCACCTTGAGGATAGTCAACAAAAAAGTCTACCAGATCTTTATGAAGAAAGGTGGTTGCTTTAGTCGATTGCGCAATAAGTCTATTGAGATCTTCTTTTACTGCAAAACGAAGAATGTACGCTATCAAAGCACTTAGCGTTTTATCACTTTTCTCAAATTTATTGGGGACATACGGTATCGTGGCCATTGTTGCAACCAGCACCTGCCTTTCTGCAATATTTCGAAGAAATTGTAGCCCTCGTCTATCTTCCTCAAGAAGCGTTTTCCGAGTTTTTAGTTTCCCATATATCCGCGTTGCCTCATAAGCTATGCGCAAAAGGTCTGTATGCCGCGCGATTTCGAGCACATCTTTCACTAGTTCCTCAGAATCCAACCAATTAGAAAGCGCAAGCATACTTAAAAGAGTCCCAGATAATCCTTTATATTCCATCAGAATTGCCGATATACTTGCTGGAGTGCGCACAAAGTCAGGAAAGTTCTTCCGTATTTTGGGTTGATGACTGTCTGCCTCAATTCTGATTTCAATTTCCTTTAAAAACGACTCTGCAAGTTTGGGTGTTCTTTCTAACGCAACCGTTGCACCAACGCAAAGAGTGGCAAAATCATCGTGTTTTACACTATAAGTATTTTTTCCATAAGCAATGTCATCCAACGTGCAGGCCAACTTACACATGGTTCCTGCGTGTCGTTGCCGAGCATAAACCGAAAATATATCCCATTCATTTTTAATCCGAATTGGGGAAATTAATTCTTCGGCCTTTTCTAAGAAAATATTCGTTAATGTCACACCTCATTGTAACACTTGCGGTAGGTTCTGCGTACCTGCTTGCTCTTGCGCTGTAACATCGATATAATTCCAACAATATGAACCTCAAGAAAATTTCATGGGTACTTCCTATATTTAATGAAGAAGTGCTGATTCCGACACTTTACAAAGAACTACAAAAATTACAAAGCAAAATTAAAGAAAAATACGAAACGGAATTAGTCTTTGTCGATGATGGTAGTAAAGATAAATCATTAGAAATGCTCAGCCTGCTGTTTGAACAAGATAAAACCGTTAAAGTACTTGCATTTTCTAGAAATTTCGGACATCAGATGGCGATTACCGCAGGGTTAGACGCAGCAACAGGCGATGCCGTTATCTTCATGGATACTGACTTACAAGATCCGCCAAGTGTATGTCTAGAATTGATTGAGAAATGGGAAGCCGGATATGACGTTGCTTATGCTAAAAGGCGCTCTAGAAAAGATAGTTTTCTCAAAAAATTCACCGCTTACATTTTCTATCGACTTTTGCGGAAATTCGCAGACATTTCGATTCCGGAGGATACCGGTGATTTTCGTTTAATTTCACGACAGGTCGCCGACACGCTACGACAATTCCCAGAACGACACCGATTTATTCGCGGTTTGGTAAGTTACATTGGATTTAAGCAAATTGCTGTGCTTTTTGACCGACAAGAGAGGAAAGCGGGGACAACCGGTTATTCACTGAAGAAAATGGTCAAATTGGCAGAAGATGCGCTTACTGGGTTTTCTCTCGCACCAATAATGATTGTCGGAGTTTCTGGAACATTACTCGCAATAGTAGGCGGTGCTGGCGTGATTGTTGGCTTGTTTGCACAAAATTTAACCCTTGTAGCCCTCAGTTACGCAACAATACTAACAGGAATTATTCTTATTGCGCTGTCAACAATTGGTCAATATATTGGAAGGACCTATCAACAGGTGCAAGGAAGACCACTTTATATTGTAAAATCGAAATTAGAACACAATTAGGACCAGTTATGAAAAAAGTTGCAATAATTGGAGCTGGCTTCACTGGATTAACGGCAGGTTACGAACTAGCCAAAAAAGGGGTTGATGTAACAATTTTCGAAAAGAGTAGTGATATTGGAGGATTAGCTGGGGGTTTCACTCTAGAAGGAGCGTCGTTAGAAAAAGCTTATCATCATTTATTTCGCACAGATACCGCAATTCTATCGTTACTTGATGAGTTGGGTTTGAGTAAGGAATTGGGGTGGTACGAGAGTAAGGTGGGAATGATTGTGAAAAGTATAAAGTATAAAGATTTAAAGCATAAAGAAGATACAGAACATAATTTATTTGAGGTGTTGCCGTTTATTGGGGTAAAGGACCTGCTGATGTACAAGCCTCTGCCCGTTTTAGACCGAGTTCGCGCAGGAGCTGTTGTGTTCTTTCTGCAGAAATATAACGGATGGAAAACACTAATTGACAAACCGGCCTTCGCTTGGATGCAAAAGTGGTCGGGCAAAAAGGTCATGGACACCATCTGGGGACCACTTTTGCAAGGAAAGTTCTCTTCCTATGCCTCTAAAGTTTCGATGGCGTGGTTGTGGGCGCGAATTCACATTCGGGCGAATTCGCGCAAAAGTATTTTCGAAAAAGAGCTACTAGCTTACCCACGTCGTGGTTTCTTGTCTATTGCCGAAACCTTGGCAACGAAAATTTCAGCGAATCAAAATAAAACAGCAGCCGATGCAATCCAGACTAACACTGCCATTGAACAGATTACCTACTCAAACAACAAGGCCACCATATTCTACAATAACAAGCACAAGGTATTCGATGCAGTTCTTTCCACAATTCCAGAAAAGGCTTTCCTTTCCCTCGTTAAGAACAATCCAAGCACTCCAACTAATGCTAAACAACCAATCAACTACCTGTCCGCTATTGTTTTAGCCTTCTCCTCCCCACAATCGCTTTCAAAATTCTACTGGCATAATATCATCGATAAAGAATCTCCTTTCATCGTATTCCTGCAACATACAAACCTTGTTCCAAAAAAATGGTATAACGACCAAAACGTCTACTACATTGGTGTTTATGTACCAAACGACTATAAATACTTCACTGACCAAAAATATCAAGAAGACGGCATTAAACAAGAATGGTTTGCCTATCTAAAACAACTATTTCCGGCATTTGACGAAGCACAAGTTGCAAACAGCACACTTTTCAAGTTTCCCTATGCACAGCATGTTGTCGACACCAAGTATCCAGAAAAAATTCCGGCATATAAAACAAATTTTCCGAACACCTACCTTGCAAATTTCTCACAGATATTTCCCGAAGATAGAGGTACTAATTACGCTGTCCTTGAAGGACAAAAAATTGCTGCACTCATCTCTTCGGACCTGCTACAATAGACAACATGACAGATTTACGAGCCCCAAAACATTTGGTACTGAATGGGTTCCCGCTGCAAGATTCTAATCGAGGTCGTGGTATAGGTCGATACACTGATAAAATGTACTTCGAGATTCTTCAACGCTGGGAGCGACAAGACCCGCAATTGACTAGTGCCTTTTCACAAATATCGCTAGTCGGCAGTTCAATCCCTAATCTTCGAGAAGTATTTGATAACCAGTTTCAGCGAGTAAACTACGTTTCAGTCTCAAAAAAGGTTGAAAAATTGAACATTCTTAAGTATTTCTATTACAAGTGGACCGTTGCCCCAGCACTCAATGAATTTCTCAAAAAATCAGCCACGCCAACCATATACTTCTTACCACGTCATCAAATCCTCACTAGCCCTTATGCCGATTATACGGTGACCATGGTTCACGATTTCGCCCCTCTGAAAACTCACCGATGGGGCAGAGTACCGATAATGGATCCACTGCTAAGCATAGAGTACGATCTATACCTGAAGGAACTTGCAAAAAGCGACCTAATTGTCACAAACTCCGTTGATACCTCCAACACCGTGTCTCAGTATTTAGGCAGAGAAAACGATACTACGGCAATATTACTAGGGAATATTTTCGATAATACCGATCCTGCTGTTTATCTAAAGAAACCCTCTCCACTAAACGAACCCTATTTCTTTTATTACAGTGGCTTTGACTTCAACAAAAATATACCTGGAGTAATAAAGGCATTTGCTCTATTTATTCGAAAACACGAAGATACCAATCACACAAAGCTGGTGTTTTCTGGGGGAACCAAGGAAGCTCGCAGCATTATTGCGTTAGCAAAAAAAGAAGGAATCCTAGAAAACATCCAA
>PFQB01000114.1 GCA_002793355.1 Candidatus Dojkabacteria bacterium CG_4_10_14_0_2_um_filter_Dojkabacteria_WS6_41_15
TAAGACAACAAGGAGGCTTTTTTCCCCAGGCCCTTAGTCTGTTTTCTTAGAAAACTGTCTTAATATATCGGGTACCTGTCAGAGGTAATCACGGCTAAAACCACAGCAAGCACGAGTGCCCGCCAAGTTTTACCGAGAAAACCAGCATTCCAAAACTTATTCCATTCGTTCTGCGCATTTTGTAACATGTTACACACTCCTTCTTAAGAATTCCGGCTTTCCGGCGGGAAATGAGCTTCTTAAAACAGAAGATTATTTCCCGCCCTAAGGGCACGAAAGTAAAGGAGAATGTCCATGATACAAGTCAACGAGCGTTTCTTCTTTGAGCCCGAAGGCATCAAAAAATATTATGAGTATTATGGGACATATTGTTGGGTAAGTCAAGAGTATGGAAAGCAAATATCTCACATATTGGGCTAAAGTTACACTTGTGCCAGCTTCAGAAAGGTGCTTGCTGCAAGCTCGATATTCCACAAAGAGGCGGCTTCAAAGGATTTTTCGCGGACTAGGTCCCACTCTTTTTTATCTGCGTAGAGCTTTTCGATGTCGGAAAAGGCTTTTGCAAGGGTAATTGGCCTGTTATCGGGAAGAATAAAGTCTTTGTCTATTTTGGCAATTAACTCTTTTGCGCCGACATTGGGAGATACTATAGACGGTACTCCTCTACTGGCTGCCTCGTTTACGACAATGCACCAGGGGTCTTTTTCGGAAAGAACAATATGTGTAGTCATTTGTACAAAAGCGTTTGTTTTGTCTTGTTCGGTGACTGCATATGGTGTTAGTGTAATGCGAGAATCTTTGGTGGCTGCTTGCGCGATTTCTTGCTTTGCGGGTCCGTCGCCGACGAAAAGAAATCGCGCCTCAGAATTCCGATAATACCCTATTGCGGTTAGAAATTCTGATATTCCTTTTCGTTTCGAAAAGTAACCCAAAAAGCCAAAAGTTAGCGGTTGCTTAGGCCTTAAGGCTTTACTACTTTCTTGCCTTAACGCTATATATTCTTCTATAGTGTAGTTTGCTTGGCAGGTTCGTGCAATTTTTTGCCCTGACAGCGGAATTCCGAGGGATTTCAGGTACGCTGTCGTCATCTGAGAAAAGGATAAAACAGTATCAGCTTGGATTGCTAGAAACAATGTGCAAAACTTTTTATACATAATCTTAAGCCGTGAATCGGCACCTTGTGCTGAAATTTGTTCATTCCAGAGCACTCTATTTTTTCGCGGTATTTGCTTTAACATCCTAATTATTCGAAACATGGTGAAGTTCGTTGGTAAGTTGTCGATGAAAATTACGGTCGCGTTCGGAGCGATTTTTTCCTTGAGTTCTTTCAAGCCAGTTACCCAAACCACATAACTAAAAGGTTTAATTCGTGAAAGTCGTTTATTCTGCAATTGTATGGTTTTGTAGTTTTTTTCCTTTGCAAATTCTTCCTCTGTCCATTTACGGCCTTCTTCTTGAGGCTTTTGCATATGTATGACGGTCAAGTCCACTGTTTTTGCGATTTCTGTAAACAATTTGTGCCTCATCGGCGTGAAAAAATTTTGGAAAATGACGAGTGGTCGGTACTCGGTACTCATACTTGTTCTCGTTTTGGCTTATGCGTTTGCACAAAGTCAATGATGGAATCTACTGTCTTTGCTGCGGTTTTTGCCCAGGTGAACTCTTTTGCATGTGCCATCCCTTTTCGCAATTGCTCGGCAGGGACTCTTTTTTTTGCGGCTTGGTAAAGCAACGGTTCGGCGGTTTCTGGCTTTTTTGGATCTGCAAGGAGTGCGAACTGCCCTACCATTTCACGTACTGCGCCAATGTCTGCACTTATTACTGGAACGCCCAAAGACATAACTTCAATTTCTG
>PFQB01000016.1 GCA_002793355.1 Candidatus Dojkabacteria bacterium CG_4_10_14_0_2_um_filter_Dojkabacteria_WS6_41_15
TTTAAGCTTCGCTGCGATTTCGTCTGCCTCTGCTTTTGCAACGCCTTCCTTAAGGGTTTTTGGTGCTGCTTCTACAAAGTCTTTTGCTTCGGTTAAACCAAGTCCGGTAAGATCTTTTACCACCTTAATTACTCCGATCTTGTTTGAGCCTGCATTTTCGAGAACAACATCAAAGATTGATTTCTCTTCTGTTGGTGCTGCTGCTGCTGCTACTGGAGCTGCCGCTGCTGCCGGTGCTGCTGCACTGACGCCGAATTTCTCTTCCATTGCTTTCACAAGGTCAGCAAGTTCGAGAACACTCATCTCGGAAACGAGGTCGAGAACTTCTTGCTGTTTTTTGTTGAGTTCTGCCATGTTTCTCTTGTTTATATTATGTTGTCTAAAAAAACCTTGTACTTCTCTTGCGAAAACTACTCGGCCTTCTTATTCTGTAAATCAATTAGGGTATACATGAATGCTCGGGGAACGCCCTGCATTACATTGAGGAGACCAGAGATTGGCGCAGCCAAGGTGCCAACGAATTGCGCCAAGACCGCTTGCTGATCTGGTAATTTAGAAAGTCTTACGACATCTGCATCATTAAGTAATGAACCACTAACAAAGCCAAACTTGTAGGTAAAAGGAACATACGCTGCGAGTGTCTTTTCGTCTGCACCGGTTAAGGAGAGTACTGATTTTGCCTCTTTTGCTGCATCATCAAGCTTCTTGATTGCGGTAGAGACGTCTTTGCCTCCTTCTATTACTGCAAGTTGTCCAGCATAGGTTTGCCCAACAAGTTTCTCGTTTTTCTCTGCTGCTTTGGAAAAAACGGTATTCTTAATCACATATAATTTTGCGTCAACTTCGGAAAGAAGTTTGCGGAGTGTCGTGATTGCACGGGCTGGAACCTTGTTTGTCTCGATTACAATAAAGTTCGACTTTGAAACGACTTCATCGTATTGAGTCATTAATTCTGCTTTTTGTGCTCTATTTTTCGCCATTTTTGTACAAAACCAAATTACTTGCGAAAAAAGACGTGAGGGAAAAGAAAAGTTTTCTGACCTCGGCAGGAACCTTTAAAGTGTAAAGTATAAAGTGTAAAGTGTTAAGGGGGTTTTATTTATCCTTTAATCTTTAAGCTTTAACGTTTGCCCTTCCTGCTGTCTTTGATCGATGACGTATTATACCGTAACAGTGCAGGCAATTACAAGCCATTAGGAAAGTACGAAAAATGTGTATCGACGACGTCCATATTTAAGAAATTTCCGTAGCATTTCGTATAGATATTTCGCCGATAAATAGCCGAGTATTAAATTCACCGACGCTTGCTTTATATCTGCAGGCAATTTCCAAACGTTTCTGTACTCTACTGCGCCAACCGAAAGTCCGTATTCTCTGATTTTTTGATTCGATGTCCCAAAATAAGTTCTCTTGCCCTTACTTTCCTCCAGTACCTTCATCATCAGGGCCATGCCAACTCCATACTTCTGAAAACGGGTGCACACGGCAATGGGGCCAAGTTTTCTTATTCCTTTGTAAGTTTCTACCGCACAGAATCCAGCGAATTCCCCTTCGACTTCGGCAACATATATCTCCGAAAAGCTTGTCAGCAAAGTCGGCTTAATGTACGCTAAATCTGGGAACTGCTTGATATCCACCAGAACCTTTGTTATTTCTTCTTGTGAAAGTTTCCTTTGAATAATGGTAACAACCATAGACTTAATCCTCCTCGTGTTGATCTTTCCCTTTTCCCCCGCCCAGTCGTCCATATTTAGAAAGCACTTTTTGCACCAGTTTCGAACCCGCATAAACTCCCAGACCAATCAACATATAATGCAGGAATCCCGCGCCAAATGCATTCGCTGTTCCTTTTAATGATTTAAACCTTCTGGTCGACATATTTATTGTTTCATTAAAATGCTGGTATCGATATCCGGCCTTTACGGCACGTGCAAAGAAATCCCTATCTTCACCCAACGCAACAGCAACGTCAAATCCGCCTAAATAATCAAACGCCGCCTTCTTAACTAAAATGAATGCGCCACCTTCTAACGATGGATTCTGTGTTATTGATTGAATTTTTCTTGCGGTATTCCAAAAACTAAAGAGTACCGTGCTGGCTAAAAAGCCAAAGCGCGTAGATCCTTTTTTCTCGGGCACATAACCAACAGACGCTATATCACATTCAGTTTTAACAAAATCAGAAAACACTTCTAGGAGCATCGTATCTGTTGATAAACTGGTATCTGCATCCATAAATAACAAATAATCACTTTTCGCGACTTTTGCTCCCGCGTTTCTGCCTACAGCAACTTTTCCGCCTTTGACCACAACACAGCCGAAATCACGAGCTATTTCAATGGTTTTATCAGGGGAATCGGCATCTGCAACAATGACTTCGAAAGGCTGAAATATCTGCTTTTTTATACTTTCCAATAGTTTTGGCAACACCACTTCTTCCGAGTAGGCCGGTATTACTATGGAAATCGGCAATATAGTTCTCGAATCCTCGGTATTCATAAAATTCTTCCCCTAAATATATCAAAACACCACGTTTTAATTAACTCTATCGTTCGTTTTCCACCCACTACTCCCAATGCCCCTAATGCAATAACAAGTGCCCCAATGGCAATTCTTTTCCCATATCTGATTGCTGTTTGCTTCACTGTTCATTCTAACACGCGCAGAATTTCGCAACAACTAGTACATAGTGCGATGAAAGATACTGGTATCCCCATCTATGGTATACTTTTGCAACATGAAGATACTGTACTTTTCTGCCTATGAAGAGGACCACGGCGGAGGCGAAGGGAAAATAACCTGGGAATTAGCACACGAAAGCGTAAAGATTGGAAACGAAGTGATAATGCTTGCTCCAAATTTGAAAGGGAGAGGATTTAAGTATGGTAAAAGTCAAGACTTAGACATTTATTTCTACCCTTCTCTCAGCATTCTGGAGCAGTTGTACGTTTTTGCGATTTCTCCCTTAACCATTCGGCGACTATACCAGTTCTTAGACGAGTTCAACCCTGATATCATTCATTTTCACACGGTCATGGCTTCCGTTTTTCTCCTAGAAGCTTGGGCAATAAAGCACCATAAAGTGGTCGTTCACTCAATCCACGAAAACCCAAATAAGATGTTGTCCTATGTGGCCTTTAAACGACAAGGATTACTCGATCGAATCTCGAAAAAGATGGGTGTAGACGAATACCTGCGCACAATGTACCGATACACCGATTGTTTAGTTTCGGTCAACGACATCCACAACGAAGAAATACGGAATTTTGGCTATAAAGGGCCATTGGTAACCATTCTCAACGGCAGAAACTTGGACCGTTTTGACACCTTAACCCTGCCCTCACTGAGTGATAATACAATCAAGCTATTTTTCGTCGGCTTTATTTGTGAACGAAAAAATCAGCGCTATTTAATTGAGGTGCTGAAGCATTTGCCGAATAACTACGAGTTATATTTCATTGGCGAGCCCTTATTTAAAACGTATCAAAAATCCTTGCCGAAATCTGACCGAGTTCATTACTTAGGCCAACGTGCCTTTGACGAGCTTCCAAAACTTATGGAGGGGTTCCACATCTGTGCATCGGCCTCGATAGAGGAAGCGTTTAGTTTATCCATTATCGAAGCACTAGCTGCAGGAAAACCTGTAGTTGGTTTACAAAACGACACCATTGACCGCTTGATAACCACTAAAAATGGCAAAAGCCTCCCCGTCAATACCTCACCAAAGAATTTTGCATCAGAAATACAAAAAATCGCGAAATTGAAACAAGGCGAGTACGACAAAATGGCAACAGAGGCCAGAGATAGTGTCAAATTATTAAGTTGGGACCGTGCGATGCTCTCCTACCAGGAGCTGTACACCTCTCTAATAACCGGTAAACAAGTTGAAAAAGATATTAGACCCGTCGAAAGTATCTTGGATTTGCTGGGCGTAAAAAAAACCGTGAAGCGTTTTCTGAATTCAGTTGATAAAAATAGAAATATTGTAAAGTTGCGCACAATTGGAACTCTGTCAGCAGTTCTACTTGCTAGTATTGCCGTTGGGTACTCGATTTCAAAACTATTTACAAGAAAAAAGAAATAATAACGCCAAGTATGTATATTGCTAACCAACCGTCGTAATCGTCTTATCCAACACATCGAGGAAATCTAGCGCTGTTCCTGTACCACGAGCAACACAGTGGATAGGATCATCGGCCAAATAGGCTGGAACGCCTAACGCCTTTGAGAATAAGCGATCAAGATTTTTTAACAGGGCACTTCCGCCACTCATTACAATTCCACGATCAATGATATCAGCAGATAATTCGGGCGGGGTTCGCTCAAGCAGTTTTTTAAGTGAAGCCAATATTTCACCCAACGGGGCTTTTAATGCTTCGGCGATTTCGTTCGTGGTAAATACATCCACTCGAGGCAAACCGGTCCCAACATCTCGGCCGCTTACGTCCATTTGTTCTTCCTTTTCGACTCGTACTGCGGAACCAATCGTCATCTTTATTTTTTCTGCCATTTGCTCACCGATTATCAGTCCGCGTTCGCGACGAGTATAGGCACTAATTGCGCTGTTAAATTCGTCGCCTGCCACTCGCACAGACGTTGCAACCACAATGCCATTCAACGAAATCACTGCAATTTCGGTCGTGCCACCGCCAAGATTGACAATCATGTTACCGGCAGAAGAATGTATCGGCAACTTTGCTCCAATTGCTGCTGCCAAGGGCTCTGGGATTAAGTAGACTGTCCCCGCACCAGCATGCACCGCCGCTTTAATAATTGCGCGCTTTTCGACAGATGTGATGCCAACGGGAGCAGAAATCATAACTTCTGGGCGGAAAATGCGGAAGCGGCCAATCGCCCGAGTAATAAAATACTTGAGCAACTCTTCGGTCACACGAGCGCTAGCAATAACGCCATTCCGCAAAGGCCGCTTAATCATAATTCGTTCTGGTGTTTTTCCCACCATAATCTTGGCTTCTTGGCCAATTGCAATTATTGACAAATCAGTGGTATCGATTGCAACAACCGTTGGTTCTTCTAAAACTACCCCTTTTCCTTGTACAAATACTACTGAGTTTGCAGTACCTAAATCAATCCCCAATCGTTGGGGGCGAAACATAAATGCCATAGAGAAATTATACTCTATTCGGAAGCGTTAAAGCGCGATACTTACTCTCTGATCTACAAACTTCCCATTAAAAAGTTTTGATTCACCAAGTTTTGATATCTCGTATGGGACCGCTTTGTACAATCGTAGCTCTGAGTTGCCTAAAAAGTCCCGAATGTTCGTTGCAAACACTGATACCTCGTGTACATTCCCTACAAACCCAGTCCTCAACATCTTTTGAGCATACAGTGCCAGTGCGCTATACAGTGTTTTTCTATCTGTAACAACTTGGCAGGTTGCTTTTGCATAGAGAGCGTACACACTGTCTCCTACCGCCGTTGAGTCAAATATTGAAAATGCTATGTTATTATTATCCGCAATTAACCGAGAATGCCGCGATTTTACGCTTGAATACCAATAAAAATTGTTCTCGGAGTCATTAACGAAATATACTTGCGAAATCCAGGGTTCCCCCACTCTTGTTGCAGTTCCGACACACATATACAAATTATCCGACACTATTCGGTCATATGATTTGTCAACGTTATTGCCCTTATTCACGTTACTATAATTATACCGACGCAGAAGCTTATCTCCAATCTGTGGTAAATTTCCACAAAATGCCCTATACTTATTGTATGAACAACCTTGATGAGTACCTCTCGAGCTATTTAACGCTTATCGGCTTTTCCAGCGAAGAAACCCTTCTCTTCACTACTCTCATAAAAAAGGGACCTTTGACCATTTTGCAATTATCAAGAGGGACCGCTATTGAACGAACCAAGATCTATAATCTTGCCGAAAAACTTATTAAAGACGGACTTCTTGAAGAAAAACTTGATTACAAAAGACGCTACATCAAAGCTTGTGATACCTCTAGAATCGAATTGATCCTAAAAGATAAGATTGATTCACTCAACTATATCAATACTAACTTTAGTAATTTCATGTCCAAGATTAACTTACTCAGCAATTCTGTAAGTCCAACGGGCGTCAAATTCTATCGTGGCGTTGACGGCATTAGACAGCAGCTTTGGAATGCTCTTAGCGCCAAAAAAGAATTGCTTTCCTTCTCGTACAGGCAGTTCATTGAAGTGGTAGGTTTTAAATTTTTCGATAGTTGGGCAGCTGAATTTGAACGCAGGCATCTTATTAACAAAGAAATTCGTTCAGATGAATTTCTGAAGAGTGAAGAACTTCCGACCTCTGAATATCGTCCTTTTGTAGGTGATATTCTGCGTTATTTGCCAAACAAAGTACTCAATATCCAACTAGCGATGGATATCTATAATGATACCGTCGCTCTGTACAATTGGAATAAGGGAGAAATATTCGGCGTAGAAATCGTGAATAAGCAATTTGCGGAGCTTCAAAGGCAGGTTTTCCAGAACTATTGGAACCTTGCCAAGCCAATTCAGAGACAACATGCATTGAAACGAGTCGGAACCTCTTCCCCACAATTATGCTACAATAACGTACCGTGAACCTATTAAAAAAGCCAAAATTCCGCGCCTATCTAAAAAGGTTGCTCGGAATAGCACTTCCCATTTTTTCTACCCTCTTTATTGTAGGAACTACCGCACTTATCATCGCACTCATTAGCGGTTACTCTTTCGATATTAGCAAAAGAGAAGTCATTAAAACCGGTGTTCTAAACGTAGAAACCAGCCCAACAGACGCCGACATTTCCGTAACTGGCACGTATTATGGAAAAAGTAATCGGGCAATTCCAAACCTTAAGGTTGGAACATATACAATCAAGATTTATAAGGACGGTTATTTTCCCTTTACAAAACAAGTAGAAATTCTACACGGGTTGGCAAGTCCAGTTATTGTCCCCCTGCTTCGTATAGATGGGCAAAAAGAGATTATCGACTTAACAACAGCCACGGCAGTAGACTACAACAGCACCGGCTACTATGTTCTAGAGATTGCTTCTGCCAAGACTACCGTTGAAGCAACTTCTACGATATCACCGACACCGACTAAAGCTCCCACAAAAAACAGCTCCACGCTAACCTACACGCTAACGAAAATTTCCATGACTAAGCCGTTATTTGATGATCCCCATCCAGTCCTCAACGAGAAAATGACGATAACTGCACTAAGTGCAACGCCAATAACCTCTATTTTGGTCTCCCCAACGGGGAAAATGCTTCTAATAACGACTACCGATAAAAACAAAATCAAATCAATATCCGTCGTCCCTTTCAAACGCGACTCTACCATCAATGCAAATCTAACCGACTCTAAAGCTTTAACCAATTATGCCAAAGCTAGCGGAGTTGCAATTTCCTGGTCAAAAAATGGTGACTATCTGATACTCGATACCCCCGAGCAGATAATTTCTTATAACGTCAAATCTGGCGCCCGTGGCATTCTCGCGGAAAAGCCAGAACTGGTTACAAAAGGAGATGCGCTAACTTGGAATACAACGGACAACGGCATTGTGTATATTAGAAGAGCAGCGGGCACGAGAGCAAATAGCTTTGAGGTCATGGACATTTCGTATAATGGCAACCCATTAACAACTCAATTACCGCTAATCGAGCTGGATTCCCCACCCACAAAGATTTGGAGTTACTCAACTACTGATACGCCCTTATTTGCGATTGCGACCAAAAAAGGAAGTTACCTCGTTGGGCTTCTGTACACACAAAAATCTGGAGAACTTCAAATAACTCAGGCAGATATTTCCGTGGCAGATATCGACATCGATCATTTTGGCGAAGATTTCAGCAAAATTCTGCTTAGCTCCGAAGAGTTAATCTCCACACCTCTTCTCATTCCAGAAAAACATACAATCTCGTTCACCGAGCAGAAGGGAACAATACTTACATTATTCACTTACAACAAGCATATTGCAGACAAAAGCACAAAACTTGGCAAAACTACACTTATTGAGGGAGATAACACACTGTTAACACCACCAGAGTCCCTAATTGCAGGCGCGTATGTAACTACTTTGAACGGTGAATCATTGTTAGCGGTAGACACTGCCGGTGACAATCTAATCACCTTACAATCAGATATCAAAACCTACACGTATGGGCAAAACGATACGGCATTACTCTTCACAAATGCCGATAACCACCTATTTTTCAGAGTGTTGCGCTAAGTTCCGCGTACATACCCTCGTTGTCGCAAACATGGTAGAATACCTTAGCGCCCACAACTAACTTGAACTCGAGGACTATGGCAAAATATGTGTTTACCCCAATTGTAGAAAAAGAATATGCAGTACTCATTAAGAAAGCTTCCTTTACTACTTTCTATAATTCCCCCGAACGAATGAAGTTTATTGCGCAGAGAAATCGAAAAAGCGGATTGTATAAAATCTTAGATGGCGATAGTATCGTCGCACTCGCCTTTTACCAAGTTATCCCCGCAAGAAGTGGTTCCTTTGTATACTTTCAACATTCTCCAGTATTTATTGACACTCGTTGTTCAGAAGACCTTACTTTTTGGCAAGAATTCAAAACGTTTGCACAGCAAATTGGTACTAAGGAACAGGCGGTTTATGTAAGAATTACTCCCAGAGCTCCGAACAAAAAAGAAATTGCAACCGAGATATTAACCGCCGGATACAAACGAGCACCTGTACAAGAGTTAGATGCTTGCGTCACCAGAACCCTAAACGTACAGCAGTACTCCGAACAAAACCTCCGCGAAGACCTGCACGGGATGCTAGAACGAGCACAAAAAAGGAACTTGCAGTTAGGCTTCTCTAGTGACAGCACCGCGTTAGAAGATTTTGTCTCGATTTATCGAACACTTTCGGCAAAGAAACAAATTGATTTTGTGCCGGTGGACTATCTTAAGGATGAGTTGAAAACCTACAGTGAAAACGGGCAACTACTCATCGCTTCACTCCGCGATGAAAAAGATACACTCTTTGCAGCGGCCTCGATTGTTATACAAGGAAATACTGCTTGGTACTACTGGGCTGCAATCTCCGATCCCGGCAAAGAACTTGGTGCCGATACACTTCTTCTGCACAGCACGCTTGAAGAACTAAAAAGACGAAAGATTGCCATTCTAGATCTCTGGGGTGGCTCTGTATCAAAAGATATTACCGAAAAAGGACTTCCACACCCATGGAAGAATTTAGACAATTTTAAACAAGGTTTTGGTGCAAATCTAACCGAGTATCTACCGGCATTAGATCTGCCCGTTCGCGCGCCACAGTACTTGGCTGCAGTCTTCTACCAACGCGCCTTAATGACCAAGAGAGGTTATCCCTACGTTCCGCTAGGTTAGGCTTTCTTTTCGTAGATATACACGTTGCTTTTCCAACCATGGGCTGGTATTTCCATTTTCTTTTCTGTAAACAGTGCCGATTTCATGGGAAAAACGTATGAAACGACTCGAGCTCCAGGACGTAGTTCTTTTTCAAATTTTGGCACAAGCACTTTATTTACAAAGGAAGACAACATAAAAATGAATACAACATCGTATTCATTGAATGAAATGGTTGTTGCATCTCCGCGAAGTAACGTAATATCACTCTGCCAATGAAATAGCTGTTTTCGTATTGTCGCAATAAGATGTA
>PFQB01000019.1 GCA_002793355.1 Candidatus Dojkabacteria bacterium CG_4_10_14_0_2_um_filter_Dojkabacteria_WS6_41_15
GGAGAATACACATCTTCGTGGTGGATAAAGCTACTGGGGTGGTTCACGCTATTGGCTATGGGTGCAGGAAGTATAGTTTTGTTAATCAGTTACTTCTTTTGACAACAGCTTGCTGAAATGCCCGATTCGTCATGAGCATCCACTAGTCGATCCGCAATCTAGGCATTTATAACAAGCGCCATTGCGAATCATGACCGAGCCACACTCGGAACACATGGGCGCATCTTCGTTATTCTGCTTAAGTGCCTGCTGCGCTTGATCCTTCCTGAGCATTTCTAAATCAACAACAACATTTGCCGGTGGGATTTCCTCCGTTTCAAGTGTTACTTCGGCTGGAATGTTCAGCATCTCAGCTCCCTCCTCTATTGGAACGGAGCCTCGTCCAGACTTTTGCGCAATTTCTTCAAGTGCCTTAGTGGAAATTTCTTTCGAACTCGCCCCGACGTGGTGCTTGTAAATTTTCATTACATCAATTGCCTTTAAATCGCCGTTCCCCATCGCCCGGTCAACTAACTCGGCTGTATGATATTTCTTAGCTGTTTCGGTATCAAGGAACTTTAATGCTAACCACCGAGCCAAATAATCAACTATGGACTTTGCCATCGGGATGTTTCTATTGTTCGTCATCCCAGCAGGCTCGAAACGAACATGCGAATATTTATTGATTAATACTTGCAGCGGAACACCGTATTGTAAGTTGAGCGAAAGTGAAATAGCCCAGGCATCCATAATTCCACTTAAAGTGCTGCCTTCCTTATTCATTGTAAGGAAAATCTCTCCTGGTCTGCCATCTTCGAATAAGCTGGCAGTTATATACCCTTCGTGCCCACCAATCTCGAACTTATGTGTAATGCTAACACGTTCAAGTGGTAATTTCTTACGTTGTGCTAAAGCGGTTGTAGAAACAGCGGCAATTGCCTCTTGTTGAACTGTTTTGGCAACTTCTGGAACCTCGATTTCGATTTCATCGACTTGCGGTTCCTCACTAAAATCGAACAGCTTAGCGTACACACTATTTTCATCAGAAGAAGTCGATAGTGGCTGCGATAGTTTCGAACCATCACGATAGAGAGCGTTACATTTTAGCCCTAGTTTCCAGCTGGTTAGATATATGTCCTGAATTTCGGCAATTGTTGCATCTTCAGGCAAATTAACTGTTTTACTGATAGAACCTGAAACAAAAGGTTGCCCAGCAGCAAGCATTCGTACATGACCAACAGGCGCTATAAACCGCTTCCCTTTACTGCCGCACTTGCTGGCACAGTCAAATACCGAATAATGCTCTTCCCTAAGGTACGGAGCCCCTTCTACGGTCATAGCACCACATACATACTCGTTTGCGACATCGATCTCTTCCTGTGAAAATCCAAGTTCTTTAAGTAGGCTAAATTGTGGTACGGTCACATCTTTTTCTGGAAATAGCGAAGATACAAATTCGGTTCCCAATACGTAATGATTAAACAAGAACGAAATATTGAATGCTGCCGATAATTGTGCCTCTAGTGCATCCAGTTTTTCGTCTGTGAATCCCTTCGCTTTTAGGACCTGTCTGTTAATATGTGGGGCGCCGCTTAGCGAGGCGGAGCCAAGCACGTACTGTAATATATCGTGTACCTGATAGTCATCGTAGCCCAGAGAACGAAGAGCCGGTTCTACTGACTGGTTAACGATTTTAAAGTAGCCGCCACCAACTAATTTTTTGAATTTCACTAAGGCAAAGTCCGGCTCGAAACCGGTTGTATCACAATCCATTACTAAACCAATAGTCCCCGTTGGTGCTACTACCGTTACCTGGGCATTTCTAAAACCAAATTGTTCCCCTAAGGATAAAGCGTTATCCCAGCTTTCGCGGGCAGCAGACAGTAAATATGGTGGTGTTGTCGTTGGATCAAGCCCAAGTGGGACAGTCGAAAGTTTTTCGTACTCCGCAGGAATTGAATTGTAGGCAACACGTCGATGATTTCGTATTACACGAAGCATGTGCTCACGATTTGCCTCGTATCGCTCGAATACCCCCAATATTTTTGCCATTTCTGCAGAAGTTGCATAAGAATCGCCCGTCATAATTGCAGTCACTGCACCGGCAACGCTTCTTGCTTCGTCACTATCGTAAGCAAGCCCCATTTTCATCAAAATAGTTCCAAGATTTGCGTACCCAAGACCGAGCGTTCGATATTGGAATGTCCGTTCAGCCATTTTGATTGAGGGTGATTGTGACATAAGGACTGAGATTTCGAGCACAATAGTCCAAATACGAATCGCATGTTGATACAATGGCACATCGAAAATTCGAGTTTCGGAATCGTAAAACTTTTCCAAGTTGATGGAGGCCAAATTACACGCTGTCTCGTCTAAAAACATATATTCCGAGCAAGGGTTTGACGCGTTAATACGACCATCTTCGGGGCATGTATGCCAATCGTTGATAGTAGAATCAAATTGTAGCCCGGGATCTGCTGATTCCCACGCTGCTTCTGCAATCTTTTCCCAAAGCTCTTTTGCTTGAACCGTTTTTTTGATACTACCATCGATGCGACTAATTAAATTCCATTCTCTGTCAGCCTCAACTGCCTGCATAAAAGCATCGGTAACACGGACAGTATTGTTAGAATTCTGCCCATCTACGGTAATATAGGCTTCCGATCGGTAATCAGTATCAAATACGTTAAAATGGAAATCTGCAGCTTTGATACCGTTTTCTACCAACATCAGCACACGCTTAATGTAGTTTAACGGCACATATTGCAGCTTTGCCGCTGCAATTTTCTGTTTCAGTTCAGGATTCTTTGCGGGATCAATACCTTTCGTTTCAGCAGAAGCCATAATTCCTTGCAAATGCTCGTAGGCAATCTTGCTGCCTGTAACCAAGGCAACAACCTTACGTTCTTCACGTACTTTCCAACCTATGAATTTTTCGATGTCAGGATGGTCAACATTCAAAATAACCATTTTTGCTGCTCTGCGCGTTGTTCCACCAGATTTTACCGAGCCTGCTGCCCTATCAAATACCGACAAGAAGCTCATAAGTCCGGAAGAAGTCCCACCACCAGACAGTGAAGCTCCCTCTTCGCGTAAACTCGAAAAGTTCGTTCCGGTTCCAGAACCATACTTGAATATTCTTGCTTCGCGGGTAAGCAAGTCGAATATACCCTGCGGGTTGACCAAATCATCATTAACCTCTTGGATAAAACACGCATGTGGCTGAGGATGCGAATAAGCATCAATCGATTTAGTCAATTCACCTGTGCTTGGGTCTACGTAATAATGACCCTGGGCAGGACTATTAATACCATATGCCCAAAACAAACCGGTGTTAAACCATTGTGGAGAATTCGGCGCTGTCGTTTGAGTAATTATCATGTACTTAAGCTCGTCGTAAAAGGCATCAGCATCTTCCGTAGAGTTGAAATATCCATACTGTTCACCCCACCACGTCCAAGCACCAGCAAGCCTATGTGCTACTTGGCGTATTGACCATTCTCCCGTTGTATCATCTGGTAATCGAAGTGACGATTCTAAGGCACTGAAACTGTCGTCTTTGGTACACTCGGTACGTTCCGCGATTTCTACGGGAACTCCCCTCTTTCTAAAATATTTTTGGGCTAAAATATCGGTTGCTACTTGTGACCAAAACGTTGGAACCTCGACATCATCCTTTTGAAAAATCACTTTTCCACTGACATCTACGATTTTCGATGTCCTTTTTTCGTAGACTATTTGCGATAATAAATTATTCTTAGGGTCGGTAAATATACGTTTAATTTTGAGCCCTTTTTGCCCAATATGAGTCTTAATAAACGCATCTACCGAATATCCCATAAATATAAGCACAAATTTAACTGGTGAAGAACACTTCCGTACTTGATACGATATAGGGTAAAAAGTTCCACGTCAACGGATAACAAATAGATGCCCATTAGATATACATTTTTTTCGTGGTGATACAAAATCAACTGCGGCATGTGCTACTTGTTGGATTGTTTCATACTTCATACGAACTACCCACGACCTTACGGTCGGGGGTTTAAGTTCAGTTCTCTAAATTTCATTCACCATATGTCAACCGTGCTACGCTAAGCAATGAAACCACTCCCGATGAAGACGAACCTTCATTTTCGTATGTGGAAGAGGTAAAATAGGTCTGTGGGAAGAGACAAATCGATTGGAATTGCAGCATTAGTTGGGTCTACGTTTATCTATTCAACTTACGGCATTATCACTAGACTGATTTCTGATACTTTCGGTGCATTTTCTCAAAATTATTATCGGGAAATCTTCAGCATTGCCTTAATGGTAGTTTTTTTTGGTATATACAGGAATCTTTGGAAGAAATACGAAAGAAAGGACCTCGTTTGGATAATCGTTTTTGCCCTAGCTGGCAGTTCCATAATGGTATTTCTTTATGTCTCATTCAACCTCCTTACACTCGCAACTACGTATTTTCTGTACTATTCCTCGATGATAATTACGGGTTACTTCCTTAGTTGGTTACTCTTCAAAGAAAGAATTGTTGGGCCAAAATTATTGTCTTTGCCACTGGTTTGCATTGGTATTGGAATACTATATAAATTTGAGGTATCTGCGAACACAATGTTTCCGGTTGCTACGGCACTTGTAGCCGGGGTTCTTACTGGAATATATAATGTTACCTCAAAGAAAATATCTGGCATCTATCACCCACTGCAACTATATCTTCCAACCTCCGTGTTTGCATTCGTCATTGCAATTTTCGGAGCATTGCTTATCCGCGAACCTCTCCCCCATGTATCCGTAACCGATACGGGTACTCTTTGGAACACACTGTCTGCGGCTATAGCCTTGTTGTCCAACACGCTGATCTACATCGGTTTTAGGAAATTACCTGCATCGCTAGCAAGTACATTACTTCCCTTGGAAGCTATATTTGCTGCAATATTTGGCTTGTTTATATACCATGAAACGCTTTCGAGTGCTATATTCGTTTCTGGAGCATGCATAATAATTGCGGCAGGATTACCAGATTTAATTTCTTATTTTTCAAAGCATGAAAACAGCAATAGTAACAGGAGCAACTAGCGATATTGGGCAAGCAATAATATCAGAACTTCTCACCAATAATTATCAAGTAATCGCAATAGGTCGTGACGAAAACAAGCTAAATCTGTTACAGAACCTTTCAACTGCAATTGTCGCAAAGAAAATTGACCTTTCTGACCTTTCAGCCACGATTCAACTAGCCAATGAACTTTTGACTAATTATACTAAAATAGATACTTTCATACACTGTGCAGCAATCTGGCACACTGAGGAATCGGTGCTAGCAGGAATAGATTATTGTGACTTTTCTGAAAAACAGGTTCTTGACACCTTAAATGTTGGGCTAGTATCTCCAATGCTGCTTATTCGTGCATTAATTCCAAAATTTGTTGTGAATAGTTCAATCATTTTTCTTACAGGCACATTTAGTAATGGTGGCAAAGGTTGGATTCCATATTTTGTTTCGAAACGTGCTACAGAGGACCTGGTTATAGGTCTATCGGATGAGCTCAAAACAAAACATATTACTGTTAATGCCATTTCCCCTGCAGATACTAACACAGCTGCCTACAGAAAATTCTTTCCAAATGACCTTGAAGGTACAATTGATACCAAATCGATTGCTAGCGAAACTATGACATTAGTAGATGGATTGGAAACAGGAATTGTTCGCGTTCTTCGAAAGAATGTACCAACCCACGACCTATTTCATTCTAACTAACCATGCACCACCTCGCCATAATGAATCCCAAGTGGCACTTAATAGAAAAGATTCTTCGCGGAGAGAAAACCATCGAATCTCGTTGGTACAAAAACAAGATTTCCCCTTGGGATAAAATTCAAAAAGGTGACATTGTGTATTTCAAAGACGCGGGGAAACTAGTTACGGCAAAAGCAACCGTTTCTCACGTGATTCAGACAGAAATCATACAACTTTCTGACGCTACCAATCTGATAAACCAATATCAAAAGGACCTTTGCTTTACGCAAGATTCGCTTTTTAATACATCTTGGCTAGAAGGAAAACGGTATGTAATTCTAATTTTTCTAACAAAACCAGAAACCGTAGAGCCGTTCACAATCAATAAAACTGGCTACGGTAGTGCCTGTGCATGGATAAGCATACAAAATATAAACGCAATAAAGCACTAAAGCAGAAACCGAAAGCAATCTTTCTTGATCTTATTTCTTCTTATCTACGGTGACGCCTAACGGCAAATACACCGTTACCAGAACAGCAACAATTGCCCACACGCTCATGTAAATAATCATGAATATGGGAAGAACATTATCTGGTCGACCGTCAAGTCCAATTGCTGGCAGGTTTAAGGAGGACAAGACGGCAAGCACCACAGCAAATACCGCAGTAATCGTTGTTGTCTCTTTCCTGAATTCTTCTGACATTACCGTTCCAGTTACTTCTTTAAACATAAACGCAGTAACAAGAGAGGCAACAGCTGGAATAACAAATAGCACCCAGACTGATCGAAATACTAACCACATCAAAGGTGCAAATATACAAGTCGACACAACGACTATTGCGGCAAGCATCATTTGCTTTGAACCAGCATCTGAAGATACTCTCGCTACTTTTCGTGAGCGAACAACTGCAACTTTTCGTTTTGCAGAAACTTTCTTTGAAACTTTGGGCATTGGGCAGATTTAATAAATTATACCTACTTCGTAGGTTGATTTTCAGTTAGTGTATCACGCTGTACCCAGGGCGTCCAGTATACCTTACGCTCGAATGATAATTCGCCACTTCGCTTGCTTACCTGGCCGGCATCGAATTCATAGTGAATAACTTCTCCCGTTGGTAAATCCAAATTAACAATCTGTTCGTCCGTAATGTTTTCAATGTATTTAACAATCGCGCGGAGGCTGTTACCATGTCCAGATACAATCACATTTTTTCCTGATGAAACAAACGGCATGATGACACTCTTAAAATAAGGAACTGCTCTTTTAAAAACATCTTCCAAGCTCTCCCCTTCCGGTGGCTTCGATTTATACCCACGACGCCAGTTTATTACCTGTTCCTCTCCATATTTAAGCTTAACTTCTGCCTTGTCCAAACCTTGTAATAGACCATAATGACGCTCGTTTAGTTTGTGAGTTTCATAAATTGGAATATCTTCTTGCGTCATATAATTCGAGGTTAATGCCAGAGGGTCTTTGTTAGAAGTATGAACAACAATACCCGTTTTGTTTTGACGAGAAAGAATTGTAAACAGCGTTTGTTGCGCACGAATTAACTCGGAAGTAAACGCAACATCAAATTGCGTATCCTTTAGCTTATCACCACATTCTTGGGCTTCGACAAGACCACGAGTACTCAGTGTAACATCAACCCAACCAGTAAATCTGTTTACCGCATTCCAACGAGATTGGCCATGTCTAACCATTACCAGTGAGTTCATAGAACAATATAGCAAACCCCGGCTGAAAAGCCAAGTCGCACGCGCCTTGCAGGTCTGCTACCTGCAGGGTTCTTGTATTGCTCGCGTTGCTCGCAATAGCATTTCCAACGCAACTATGCTACCATAAAAAAGGTATACATTAAGTTAATTTTGTAATCTCATGCAATTTAACACGGCACTGACCATCGAAAAGCTCTTCCGTTCAAAAACTAGAACTCGCATTTTATGGCACTTCTTAGAAAACACCGCCGTTAGATCTGGACTTCGCGAGCTTAGCCGTATTGTTAAACTTCAAGTTCACGCTGTTGGTCGGGAGATCGCCCTATTGAAGAAGACAAACCTACTACTCGAAGAAAAAACACCCTCGAAGAACTTTTACTCCCTAAATACCGAGCATCCTTTCTATGAAGAGATTGTCTCGCTTTTTCATAAATCCTACGGAGTTGGCGGTATGATTATGAATAATCGCGATGTTTTTGCAGGTACTGATTTTTTGCTGTTGACCTCCTATTTCTTATTCAATCAACCTAAAGACAAATATGATATTGACATTTTACTGGTTGGGTCGCCAAAAATCGATCAAGTATCTATTTTCTTGCACAATATAGAGACTAGTCTGCAACGAGAGTTGTTGTACACAATAATTACCCCCGGGGATTTCAAGAACCGCAAACAAAAGCTAGACCCCTTCATTTGGAACATTCTCGAGAAACCTTCAGTGCTTTTGCTTGGGAAACAGGCGGAACTGCTTAAAGGTGTAGCGAGCTAAAGTATAAAGATTAAAGCTTACAGGTTAAAGAATAAGCATTGAATCCCCATAAGAGAAAAGTCTTGCCTCGTTTTTCATAGCAAATTCGTAAATCGTTCTCCAAGAAAGTTTCGACCGTTTGTATTGCAAAAAAGCATCCACCAACGTAATTAAGGAACTTCTAGGAAAATGGAAGTTTGTTAACAATCCATCCACGATCTTAAACCTGAATGGTGGATAAACAAAAAGTTTTGTTTCAGAAAGAATATCATGCGAGGTGTTAGCGTCCAAAATCTGCGGCGCGATTGATTCCAAGGTTCGTGTCGTTGTCGTACCCATGGCAATTATTCGCTTTTGGTCCTGCTTTGCTAGGTGTAACGCAGTAATTGTTGAATTCTTGACAAAATAGGGCTCGGAATGAAGAATGTTGTCTTCGATCCTTTCGTGTCGAAGGGGCATAAAGGTACCGCGACCAACATGAAGGGTAACCTCCGCGATTGCTGTTCCTTGTTTTGCAAGCCGAGCTTCTAGTGTTTTCGTAAAATTTAGTGAGGCAGTCGGTGCTGCAACAGAACCTAATTTCTCAGCAAAGATGGTCTGGTAGCGCTCGTCGTCGGAAACAACAGTACTACGCTTAATGTATGGTGGCAACGGAACTTTACCTTTTTGTTCAAACATGGTGAATAACTCTTCTACCGAGAAATCACTATCTGTTTTGTATAGGATTCCTGTAAGCGAATCATTATTCTTTGAAATTTTCTTAAGACGTAAGTTATCACCAAAGTCGATATAGCGGATAGAGTCAAGTCTAATACCTCTTAACGCGGTAAGAAATTCTAGCTTATAACCCTTTTCTTTCGGATCATATTGACGCCGTGCGTATTCTTCCAGCGATTGTGCATGAGGTTCAGTAAAAAACACCTCAACTTGCTTTCCAGATTGGCCCGTTTTATTAATGGCCATCCCAAATAGTCGTGCGTGAAAGACTTTCGTTATGTTTCTCACCAAAACGTCTTGTGCGGTAAGGTGTTTGTCTAAATTTTCGTACTGATCGATCTCTATTTCACCCGTTTGCGTGTTAACAACAAAAAGTTTCGTAGTTCCCCGTTTTTCCGGCGGATACATAGCTATTGCATCTTGAGGAAATTGATAATCGTAGTCTGATAGGTTCATAGATTCCTTAATGAAGAACCCCGCAGCAAGCTGACGGGGTA
>PFQB01000048.1 GCA_002793355.1 Candidatus Dojkabacteria bacterium CG_4_10_14_0_2_um_filter_Dojkabacteria_WS6_41_15
AAAAAAGCAGCTTCTTGAAATCACGACACAAAGGCAACAGCAGAAGGCACAGGTAGTTCCTATTGTATTGGGCATAGAAAAAAACCTGGTTAAAGTTGAGATCGGGCTCGCACGGTCACTAAAGAAGTATGATAAGAAGAACAGGAGAAAAGAGAGAGAAGAACGCTTGAAAGTTCAGAGAATAATGAAAACTGTTGAAATTCGATAGTGCATTGACTAGGCTGCAAGACGTTCTTGTGGGCAGCTCAAACCGTGTTTCTTACCTCAAAACTTGCTATAATAACCTATGCCACCGCATATTGCTTCTTATCTATGGGACGTTCCACTTGACAAGCTTAATCTTGTCAAGGCTTCTAAATTTGTGATTGAGAGGGTGCTGGAATACGGAAATACCGAGGATGTTGTTTGGCTTGAAAAGACATATGGGAAGGAATTAATTATTAAAACACTTTCAGAAAGTTTAAGAATTTCTGCTAAGACTGGAAATTATTTTGCTTTGCGATATAAATTAGATGATTCTGTCTTGACATGTTTACGAGCTCCTTATATCCAAAAACAGCACAGGTTTTAACAAAGCTGTCTCTTGAAAGCAACCTGAAGGGTTGGTATCTGGCTGGTGGGACTGCGCTAGCCTTGCAGATCGGTCACCGGAAATCGATAGACCTAGATTTTTTTACGACAAATTTTCCACGACACAGTTTACTATTGAATAACCTTGCAAAGCATAAGCCAACAGTACTGCAAGAGGATGAAGGTTCTTTGGACACGATGATAGACACTGTCAAAGTATCTTTTTTATCATATAATTATCCGACGCTTGAAAAAGGTCCCAAATATGACGGCGTTCTGCTCGCAAGTATTATAGATATTGCATGCATGAAATTATCTGCAATTTCTTCTCGCGGAGCAAAAAAAGATTTCTATGACATGTATTTTATCTTGAAACATATATCACTAAAGGAACTTTTTGTGCGTTTTTCTGCCAAATTTTCCTCCATTAGCTACAATGATCTTCACTTACACAAGTCATTAGTTTATTTTACTGACGCAGAAACAGATCCTGAGCCAGACTTGCTAGAGAATGTTTCCTGGGAGGAAGTAAAGAAATATTTCCATGGTCAAATTACAGCATTGGGGTGATACTGTTCCGTTGCGGGAGAACCCCAGGCTTTAGACCGGGGAATTTTATTCCGAGTATTCTCTTTGCGAACTCGTTACGATACCACGAAAATAATATTCTGTTACAATAACGAATGAATCAAGCAGGAGCAGGTGTTCCAGTACAGGAGCGTGAACAACCAAATCAGGGGCAGCCCATGTCCGAGATTCCATCCTATCCTGGGGCAAATCAAGAACAACAATATGCTCCAGGGCAAGAGTCAGCGTCGGCCCCAGTTATTCCTTACGAGCTTCCTGCCGTCGCAGCTAAACCGCAATCCGAATTGGCACCTATTCCAGCAAATATGGATTCGTATAATCCTCCTGAGCATGTGACGATACCTCAAAGCAAAAGCCCAGAGTTACAGACCAATATCGCGTTTGAGACAACGAGAGCGGGAGAGCGTGTATTTGTTAATCCAGAATTGGGGCAACCTACGTATCGCGGTGGGGTAACCTCGCAGCAACTAGTAAGCAAAGTTTCTGGGTATTATGTGGTGCAGCAGGGATTAATTTCAGATCCGAAATCAGGATTACTTCAGCAAACCGCGACATCAGGTGATCCAACTAGTGCATCAACATGGCAAGCAACTGTTTTGTATAAGATTCTGCAAGCGTTTTGGAATATTTTGGGAATTTCTTAAGAAGGTTACTTGTGAAACTGGGTGGAATCTTATTGTTGCAGTAACACATTAAAACAAGTATATTAATCTATGTGTTTTATTCTATTGCTTGTTGTATGAGACCACCAATGAAACGAGGGTTAATGACGCTTGTATTACTTGTGGCTGCTCCGATTTTAATGCATTGCCTATCTGGAAACACTTGTCTTCGAGTTCAGGCTTGGTCAGAGACAGATGTACCCGTACATTTGCAAACAATCGGGGGTTACTACGGAGACGATTACCTACACATAGGCATTAGGGGAATCTATGCAGATAACGAAGACAATCTATTTGTTATGGGTAACAGTATAATTTTAAAACTCAATAGTAGCGGAAGTACCGTTATGAGTTTTGGGGGCTATGGAACAGGAGATGGTCAGTTCAGTAGCCCGCAATCAATGACTAAGGATAGTGCTGGCAACTTGTATGTTGCAGATACCTATAACCACCGAATACAAAAATTCAATAGTAATGGAGTATTTCAAATGAAATTTGGCAGTACTGGTTCAGGAGATGGACAGTTCAATCTTCCATTTGGCATTGCCATAGACAGTAACGGAGATATTTACGTATCGGAATATGGTAACCACCGAGTACAGAAATTCGATAGTGCTGGAAATTTTCTACTGAAATTCGGTGGTTCTGGAGCCGGAGATGGAAAATTCAACCAAGCCTATGATTTGGAGGTTGATACTGCAGGAAACGTATTTGTTGCTGATAAAAATAACAATAGAGTTCAAAAGTTTAATAGCTCAGGCGAATTCCTTTTAAAATTCGGTGGTATGGGGAGCGGGGACGGACAGATTTATCAAATCTATTCACTTGATCTGGATGATGAAGGAAACGTTTTTGTTGCAGACCAAATGAATAGTCGGATTCAGAAATTCAGTAGTGAAGGAATATTTATTTCGAAATTCGGAACTGTTGGAAAAGGCGTAGGGCAAATGCAATATCCAACAGGTATAGATATTGACAGTGCGGGGAATGCTTATGTTTACGATGGAAGGTTGCAGAAGTTTGATAGTGGTGGAAACTATTTGTCGTTGATTTCTACAAACACGGCACAAGAAGGAAACTTCCGATATCCTTATAAAGTTGCTGTTGATAGTTCAGGAAATATGTTTGTGGCCGATTATTACAATCATCGTATTCAAAAATTTAACACTAGTGGTGTTTTTCAGATAGTCATTGGTAGTAAAGGCTCTGGTGATGGGCAGTTCATGTATCCAGTCGGTGTTGCCGTAGATAATACTGGAAATTTATATGTAACCGACATGAGCAACAAACGAATCCAAAAATTCGATAACAATGGAGTTTTCCAGATGAAATTTGGAAGCAGTGGATCAGGAAACGGTCAATTTAATGCACCATATGGCATAGCTGTTGATTCCACAGGGAATATTTATGTCTCTGAATCATTAAATCATAGAGTGCAGGTATTTGATAGTAACGGTGTATTTTTACGCAAGTTTGGGAGTAATGGGTCTGGTGATGGCCAATTTAATGCTGCAATAGGAATAACTTTAGATGGTGATGGTAACATCTATGTAGCAGATAACGGCAATAGCAGAATCCAAAAGTTTAGTAACGATGGAACGTTTTTGTTAAAGTTCGGCAGTTACGGATCCGGCGATGACCAATTAAAAAACCCAACCGATGTTTCCGTAGACAGTGCAGAAAATATTTATGTTACTAATCAAGGTGATCACCGAGTTCAGGTATTCAATAATGATGGAACTTTTAAGTATAAATTTGGAATTTCTGGAACAGGCAATGGACAATTTAATTTCCCAAGCGGTATCAAGGTAGACAGTATGAATAAAATTTATGTTGTAGATAGGGCTAACAACCGTGTTCAGATTTTCCAACAAGATAGGACAGCCCCAACTGGGAGTGTCTCTGTTAACGCTGGCTCTGAGTTTACAAGTACGGCTATTGTCACTCTAAACACAACCGCCACAGATACTCTCTCTTCTGTTGCCGGTATGATGCTTTCTGAGGATCCCGCCTTTATCGGAGCTTCATGGGAAACTTACTCTGCTACCAAGGCGTTTACTTTGTCCTCCGGGGATGGGGAAAAGACCGTCTATGTGAAATACCGAGATGCTTTCGAAACGGAATCCTCTGCATACAGTGACACAATCACGCTTGACACCACTGGGCCGATAGGAGCCATCAGTATTAACGGCGGAGCTTTGTTAGCAAACAGCAAAAACACAGTGTTAACCATTAGTGCCACCGATACGCTCTCTCCCGTAACGCAGATGATGCTTTCTGAAAGTGCTACCTTTGATTCCGCATCTTGGGAGGCCTACGCTACCAGCAAAGCCTTTACTCTAAGTTCGAGTAATGGAACCAAGACTGTCTATGCCAAGTACAAGGATGCAGCAGGGAACGAATCGGAAAAATATTCTGCTACCATTACTCTTGATACAGTAAAGCCAGCCATCAAGATAACTGACATCGGCCTTATCGACAATGTACCTGACAAAACACCACTGTATTACTACTTCACCTCTCAGACACCACATATTAAAGGAACAACAGAAGCAAACAGCACTGTGCACTTCACCTACGAGGGAACAGATACGACAGTAACCGCGGGAGCAGATGGTAAGTACGAGATTGATATTCCAGAACTTCCACGACAGTATGTAGAACTAGAATACTATGCTGTAGATCCAGCAAGTAATCAAGGCTCAACAAGACTGCTTAAACTCATGATCGGAGTAGAGAACTTTCCTGCTGAACTACTCCCACAAGAAGAAGCAACCGAAACACCTTCTGGCGAAGTTTCCCCAACACCTACTACTAACGGAGAGCCACCAACAGAAACAATCAAAGTATTCGGTATTCAAGTTGCAGATCAAGACGGAACCATACTTGCAGAAACCGCGGTATATATCGATGGACAAAAATATATAACGGACAAGAATGGCAAGATTTACATTGAAAAGAAACCAACAGAGGAGATGACCGTAGAGGTGGAGGTAAATGGTAAGCGGATAAAGGGTAGTGTGATGGGGGAAAAGATTGTGGCAGAAGCATCGATTCAGGCAATAACCAAGGGCGGTACGATAACCTGGTTTAAGGTGCTGCTTTGGGTGTTGGTGCTTGGTGGTGCTGGCTATGGGGCGGTCAAGGTAGCAAGATCTATCGGTAAAAATTGATGTACTCACAGTAGCGGTTCACCACACTTTTGAGGTATGATTCCTTGTTTGAGGGAATTACTTTGCTTTGCGTGCGCTTGCCGGTGGAGGATTTTTTTGTAATTCCGAGGCTGAAGAAACGATAGTTATAAGCATCTGCGAAGCAGCGGAAGGAATGCTATACTAACGTGTATGAGTTTCAACTATCTATCTCAGCTAAATCTTTTTGGGACGCCAACAGCGTACTATACGGGGGGAAGTGCCATTTCGGCTGACCAAACTATCTTGCTGGTTATCGCGTTGCTTGGTGTAGTGGGTGTTGCACTCGTAGTTGCCGTTTTTTTGTATTATGCTCGAGTTATTAGGCATCAGGATCGAGAACAGAAAGCATTGGCCTACTCAATGTATATAGTTCGTTGTCAATATGATAATGAAGTACCAGTAAAAGCAGCAGAGCAGATGTTTGCAAATATTTATGGATTGTACAAAAAGAAGAAATGGTTACAAAAATTAATGTCTTCAGATGAAGGAATTAGTTTCGAAATAATCGCGTATCCAGAACACATTGGGTTTTATGTCTATACTCCAAAGCGTTTTGGTCAGCTTATTGAAAAGTTGGTCCTAGGAACTTATCAAAACGCAGAAGTGATTGAAGTAACAGAGCCAAACTTTTTTAAAGAAGGAAGTTCTGTAGTGGCAGCTACCTTCGAACTTGCCGAAGTGAATTATCAACCGCTCAAAACCTATGCTGATTACGACGAGAAGTCCGACCCAATGACCTCTATTGCTGGAGCGTTCGCAAATATGGTCGATGGCGAAGGTGGTGCGCTGCAATTACTGATTGTTCCTGCCGACATGAAATGGTCAAAGAGCGGTCAGAAATATGTGCAGAAAATCAACGAAAATAATATGGCAACTCCAGATAAGGAGGGGAAGAGTAAACCAAAAACGTTTGTTGCACAAGAAAAGTTGACCGCAATAACAAAGAAAAGCTCGAAAGTCGGGTTTAATACATATCTTCGTATGGTAATGTCGGGACCGTCGGAAGATTATGCAATGTCGCGGTTAAATACGCTCGCTAGTGGTTTTGCACAACTCACTAATCCTGGCATGAACGCGCTAAAATTTAAGAGGGTAGAGGGCGGAAAGCTACGAGATTTTATGAACGATTTTGTGTACAGAAGGGTTTCTGATAAGAGCGGTATGGTATTAAATTCGGAAGAGTTAGCGACCTTGTATCATTTTCCAAACAAAAATGTAAAGACACCCAATATCGAATGGTTGTTTGCAAAGAAAGCACCACCACCACCAAATTTGCCGAATAAAGGAACGTGGATTGGCGCATCAGTTTATCAGGGAATTCGTCGTGAAGTGTTTGTTAGCGACGACGACCGTCGTCGCCACATGTATATTGTTGGTCAGACAGGTACGGGTAAATCGTATTCCTTAACTGACCTGGCCATGCAAGACATTTATGCAGGCAAGGGAGTTGCCTTTCTTGATCCGCACGGTTCGGCCATCGCAGAAATTATGCGCCGAATTCCACCAGAGCGGGCAGAAGATGTTATCTATTTTAATGCTGCTGATACGGACAGACCGATTGGCATGAATTACCTTGAGCATAAGAATATTTTCGAGCGCCACGAGATTGTGAACGGGTTCCTTGGTCTTATGCACAAAATGTTTGATCCGCATGATCAGGGAATAGTGGGTCCACGTTTTGAACGTGCAGTTCGTAACGCAATGTTGGCCGTGATGGTTGAGCCGAACAGCACCTTTATCGAAGTCCTTCGCGCAATTACTGATGAGAAATTTGCCTTGTCGTTTATGGACAAAGTTGATGATGACGAGGTTCGCAACTATTGGCTGGTAGAAATGGCGAATACAGAGCCGCGAGAAAAATCAGAAATTCTTGGGTGGTTGACCTCAAAATTCGACCGTTTTACCACCAATCTTCTGATTCGACATATTATTGGACAAAGTACCTCCTCGTTTAGTTTCCGTGAGGTTATGGATAGCCACAAGATACTACTGATTAACCTTTCGAAAGGATTGATTGGAGAGCAAAACGCGCAATTCCTTGGTTTGTTAATTATTCCGAGAATCCTTCGCGCAGCGTTAAGCCGAGAGGATATGCCCGAAGACGAAAGAAAGGACTTTAATCTTTATGTGGATGAATTCCAGAATTTTGCTACTGAAGATTTTGCACAAATTCTATCTGAAGCACGTAAATATCATCTTAATTTGACTGTCGCAAACCAGTATATCAATCAGATGACTGAGCAGGTGCGAAATGCAGTATTCGGTAACGTTGGATCTTTAATGTCGTTCCGTGTTGGTGCTACTGATGCAGAATATTTGGCCAAAGAGTTTGCTCCGATTTTCCAGCAGCAGGATTTGATTCGCCTTGAAAATGCAAATGCCTATGTGAAAACGCTGGTAAATGGAGTGTCTACCTCGCCTTTCTCGGTAAGCACATTTTATAATATGGAACAACGATATCCCCGCCAAGACAAAACGAGTGAACTTATTAAACAACTTTCTCGTGTTCGTTATGGTCGAGACATAAATTATGTGCGTGAAGAAATTCGTATGAGGACGGCTAGGCCAGGTATTGAGCCAGCGCAGCCGAAGAGTGGGTTTGGGGGGTTCTTTTAATTTGCAGTACTCTCTTTCGTTGTGGTGAAGCTTTGCTTCACCACTGACAATCAAGAACCGTGTTGCAAATTAAAGTTTAGGATATTGAAAACAATCTTGTTTGCTACGAAAAAGGCATAGCCCTTTCTCGGTACGTTCACGAACCGTTCTGTTATTTAAAGTTAACTATAGTATGTCGAAATGTGATATTCTCATACATAAGTCTTTGATAAAGGAATGGTGTAAATGGAAAGCGTACGCATAAGAAAACAGATCATCCCTTTGTTGTTGTTGTCACTACTCATTTTTTTTGGCTCAATTTCTTCGGCCTATGCGGCAACGTACTATGTGGCAGGAGACACGGGCAGCGATTCATACACGTCGACACAAGCACAGGATACGGCAACACCTTGGCTAACCATACAAAAAGCGGCAGATACGATGGTTGCAGGGGATACGGTCAATGTAAAAGGCGGACTGGTCTATGCAGCAAACAACAATTGTGAATCGGCACGTGCGGTAATTTGTTTGACAAGGTCTGGGGAGGTAAATAATGATATTCAGTATCAACCATGGAGCGGAACTGGAAGCCCAGTAATTGACGGAGCAGGTTCCACCAAAGGGTTCTCTTTTACCTCTAATTCATCTTGTATTAGTCATATTAGTATCAACGGATTCGTAATAAAGAATTCAACTTATGCGATTGAACTTGGTGGAGCTGGGAACATTGTTTCTAATAATATTGTGTACGACCAGGAGAGGGGAGACTCCTCATTTACCCTTGGAATATATTCACATACTTATTATTGTGCACCCGATATAAGTATATACAATAACACCATTTATAATAAATATCTCGGTGTACACATTGATGGCGGAGATGCCATAATAAAGAACAATATATTGTATGGTAATGTAGACGGTATTGGAGTGAATTCAAGCAACATAAATAATGTTACCATTGATTATAACGATGCCTTTAATTCAGTTTCTGCAAATTATTCTACAGCCCTTCTCCCAAGGGGCGGGCACGACCTAGAGCTTGATCCACAATTTGAAAATATCTCGACGTTTGATTTTCATTTAAAATCAACGTCTCCACTTGTTGATGCTGGAACGGCAATACCTATTGCTTCTTCTGATAACGAAGGCAACACCAGACCGCGAGGGAATGCTTATGATATTGGGGCGTATGAATCCTCCTTCAGTCAATCACCACCACCTAATGCTAGTGCCCACCTGCCTTCTTATGTGGGCACTTTGACGTTACTTTCAACATATACAGGGGAAAGTGCAGGTGACCAATTTTCAATTTCAGGATCGATGCAAATTGGAGATGTTGACGAGGATGGCTATGAAGATATATTAATAGGAGGGCGCTATCACAGTTATGGTGGAGTCTATATCTTTAAAGGAAAGACCAACCTTAATGACATGAACGCTGGTAGTGCAGACATTATATTAAGGGATACGACGACAACCACCGCGTTGGGTGGATATAATTTACTTGGAGATATCAATGGGGATAACCACCTAGATATACTTGCAGGAAACTATCGATATAGAGCCGGGTTACCAGGAGATCATACGGGAAATATTTTTTTCTTCGAAACGGGGCCTTCGTTTTCATCTCGTAATACGGCACAAAGTTCCGGCATGGTTGTTGGTCCCATAAACGTAAACGCACGATTTGGTATTTATGGAAGTATTCTGGGTGACATAAATCATGATGGATTTAACGATTATATTTTTGGAAGCGCTATAGATAATAAGGCATATTTCTTTTGGGGTGAACGTGATTTGTCGAATAAATCTGTTACACAGGCGAATGTAGTCATCACTAATGATATTGGTAATTACAGTATTACCTTTGCTAAGGGATCTGGTGATATTAACGGAGATGGCCAAAATGATTTGGTACTCATTTGCTCATACTGCAATACCTATAGGAGAGCAATTTACATCATTTATGGCAAATCCGACATAATGAGCAAAAATTTATCACAAGCAGATGCCATAATAACAGGAGTTAGTAATACATCAATTGGCTATGGAGGAACAACAATCGCCGACTTTAACCGCGATGGATTCGCTGATATATTAACAGGTTGTAACACGGGTGCTTGCATTTTCTCTGGAGGCTCAGGGTTTTCAACAAGAACGACAGCCAGTGCTGATGAGCGAATTACCCTAGCGGATCCCGACTTTTCCTATCTATCAAATGCAACAGCTTTGTGGTCAACTAATATAAACAATGATGAATATCCAGATATCGTTATCAGTAATAGTGCTCCCAAAATATTTATTTTATTAGGAGCTCCTCAGTTTTCGGATAGAACGATTGCCTCTTCTGATCTAGTATTTTATGGAACTCAAATGTATGGCCAGTCGCTTGGAGATGGTTTTGCAGCTGGAGATGTGAACAAGGATGGGTATGCTGAACTACTCGTAAATGGTTTCACCTATAATAATGACTTCCAAGGTAGGGCATATCTATTAGGAGTTCCTCATGGTACTCCACAGATGCATTTCACCACTACTGGCTACGCAAGAGGTGATGGTGTTTTAGGTACGATTACAGACACAGTCGCAATTGGCGGTGTTGATGTAAGTTATGACGGTGGCATGTGGCGGGCCTGCGTGTTGGTATCAGGAAAATTCAGCTGTCCTATTTCTTCTCTTGCAGAGGGGAGCCATGCAACGAGGGTTAGAAGCTATACTTCTCTAGGAATCTACATGCCAACAGCACAATACGTCTCAACTACTTTTGTTTTGGACACAATAAAGCCAACTATAAAAATAACGAAATTAGGATTAATTAACGATATTCCGGATCGTACCAACCTATCCTATTATTTTACTTCTCAAACACCGTATATTCAGGGGGAAGCAACTACAGGTAGTGTTGTTCATTTTAAATTTGAAGGACAAACATATTCAGCAACGGCGAATGGGGCAGGAGCTTTCGGTATTACATTAGCATCACCGAAATTACCAAGAAACAAAGTAAAGCTCACCTATTATGCACAAGACGCGGCAGGAAACAAATCAGAAACAAGAACACTGAATTTAATAATCGGAACAGAAAATTTTCCTGCAACTGGCGCTTCCGAACAAGGGACTTCACCAACTACTGGAGATGTCGCGTTGCTACCAATAGTGCCAGCAACAACCAAATATTCAGTGGAAAGCATGGGTGGAATACCGCTACCCGGTGCAGAAGTAACGATTGACGGACAACTTTTTGTTGCGGATGAGCTTGGTAAGGTTTTTGTCGAGAAAATGTCAGAGCAGCCTGTGAATATCACGGTAAAAAACGGGGGCGAAACTCTTGCGGGAAAAATACTAGGAAATAAAATAGTAGTTGGAGCAATATCGACAACCCCGACAGTGCAGCAAGGGAAAGTGTCACGCGACAATCGAAACCTTATATATAAAGGAGGGCTTGTCTTAATACTTGTTGGAGGGACTGGGGCAGGTCTGTATTTCCTCAAAAAAAGGAAGTATCTAAATACGAGTTGAAAAATTGATTGAATAAGTAATATGTGCTAATATTAACTAGGTAAATCGAAAGAGAAGAGATAGAAAATATGGCCAGAAAGAAAATATACATTCGGGTTGCTTTATTGTTGCTCTTTGTTTTGTCGTTACTTTACTCTTTTGAATCTGTATCCGCAGCAACGTACTATGTCGCGGGTGATGTCGGAAGCGATGCCTATTCAAGTGCTCAAGCACAGAGTACGGCAACCCCATGGCAGACGATACAAAAAGCCGCGAATACTATGGTAGCAGGGGATACGGTGAATGTTAAAGGTGGAATAACATATGCAGAAGGAGTTACCCCAGCGAATTCTGGGAACGCAACTCCGGGGAATCTCATTACTTATCAGTCCTGGGCTGGAACGGGGACCCCAATTGTTGATAGGGGCGGAGTAGGGGGGTGCTTTACTGTTTTCAAGAACTTTATTCAGGTCTCTGGCTTCGAAATCGACCATTGCACTATAGGGATAATGGCATTCGGTACTGGCAATTATTTTGTCAATAACTTGGTGCATCATAGCAGCTCGGGCAGTGGCCTATATATTCGCAACACAAGCGGAAACAGTTATGTGTATAACAACACGGTGGTTGATAATGTGGGTACTGGAATCAATGCCTGGTCTGGTACTGGGCTTGTGGTGAGGAATAATATAATCGTTGGAAATACGTTTGGTATTGGAAGCGATATCGGCGGTCTCCTAATCGATCATGACTATAACTTATTTTATGATAATTCAGGACTTTCCGGACACCCAGAGTGGGGAACTGACTATATGGAGATAAACGGTATTTTTGCAGCACCTCACGATATTCATGCTGACCCTCTCTTTGTAGATGCTGCTAATGGTGACTTCTCTTTGCAACCAAATTCACCTGCAATAAATATGGGAGTTGACTTAACTTCCAGTGGAGTCACAACAGACATTCGCGGTCGAGCTCGTCCCAATGCTGGAGCTTATGATATTGGTGCTTATGAAGATCCGAATCTGTACGTGGATGGAAGCGCAGGTCTGGACACGAATAACGGTTCGCTTACTGCGCCTTTTCTCACCATTCAGAAAGGTGCGGATGTTGCGACGGCTGGGGATAATGTGAATGTCAGGGGAGGGATTACTTATAGTGCAACGACCTGTTCAAACGGTGTTATTTGTCTGGTAAACTCTGGAACTGCCAGTAATTATATAACCTATCAGCCTTGGGCAGAAACTGGAATACCGATAATTGATGCCACTGGGAAAGCAAATGGGTTCGATACCAATACCAAGATGCGCGTTGCTATATCAGGCTTCAATATAAAAAATGCGTCTTTTGGGGGAATAAGAATATATAACACCCGGACCAGTGGTTACGTAATCGCAAGAAACAATATTTGTGAAAGCAATGGTGTTGGAATTTATAATTACTATAGTAAAGATAATAAAATATATAACAATGTTTTGTATAACAATGCGATGGCTGGTTTCCACTCTGATGGGGGTGCATCCATTACAGGGTTAGAATTAAGAAACAATATCGCTGTGAACAATGGCTTTTTTGGAGGCCTAAGTGTAAGCTCAGGTATAACTGCTACATCAGATTACAATAATGTTTGGAATAATAGCGGAGGGAACTATTCACAAATTACTCCTGGTACACACGATATTTCCGTAGACCCACTTTTTGTTGAGGTTTCCAGCAGTGATTTCCATATTTCATCTTCTTCACCCGTGATAAATTCAGGCGCCACTTTCTCTGAAGTCCCTACCGACATTGTTGGTGTTGCTCGCCCACAAGGTGTTGCCTACGACATTGGTGCTTACGAGTATTACGATGTATCTGTATCTTTGACCGCACTTTCCCCAGACCCAACGGCAGATACCACCCCAACCTTTACGGGAACTTCCTCAACACCTCACGGCTCCATTTCCTCTGTTTCATATTCTGTCGACGAGGGTGCGTGGACTTCTACTGGAGTAACAGGAACGACTTCTTACAGCATTACGCTACCTTCCGCATTGGCAGAAGGTGTGCACACGATTAAAGTTCGCGCCACAGACAGTAATGGCTACACAACGGATTCCACACTGTTTGGTACAGGTTCCTTTACCGTAGACACTTCTGGGCCAGTAGGGAGTATCTCTGTTAACGCTGGAGCTATTGTTACCGCCGACCGTGATGTCATACTAACCCTGTCCGCCACTGATGCCCTTTCCAGTGTTACCCACGTGATGTTTTCGGAAAGTGCTACGTTTGTCGTTGCTTCTTGGGAGGCCTACGCTACCAGCAAAGCCTTTACTCTAAGTTCGAGTAATGGAACCAAGACTGTCTATGCCAAGTAC
>PFQB01000101.1 GCA_002793355.1 Candidatus Dojkabacteria bacterium CG_4_10_14_0_2_um_filter_Dojkabacteria_WS6_41_15
TGCACAACACCGACCGGTAAAACTTTCATAGATACAACAGCCACAATTCCGGCAGTCCCAACGGATACGGTCGGCCTTGCGAATCCTTCTGCCGTATATTGCGTTCAGCAAGGCGGGAAATACGACATCGTGGATGGAGAAGAAGGACAGACAGGTACGTGTACGCTAACGACTGGTAAAATTTGCGAAGGGTGGGCGTATTTTAGAGGAGAATGTAAATAGAAATTAAAGTTTAAAGATTAAAGTGTAAAGTGTAAAAATTAATATGGTTGGAACGTTAGAGCTTCAAAAACTATTACGGGAATTCAATACGGGTGGTTATGCGGATGCGCAGATGGCTTCCGAAACAGCTAAATATATAAGCAATGGAAAAGGTGGTTTGATACTTCGCACAAAAAACGGTAGCTTTTCCTACGAAGATGAGTTTTATGGTGGTCAGCCTTATTCAGGAAATGAAACAATCTGGCAAGGAAAGGTAGCCATATTCCGCTGTGTTTATTGGGGAGTATTTCGTGAAGAAGTTGCTGAAAGTTTTTTACGCAAAGCATTGGCTCAAGGGCCAACGGGAAATTGTGTTCATCGAGGGCCGGAAAGCTTTGTCGAGGGAGATTTGGAGTATCGAAATGGGTGTGTAGGAACGCTCGATGAATTTCGCCAAACTGAACGGATCTATAAGGCTGGCAAAGAGATATATGTGGGCTATTTTTATGGGGGCAGGGTAAATTCTGACCAGATTAATGCTCAAAATTAGAACAGTACCCACCGACACAACGGAGTTACACAAAACCTCTCGCGTATTGTCAATCGCTGAAATTCAGTCAACTGAAGTACAACAGTTAATTGACGACATGGCTGCTATGGCGGAAACAACGGTAACGCAAGAAGGTTTCAAAACTGCAGGCCTTGCTGCTGTGCAAGTAGGGAAACCCTTACGATTATTTGTTGCGAAAAATTTGCACTCTGGCGAATTTTTCGCCTACCTAAACCCCAAACTAGAACTTCTCGGCGAAGCTACCGATCTTCATACAGAAAGCTGCCTAAGTATTCCCGGAGTCATTACCGAAGTCTCACGTCACAAAAGAATTCGACTAAGTTTTTTTGATCGTTACGGCAACCAAAAAGCTGAAAAGTTTGATGGCTTTGAGGCGCGCATTATTCAGCATGAGTATGATCACCTCGAAGGCATATTATTTACAGAACGTGCTAGAACGGCCTAACGATCTCATATTCACCAATATTAGAGCGTTTGAGTCTGGTTGCAATAAAACCTATGAGTGCACCAAATAGCAGCCCGCCAATATGCGCAAACCAGGCAGTTCCACCACCACCGTCTGCAGCTAACAACGACCCGAAACCGCTCAAAAACTGTGTTATTGTCCAATAAGCAAGGAATATCTGCGCTGGTAATTCTCGCATAAACATTCCTCCGCCCATAAACAAAAGGGTTTTTATTCGATGACTAGGAAACACTACTAAGTAATAGCCCAAAATTCCTGCAATCGCGCCACTTGCACCAAACATGGGAATAGTTGAATGAGGATCAATGACATATTGAAGTAATCCAGCGCTACATGTGGCACCAAGATAAAACAGTATATAACCGACACTTCCTAAGGAATCTTCGACATTGTCGCCAAAGACCCACAGAAACAACATGTTAAACAAAATATGCGTAAATCCACCATGCAAAAAAGCTGCGGTAATTATTGGCCACCAAGTTGCAATGTTCCCAAAAGAAAATAATGAGGGGGTAAATGCATAAGCAGAAATAAATCCCTCAAAGTCTGGTGTGGTAATCTCGATAATAAAAACTGCTACATTTAAGAAAATCAATAAAAACGTAATTAGTGGGAAGCGACTTGGTTTTTGGCTGTCTCCAATTGGAATCATACGATATTGTATCTTACTTTTGTGTGACACTGTTATTCATTTCCTGTACAATTCCGTGTATGGATTGCAATGTGATCTATTTCGACTTCGACCGCACTTTGCTGGATACTGATGCACTAAAGGCAGAACAAGAACGACGAATTGCGCAAATTACTGAACTGACTATAGAGCAAGTAAACGAAGGAATGCACGCATATATCGCTTCTCTCGACACTCATCTTCATTTCTCACCGGATGGTTATGCGGTATTTCTTGCAAATCGCTTCAATATCGATCAAAATCAAGTGCTTAAGGTTTACCTAACGGACTCGAATTACATTTCCGAGTATTTATTTCCCGAGGTGCTTGAAGTGTTGGCCGAGCTAAAAAACAGAGGAGTTGAACTCGGTGTATTTTCCGGTGCAATGTTTGGTCATCAGAAAGTTAAGATTGAACGCTCTGGTATTACAGAATTCATTTCGTGGAAGTCAATATTGGTGACTCCGCAAAAACTCGATTTACAAGTCTTGTCTAAGATCCCCTCTAACGCGTTGGTTGTTGATGACGATATCGCTGTGGTTACCACACTAGTTACTCAAGCCCCAACCCTTTTTCCTGTATGGTGTAATCGCAAAACCTCCGACCAAGCACCTGGTATTAAGACGATTCATTCTTTGAAAGATCTCTTGTAGCAGCATGGGCAAATTCATATGCGCTATAATAACTGATGAAATATACTTTAACACGAAAGTTTTTTGTACTGTTGGGAAAAGAATTCTCTATAACCGATGAGCAAGGAGTTTTAGTAGGATACGCAAAACAGAAAGCCTTTAAATTACGGGAAGAACTAACAATTTTCTCTGATAGAGAAATGAAAACACCGCTGGTTTCGATGAAAGCTCGCAATATTCTCGACTTTGGTGCAACTTATGATGTTCACGACGAAATTTCTGGGCAAACCTTGGGTTCATTCCGCCGAATGGGTGCAAGATCTCTGTTTCGTGATGAATGGCGAATTTATGCTCCCAACTCTGAAGAAATCGGAATTATACAAGAAGAGTCCAAGATATTGGCCTTTGTTCGTAGGTTTATGACCAACATTATTCCTCAGAATTACGATCTGCGAATAGGCGCGGAAGACGCAGGGGGCTTTAAACAGCGATTTAACCTAATTAAGTACGTACTCGACTTTGAAGTAAACGAACAGTTATTGAATAAATACCTGGCTTTTGCAGCTGCAGTACTTTTAGGTGCAATCGAAGGGAGGCAAGAATAATATGAGAGTACAAATTCCTAAGAAGATGTTCGGAATTGTATTTGTTATTGTGTTTGCGGTCTTGGCTATTGCATTATTCGGAAAAGAGGCAACAAAAGAACAGGTAGAAGGAACAAAATCAGAGGTCGCAGCAATAATCAAAGTGAAAGCCGGGTATAAACCACAAGAAGTAACGTTGCCTGCCGGAAAAGCCTCGATTCTTCGTTTTGAAACTGATAGTACCTACGATTGCAGTGCATCACTGTACATAAACGAATTGAATATCGAGAAGTTTTTGCCCCCGGATGGTTTTACCGATATTGAAATTCCTGCACAACCAAAAGGTAAAGAGGTGCTTGCCGGGTGTGCCATGGGTATGTACAGTTTTAAGATGAAGTTCCAGTAATATGGCAAAAAGGATTAAATGTGCGTTTAATGTCGATGGTATGCACTGCGATTCGTGCGAGCTGTACATCGAGCAAGCGATAAAAAAACAACCAGGGGTAGTTTCTGTATCTGCAAACTCTTCTTCACAGATAGTACAAGTATCAGTCGATGAGTTAACTGATATTGAAGAGCTAAAGAAAAAGCTAAACGAGCAGATTGCTAAACAGGGTTACAAAATTGTCGATACCTTGCAGTTACCCACAAAAAACGGTAAAGCTCTTGCCCTCTCTTCGTTGCTGGCAATATCAATCTTTGTCGTGTTTTTGTTGCTGCAAAAACTTAATATAACGTCACTAGTATCTGTTGAAAAACTGACGTATCCTTCCATATTTATTCTCGGAGTTCTTGCGTCACTATCGACCTGTATGGCCGTTGTTGGCGGAGTAGTTATGACCTTGTCCTCAAAATTAGTAGCAGAAAAAAGAGGTCAAGCGGTGCTTGTGTTTCATGCTTCTCGACTGCTAGGTTTTTTGATACTAGGCGGTGTTATTGGGTTACTGGGCAAAGTAATCGTGATTACAGCAACAATTTCTGCTCTATTACGGCTTGTCATTGCTGTCGTAATGATAACAATCGGTCTAGACATGATAGGAGTAAAAGTACCAAAGTTAGTATTTCCAAAGCAGATTGCAGTGGCTTTCGGCGTTTTCGAAGACAAAGAGGGGTGGTCCAGTGCATTATTACTAGGTGTTGCCACCTTTTTCTTACCTTGCGCCTTTACGCAGTCAATGCAATTATATGCCGTTACCACGGGTTCATTCCTTCAAGGGGCTTTGGTCATGGGAACCTTTGCTTTAGGAACTCTACCTGTCTTAGGGCTGGTTAGCCTCGGTTCAGCCAATGGTGCTGCGTCCATTACGAAAGGAATATTCGGCTACACGATGGGGATACTCATCATTTTGTTCGCTTTATTAAACGTTTTCAGTGCATTGGGAACGTTTGGAGTTATTCCTCCGTTATCGTTGTAATTCAGTCAATACAATTTGCCCTTTTTCCGTACGAACTGATGCCCCTATCGCTGTTGAAGATGCAGCATAGCCATATTTTTGAATAACTAAGGTCGCTTGTTCTTGAGGAACTCTTCCATGGATTGTCCCGTTGAAGCTTCCAAATAGCTTGTGCCGTAAACCATTACGGAACACGAGAGGGGCTTGTTGGGAATCGTATGGTATCGTGTAAGAAATCTATTTTAATAGTAAGAATACGCGGAATATCGCCTATAAGTGTAACGTTCGCAGAGTTGGTTATTGATTAAACTTCCCGCTTTGCGAATTTGTACAACCACACACCGTTAGCCGATGCAATAAAGCCCAAACTTCCAAGTACGAGTGCCGCGATAGCGACCATTCTGCTAAAAGCTGTATTTAATGCCGGTGTTAGTTCGCCTGCAGAATCTGGAAGAGTTCCTTTCCCAGTTTTTCCTGGAACATATACTGAACCTGTAGCATACCTGGTAGATTGCTTGGAAGTGGCGGTTTCGTTTCCAGCCGCATCTTTTGCTGTAATAACTACGGTGTTGTCGCCTTCTCTAAAGGTGATAGCTGCCGAGAACCCATTCTTTTCGTTTGTCTTCACGGTCTGCTCTTTCTTATTCACTGAAATCACAATTGTGGAAGGTTCTGATACGGTACCTTTAAGCGTGTAGCTTTTCTTAAGTATAGTTTTTGGTAAGGACACCAACTTTAGACTTGGGGCTGTTCTGTCAATTACTGTGCTAATTTCGTTACTTCTGTCGCTGACAAAACTAAGAAACAAGAATTTTTTGCGAGCAACCGCAAAGTAAGTTACTTTACCTTCTGCCGATGGTGCAACGGTGATTGAAAATTTTCCATCTTTGTCACTTTTAGTCGCAACGGTATTAGACTCCGTAGTGACGTCAACAGTGGCATTCTTTGGAGCAGTTCCTTCTATTTTGAGATCTTTTGCATTGGTAGTTGCGGGGAGTGCTGTTAGCACGGGTGTACCCAGCTTAAAAGTATTTGCAGATTTAGTAACAAAAGTGACTATAAGTCCGCAGAGTATGATGAGTGCTACAATAAACAAGATGGCAGCAACAGTCGAATCCTTCGCCTTTGGTTGTTGTGAAGAGGAAAACGGCATGGGTGGAGAGACTGGAGCTACGGTCTTTTCGGGAAGTTTGTGCGTGCTTTGTGGTGCTGGTAAGGTTGGCATGAAGTTTACAATAAAATTACTGCTTGTGGTAATAGTATAATAAAAAAGGATATACTGCAAGAACGGAGAAGTGTTATGAAGATAGCAAGAACAGCAACCATCTTAATATTGTTTTCATTAGTAGTTGTGCTTGTGTATGTCCTTTTTCAAAATGATATTGTGGTAATTAGCAACCAATTGGCAACGGATTCTGGAATAATTAAGCAGTCAGTCGTAGCCCCGTTCGCGTTTCGGGGGGGATATGTCGAATATGTCGATGAACAAACTTCCGACGAGGTGCTATCTTTCCCTGTTCTTTCTACGGTTAAGGCGCGAGTGAAAATCCCAGATGTCGGTATAGATGGTTATATCCTTGAAGGGAAAGACGAGAACTTGCTTGATAAGGGATTCTGGCATTTTCCTTCGGCTTCACCCTATTCGTCGAAAGGTAATGTGGTGATAATTGGGCATCGATTTTTAAAACTCCCTCCCCACAGAGATACGTTCTACAACTTAAATCGAGTTAAAACCGGTGACAAAATAGAGATAATTACCACTGACAGGGTATTCAAGTATGTAGTAAGAGAGCAGAAAATTATCAAAACGACTGATACGTATGTACTGCAACCAACGATAAATGCGCAGCTTACGCTGATTACGTGCCATCCGTTGTGGACCTCCGCAGAAAGACTTGTGGTAATTGCAGATAGGGTAGAGGAGTAGCCGAATTTTTGGTTAGATTAACCCGAGAAAAGGGGTGATATCGTTGCGCATGATACCGGTAATTCCCCAAGATTTAAGCTGTAGCGCTTGTTCGATTGAAATTGCTTGTCTAGCTCCGAAAAGCACTTCGAGATTTTTTGCTGTCAAATCGGCGATTAACTTTTCGCTGATTTGATAATCTAGGCCGAAGGCATGAATTTTGCTAAATTGAACATCGGTGAAATGGAGTAAGCCGATTCTAATTAAACGTGGAACAGGCTTGAAATTCATTTCTATCTGAAACACATAGGGGAAAGGATGAAAATAAACACCTGCAAAAAATTGGACAGATATGTTTCGAAATTTTTCTTGTGAGTATAGAAAATCTAGTGTCGGGAAATCGTAAACGAGTAGTTGGATTTGCTCTTGAAGAGTATACTTTTCGATAAGTGAAATAACTTTAGTAGCTAATAGCTGACGCTTTTCCTGCTCTCCCTTAAGTTCGACTATAATTCGTTGCGCACTTCTCCCGAAGGTTGAAAATACGTCTTCCAATAAGGGAACTTTTTCTCCTGCAAACTTTGACGAAAACCAAGAACCTGCGTCAAGGGACTTGACTGAATCATAGTCTTTAGATTTAAGTAACCCTTTTCCATCAGTAGTTCTGTCGAGTACAACATCGTGAAAAACAACGATTTGGTTGTCTCTTGTGAATGCTACATCTAGTTCAACACCAGAAGCTCCGAGGTCTAAAGCCATTTGAAAAGAAGTCATGGTGTTTTCCGGTGCAGTTGCGGAGTTGCCTCGGTGTCCAATTAAATACATTGTGTTTTGATTGCAGAAATAAAATAATTAGCAAGCATCTTATTGTACGCCTGGTCTTTGGTAATTAGCGTAAGTTCTTCGTGGTTATCGATGTATTTTGAGGATAAAAAATTTGAGGAACCAAAGACGGAGTTGTTGTCGATAAGCATGTGTTTGGCATGAAGCATTGTGGTCGGCCTGACTCTGAGTGCAATAATATTGGGATATTTCTTTCGATATCTTCTATGAATTCTGCCAATAAATTTACTATTATTCGTTTTCGGGAGAATGACATGGACAGCAATACCAGCTTGTTGCTTTTGCTTAAGAATCTTCATAATCTTTTTGTCAGAGAAGTAGGGGGACTCGATGAAAATCTTTTCTTTTGCATTTCCGATAAGAGTGGACAGTTCTTTCATTAGCGAAGCTGTTGTGTGAAAAAGACGCGTGTCACCCACCTGCTGAGGTTCTTTAGATTGTTTTTTATTCTGAAATTTATTATCGAATATTTTTGTAAGTGCAGAAATTACTTCGGGCACCTGGATTTCCGTGAAAGTATCATGCCAGTTATAATTGTGCTCGCTGATATTAAACCCGCCAGTAAAGGCAATAGTGTCGTCAATTATAACCAGCTTTCGATGGTCTCTCGCTGTTAATGAAGACCGCAACTTGAATAAGTGTAAGGGGTTTGTTGTTTTTATGGTAATGCCGTTAAACTGCATATGTAACTTGGTTTTCTGCGTGGCATACCATTCTTTAAAGAGCTTAAAAAAAGTTGCAGGAGTGTGAAAGGAAAAGATCCATTTATCGTTTATTTTCCAATTTGAAAAGTCGTCACACATGAATTCAATTTTTACGCCTTCCTTTGCCTTTGCTACCAGTGCTTCTGCAATTCTTTTCCCTATGCTATCGCCTTCGAAGGTAAAAAATTGCATACGAATTGTTTTCTTGGCTTGTGTAACTGACTCCAACAAACGGTTCATCGTCGCTTCTGTTCCGATTATCAAGTTGAAACGTGGTTCTAGCATTTTGTTATTATACATAAATTCGGACGGGTTCGAGGTTGTAGACTAGCCCTGTGACACAAAAATCGTAATTCTGTGTTACAATTCATTAGTTAAGTTATCCTACAGATTATGGCACAATTGTTAGAACCAGGAGCGCAAAAGTTGATTGGCTCAAAGAAAGTTATTTCCCAGGTTGGAAATGTATATACTTACGAAATTACCGTTAATGGAGCTGTTCAAAAAGACTCGTACGAAAGGCTGTTTCAGGCGAGAAATAAAGACGTAGAAATCAAAGGCTTCCGAAAAGGCGAAGCACCAAGAAACCTAGTCGAACAACAGATATATTCTGAAGTTGTTAAAGATCTAACGAACTTGTTGATCAATTATTCTGTCGAAGAGCTTCTGGCCGACGAGCAAATCATTGCAACTTCAACCCCAGATGTCGAGAAGGTGAACTTTTCTATGGTAGAAACTCCGTTGTCCTTTACGCTAAAAATTGATCGATTGCCCGATTACAAACTTCCCGATGTTAAAAAGTTCCAAGTAAAGCAGCCAACAATTACCGTAAAACCAGAAGATGTAGAGACCGCACGTAAAAATCTTTGGGAAGAATGGGTAAAGAAAGCGAAAGATGAAGAGAAAAAAGAATTCTCTGAACTTACCGACGCCTGGGTAGAAAAACAGATGAAAATTCCAAATATCAAGACGATTGGCGACTTAGACAAGTTATTGGTGGAAGAACTAGAACATGCAAAACTTCATCAAGAAGAAGATTTACTGGTGAATGAATCACTTGCTAAAGCTATTGCTTCTATGAATATAACTGTTCCCGAAGGAATGGCTGAAAAGACGTTAGAGAGAAACAAGCAATCACAGGAAGAGCAATTCAAAAAGTACGGAATTACCTTTGAAGAATACTTAAAGCACTATAATAAAACTGAAGAAGATTACAAAAAAGAAGTTATTGTATCTGCAGAAAAGCGCTTTAAAGAAGATGTCTTCTGGACACTGTTTATTAAGGCTCGAGGTATCCGCATAGATCCTAAAGATCCAAAAGACATTGTGTATATCAACTACGCTGCTTCCGCAATGCAGGTGAAACCAGAAGATAAGCTAAGCCAGCGTCAAGTTGATGTAATATTGCAAACCGCCGCAATGTATAAGGCAGTACAAGTCTTCCGCGAGGAAATTGGTTTGAAAGGGCACGTTGAACAGGGGATTGAAGTTGGGAGTGAAGCTAAAGGATAAAGGATAAAGGATAAAGGATAAAGGATAAAGGATAAAGGATAAAGGGAGAACTATTGACTGACCAATTTAAACTTTATTCTTTAGTTCTTTAACCTTTAAATTGTCTCAGTAGCTCAATGGATAGAGCAGTCCCGTCCTAAGGGAAAGGTTGTGAGTTCAACTCTCGCCTGAGACATGTTTGAAAACTTAGGATTTTCCTAAGTTTTCAAACCTAATTATCGAGAGAGTCGAAACCACGAGGAAGACAAATATGCCACAATTTCTCAAAAAATTTACTATTGAATTACAGCGGGAATCATTTTTTATTTCGTAGCATAGCTCAGCCACAGCTTCTCATGGATTCGTACGCTAATAAATTAGCTACTTACCTCATTCGTTGTTGTAAGCACGGGGGAATCTATTAGCAAAATATATTAATTTGTGAAAATTCTGTTAAACTGCTTTAGTGAAACGAAACAAAGCGCTTACCACACTCTTCTTTTTTAATGGTATTTTTGTTTTTGGAGGGAGTTTCCTTGGCCCTCTTTATTCAATTTATGTTGAAGGTATAACAGGAAACATTATTTCGGTTTCAACTTCTTGGGCGGTTTTTATGTTTGTTGCAACGCTTGGTACCGCGGTAGTCGCCCAATTTGGGGATGCGTTGAAAGAAAAAGAATATTTATTACTTGCTGGCTTCTTGTTGCGGGCAATTGGTTGGTTTTGTTTTCTGTTTGCTACGTCGTATATGCACATTCTGTTGATTCAAGTGATTCTTGGTATTGGGGAAGCTGTAGGAACCCCATCTTTTGACGCAATTTTTGCGGAACATCTTGATAAAGGGAAGCATGTTAACGAGTACTCATCCTGGAAAGTCCTTAATAATTTAGTGGGTACAATAGGGACAATTATCGGAGGAATCGTTGCTACCCGATGGGGTTTTCCTATCTTATTTATTGGAATGGGAGTGTTGGCTATTATCTCATTTATCGGTATTCTGACGCGTCCTCGTAAACTGTTATAATTTCGATAGATGAAATTCAAGAACGGTTATATTGAGATTCAAGCAGATGTCCTTATGGAATGGTACGGCAAGCTTCTTGGACTTAAGAACGTACGTGCAGCAGCTTGCTTTCCCGTAATCTTTGTTACGAATAAAATTCCACTAAAGTTACACGATTCAATAATTAACCACGAATTAATACATTTTGCACAGCAAAAAGAATTGTTGTTTATCGGTTATTTAGTAGTTTTCTTTGTAGAAGCTCTATACTATCGCCTTATTGCCCGGAAATCTCCGCGAGAAATGTACTTACTTCATTCTGTAGAGCAGGAAGCCTATGACAATATGTTTAATCTTGACTACCTAAAGAAACGTTCTCGGTTTGCCCATTTAAAAAAGTATATAAAGCATAAGCCGGTAATATGGACAAATCTTGTAACCCAATTCTTTCAAGAAGAGGGTTTTCCCATTGTAACCGAGTTATCTGATGAGGCAAACAAGTCGTATCCAAGTGGGAGTAACAAGGGGAAAGTCAGCTTTTATGTTCTCGAAGGAGCAATGACCTTTTTTGGTAGTGTAAGTAAGGCGTTGGCGGTCGGTGATCGAATAGATATTCCCCCGACAGTCGAACATTCAGCGAGGATAGGTTCCAAAGGTTGCCGTTATATAGTTGCCCAAAAACTTAAAGAAGATGTCTGAGTTATGATATAATTAGCAATGAAAGGGGTTACCGCAAATATAATTATTCCAACTGTTTTCGAAGAAGATCGTAGGGGAAATCGCTCTTACTACGATATTTTTTCGCGTTTATTAAAAGATCGAATTATATTCTTAAATGGGCCAGTTACGGATCAAATGGCGAACATTATTATCGCAGAAATGGTATTTTTAGAAAAAGAAAATACGAAAGAAGATATTCAGTTATATATACAAAGTCCAGGTGGTTCTGTCGCTGCTGGGCTGGCGATTTATGATGCGATGCAATATCTTAAGCCGAATATTGTCACTATCGGTATGGGCATGATTGCGTCAATGGCTTCATTGTTGATTACTGCAGGTGCAAAAGGGAAGCGCTTTATGCTTCCACACGCACGATTAATGATTCACCAAGTTCACTTAACAGGCCTTCCGCGCATGACTGCAACAGAGTTAATGATTGAAAATGACGAAATGCAAAAAAATAAGCAATTGCTAAACACGCTTTTAGCCAAGCACACCGGCAAAACTGTGAAAGAAATTACAAACGATACCGAACTTGATAACTGGATGTCGGCCGAAGAAGCTGTAAAATACGGCTTAGTTGATAAGGTCTTAGCGTAGCAGTATAATACTGCATCTCTCTATGAGCACTACTGATATTACAAAACTCCGACGTTCTGCAGCCCACCTGCTTGCTATGGCAGTGTTAGAGTTACACAACGATGCGAAGCTCGGCACATTCGGAATCACAGACTCCGGCTTTTATTACGATATTGAATTTGATGAACCTATTAGTTCTGATGTATTACCCGCAATTCAAGTAAAAATGTTGGAGCTGGTGCAAGCCAATGTAAAAATCTCTTCAGTACAAAAGACGCAGAACGAAGCAATTGCGTACTTTACCGAGAAAGAACAACCTTATAAGCGAGAAACTTTAGACGACTCAGACACGAAAAAGGTAGATTTGATTGTAATTGGCGAAAACAGTTTTCAGGATATAAAGGTTGGTGATGTTGTTGAATCGGCTAAGAGTTTGGAAAACTGTGTACTTTTGGACGTCTCCGGTGCATATTGGAAAGGTGATGATAAAAGGTCCATGCTTACTCGTATTAGTGGAGCATGCTTTGCAACTGCCGAAGAATTAAGCACATACCAAGAATATCGAATAGACGTACTACGTCGAGATCACCGTGTAATGGGAAAGAAACTGGGATACTTCTCAGTAGACCCAGAAATCGGAACAGGATTAGTATTTTGGTCGCCTCGGGGTCGTTATGTCAGAGATGTCATTGCCGGATTAATAAAGAGCAGGATGTTTCAGCTTGGGGCAGAAATGGTCGAAACACCAATGTTGGGAAATTCGAACGAAATTCGCCTAATTACTCAACCACAAAACGAGCAAATTATCGCCAAAAGTCTTTCCGAAGAGGGTGAACATTGGTATGCAATTCGTCAACAAGTTATCGGATCACATTTACGAATGTTCTCTTGGAAAGAACGTAGTTACCGCGATTTACCCTGGCGAGTTGGCGAAATTGCCAAAGTGATTCGCTACGAAAAAATGAGCGAATTAGAAGGGTTGCACAGAACTCGTGAAATAACCCAAGACACCATAACTATTGCTTGTACGCACGAACAAATAGAAAAAGAGGTGGAAATATTAGTTCAAATTATTGTTCAATTCGCTAGAGATCTTGGCTTCCCCGATTTCGAACTGCACCTTCGGTTGCCAGACGCAATCTCCAAGGCAGACAATGGCGAAGCTACATTTTTGTCTGGACTGTTTAAGACCATATCACGCCGGCAATCTGTCACAATAATCGAGGATGCTGCAGGCCGACAAGTTTCAGAAGTTGAGTTAGTTTTAATCGTAAAAGACTCGCTCAGACAACACAGAGAATGGTCAAAAATTCAGTTGTTATTTAAATTCCCACTTGAGCAGCAGCTTACCTATATGGGTAAGGATGGAGAATTACACGCGCCAGTTGTTATCAGAGCAACCATCGCCGGTTCACTCGAAAGGGTGATTGCAACGTTAATTGAACATTACGCGGGCGTCTTACCCTTGTGGTTAACCTACGAGCATGCTCGTGTTATCCCTGTTACCAGTCAACAAGAATTGTATGCAGAAAAGATAGTTAAACAATTAACAGAGCGTGGCATTCATGCAACTACCGATCTGACTTCGGAGCCATTAGAAGGAAAAATCAAGCAAGCGGAAGAAGAAAAAGTTCCATATATGCTTGTGGTTGGCGAAAAGGAACAGGCAACTGATGGTGTTTCAGTTCGTGTTCAAGGACATGGTGATATTGGCCTACTTGACATGGAGACGTTTATAAAGGATATTCAAGGTGAAGTACAAAGTAAATCAATTAAATCTTCATTTGTGTAATGAGAGATAACCGTTTTTCCTCTTTTAAGCCTCGCCCTGGTGGTGGCTCTTTTTCTCGTTTTGGAGGTGGAAGGCGTCCGGGAGGTTTTTCGAACGATCGGCCAGGATACACTCCAAGACCAAGAATGCAGGTATTTGACCCGTTAGAAAAAGAATTCCCTAGAAACAACGCTATTACCACACCAGAAGTTCGAGTTGTCGGCGCAAAAGGCGAAAATCTTGGTGTTATGGTGACGAAAGATGCTATTGCTCAGGCAGAGAATGAAGAAATCGACTTGATTTTGATTGCCCCGCAAGCAAAACCTCCTGTTTGTAAAATGATTGCTTGGGAATCCTTCAGATACCAGCACAAAAAGAAAGTGAAAGAAATGCGAAAGCACCAAAAAACGATCAAAGTTAAAGAAATAAAGGTTAGCCCAAAGATTGCAGGAATGGATCTTGAAAGGAAAATAGACAAAATTCATGAAGTAACGGCGAAAGGTGATCAGGCTAAGATTACCATTATGAGGCGCTGGCCCGTTACTGAAGAAGCAGCCCGTAAATTCAAGGATATTATGTTGACAAAGCTGGACGAATCCTGTACTATCATCAGCATTCAAGAGAAGGGTAAGAATATCTTTATCTTGGTTAAATCGAAGAGCAAAATAGATGCCAAAACTTAAAACAAATAAAACCTTAATGTCTCGTGTAAAGCTAACCCCTAATGGAAAGTTAATTAGAAAACGAGCATTTGCGTCACACTTACGAAGTAAAAAATCCGCTTCTGCGCGCGCACGAACTGGCGCAAAGAAGATTGATTCAATTAAGAAGTTCCCCTGGAATAAACTATTGCAAGGACAAAAATGAGAGTCAAAAGTGGTATTGTAACTGCACGTCGCCATCGAAAGATTTTAGACCGTGCAAAAGGCTATCGTTTGTCACATAGCTCTAATGTCCGAAAAGCGATAGAAACATTGTTACACGCAAAACAATATTCCTATGTTGATCGTAAAAAGCGCGCAGGACAATTTAAGCGTGTATGGATTCAAAGAATTAGTATTGCTGTAGAAAGCTTTGGGTTTAGCTACTCGAAGTTTATGGCACACCTAAAAACCGCGAAGGTTGAACTTAACAGAAAAATGTTGGCAGAATTAGCTGTTAAGCAACCAGAGATCTTTGCAAAGATCGCGAAATTAGGTTAGTCATCTATGCATGGCAAAAAAAACTATTGAGAGTGAACTAGCAGAATTAATAAAGCAGGTTTCAACAAAACTAGCTAAAGTCGCCACCGTGGAAGATGTGTATGCAATTCGTTCGGAATTTACGGGGAATGGCAGTGTTTTACAGCAATTACTCCAATCAATTAAGGATGTTGCGGTAGAAGATCGTCCTTTTGTTGGTGCTAAAATTAATGAAGCCAAAAAGTCAATTGAAGCGAATTTGCAAAAAGCCCTCGATTTTTTGGCTAGTAAGGAATCCTTGATTGAAGACGAACGCAGAGATATTGATGTCACTGCCCCTTTTCATATAAATAATCCTCGGATTGAACCGCTTACAAAACTTGGGTCCATCCATCCTATTCAATACGAAATTAACCGTATGTTAGATATTTTCAAAACGATGGGCTTTGTTTCGTTCGAAGGACGCGAATTGGAAAATGATTATTACGTGTTTGACTCGCTTAATATGCCTCCTGAACACCCTGCACGCCAAAATTGGGATTCTTTTAGAACCGAGGATAATCTTATTCCAACACCTCACACCTCAAATATGCAGGTTCGAATTATGCGCCAATTAAAAACAGCACCATTGCGTGCGGTTATGTATGGCAGAGTTGCGAGAAACGAAGCGGTAGATGCAGTACACGGGCATACCTTTTATCAAATCGAAGGTTTGTATATCGATAAAGGGGTAAGTATTAGCAACATGATTGGAACGATAAATGCATTTGTCGAAGCTTTCTTCGAGAAAAAAGTTATTGGCAAGGTACAGCCAGGATATTTTCCTTTTGTAGAGCCAGGTATCGAGTACATGGGACAATGCCCATTTTGTGAGGGCGTTGGTTGTGGTTCGTGCAAGCACGCAGGTTGGTTAGAACTTGTTGGTGCAGGAATGATTCACCCGAACGTGTTACGAGAAGGAGGATTTGATCCTGCGGTATATACAGGTTTTGCATGGGGATTGGGGCTTGACCGAATGGTAATGCAACGAAATGGGATAAAAGATATTCGATCACTATTCGCAAGTGATATAAGATTTTTGCAATCCTCCTTATGAAGTACTCACTTAATCAAATAAAACGATACATTCCCGAGATTGCAGCTGTTCCGGTAGCTGAACTCATTTCAAGAATCTGGACGTCAATTGCCGAAGTCGAGCATGTTGAGTATTTAGAAAAAAAATACGAAGGTGTTGTTGTTGCAAAAGTATTATCTGTAGAAAACCATCCCAAGTCGGAGAAGTTGGTTCTAGTTACTGTTGATGTTGGAAAGAAAGAACCGGTATTGGTTGTGACCGCTGCACACAATTGTAAAAAAGGTGATTTTGTACCCTATATTCCTGATGGAGGGACAGTTCCCGTAGGTACAGACGAAGCAGGAAATCCTATTGTCATTGAGGTACGTGCTATGGGTGGCATTCCCTCAGTTGGCATGCTTGCAAGTGAAAGAGAAATGGGAGTGAGTGATGACCATACTGGAATCATGATTCTAGCACCGGAAGAGTTACGTAAAACCTTGGTGGTGGGAGAAGCAGCGGCAATTCCCTTAGAGTTTGATGATGTGGTGTTCGAAATTGAAAATAAGTCACTAACTCATCGTGGTGATTGTTTTTCTGATATGGGTATTGCAAGAGAGATTGCAACGATGTATGGGCTCAAATTAGTAATCCCCGAATGGCAAATCCCCTCGTTCGGCATTCCTGCTTTGATGGGTGATTCCTTTGATCGGGAGTTTACCTGTAACGTAAAGGTTACTGTCTCAGCTACTCCAGTAATAGAGCGATACTCGGCAATAGTGTTAGATGGACTTCAGGTTGGACCTTCTCCACTATGGCTTCGAATCTTTCTTATGAAGCACGGAGTTAATGCGGTTAATAATGTTGTAGATGTTGCTAATTACGTAATGGTTGATTATGGACAACCTATGCATGCTTTTGATGCTGCAACAATTTCACACAAAAAACGTGATGAGCTGACAGAATACGAGATAGATGTACGTTATGCAAAGCCAGGAGAAATCCTCCTGACTTTGGACGGTAAGGAAAAACCCCTTCCCTCAACAGTTGCTGTTATTGCAGATTTAAAAAAGGCACTTGCTGTCGCAGGAATAATTGGTGGAATGGAGTCGAGTACCACAGAAAATTCGACAAGAATCGTGTTGGAGTCGGCCGTATTCAACAAGTATGCGATTCGGAAGGCGAGCATGACAATTGGGAAAGTTACCGATGGATCAGTGGTTTACTCTAGAAAGCAGGATTCAGAAAAAACTGTTCGCGGATTACTTCGCGCGGTACATTTATTAAAGGAATTGGCTGGGGCGCGGGTAGCATCTTCAATAGCCGATGTCTATCCAGAACAACGCCTCTCGACCTCAATTGTGGTTTCTCATCAAAAGATTGAGGATTTTCTTGGTATTGCCGTGTCTCCAAACGCTGTTGTACAGATTTTGGAAGGTCTTGGTTGTAAGGTTGTCAAAAAAAATGGCATGTACCGAATCGAAACCCCAACATGGCGCCCAGATATTGCGATAGACGAAGACGTATACGAAGAAATTGCACGAATGATTGGTTATAACAAAATTCCTTCAGAATTACCTAAACGTGGGATTTTTGGAGTAAGCTTGGCACCATACGAGAATTTCAAACTTGCCACATTGCAGTCACTTACATCTTTGGGATTAACTCAAGCAATGAATTTTAGCTTTGTGAGCGAGCTTCTCTATGAAAGGTGTCAAATTCCCTTAGAAGGTGCGCGAGCTATTACAAATGCAATTTCACCCGATGTACAGTATGTTAGAAAGCATATTGAACCTGGATTGGTGGAGCAGCTCGCGAAGAATCAATATTACGCTGATCGTTTTGGGCTTTTTGAAATAGGAAAAACATCTCGACTTGGGTTAAGTTACACGGGTGTCTCTGTCTCAGAACTTCATATGCCCGAAGCACGTTTTGGTGTAGACGAGCTCGGCCTACCCATCGAAGATGAGCATATAGCTATCGGTATTATTGACGATTCCGCGCAACCGGGATTTTATGTTATTAAGAACAGTGTTGGAAAATATTTACAGAGCTTGCAGATAGATTCAACATTCGTTCATCCAGATGATTACGGTGCGAAAGAACTCAAGAAACTTCCACAATGGGTGTTGGAAATGCTTTCTCATTACAAAAGAGGGAGAGTTGCATTAGTGCTGCATGCACGAACCAACGATTTTCTTGGCATAATTGGTGAACCTGGCACAATGACTAGCAAGTCTTTTGGGATAACAAAGAGCTTGGCTACTGCAGAATTGTCACTCAATAAAATATTTACCCATGTAAATTTGGAGCCCCTACATCGCGAACCTTCAAAGTACCCGACGGTTACTGAGGATTTGTGTTTTGAAGTGCCTGTTGGAATGGCATACGGAGCAGTTGTCTCGCAATTTGAGGCGGTTGCCAAAGACTTTGCAGATAGCTTTTTGCTTACCGTTACAGTGAAAGATATTTACCAAAAGAAGCCAACAACAAAGCAAATTACCCATCGAATTGTCTTTTCTCCGTGCAAGGAATCGTTGACCGATGCAACAATGAAACTCTACAGAACAAAACTTGAAGCAGCCATGAAGAAGATTGGCGCGTCATTGATATAGATATCATTTGCCAATGCAATTTTCTGCTCAATGTTTGTACGTTCCCCTTTTCTAAAAAGAAGACTCAGTAATTTATTTCGTAGCGTAGCTCAGCCACAGCAATTCATGGGTTCATACTTCACCTCATGAATAGTTTGTAAAACTCCGACCGTGGCTAAGCCACAGCCATTTATGGGTTCATACGCTCAATGCTTCACTATTCACCACATTCATGGTTGTGAGGTCGTGAGATGTAAGCGTGTAAACGCGAAGCGAAGAAATATAGTACCCCGCAGAACGTAGTTCTGCCTGCTAAGTGGCCACCCTGTAGGCTATGACGAAGTCACATGTGCGTAGCTCAGCCACAGCTTCTCATGGATTCGTACGCTAATAAATTAGCTACTTACCTCATTCGTTGTTGTAAGCACGGGGGAATCTATAAACCTATTGCACAAGTTCCGGTAATCTACGGTGTAGAGATAAGAGATATCGTAGGTATAACTGTCGGAGTCATAGTTACCGTAGGCGTAGGTGAGGGTGTTGGTGTAGGAGTAGGGAGAACGACGGTGATATTTCTTGTGGATGTACCTGTTTTCGAAAGTAAGTCGATGGCTTTTGCCGAAATTTGTAGTGAGCCCTCTGTAGCATCAGCAGGAACTTTACAACCAATACAAACCCATTTGTCGCCAACCAATGAACTTCCGTACGTTGTTGCCCCGATAGTAAATTCAACAGTAGAAATTCCATTCACCGAAAAGGCTGACGCTGTTGTATAGACTGTATTTCCGGGATTGAATACTTGCCCAGAAGTTGGTGTAAGTATCGAAACGGTTACATCGGGAACACAAGGTGCAGCATCTGGGCGATCTTTCCATAATCTATACTTAAGTTTGGAAGTAACGTACTTATCGTAGGCGCCTTGCTGTGCGGTGTTGGGTAATTTAAAGTCTAAGTACAAGGTATCTTTTACCAAGCCAGCCGCTCGTGCTTCGGCCTCGTTACTGGCAATTTTGCCGGTTTTAACGCAAATTGGTAATTTCTTATGCGCAGTATCCATCGCCGGACCCTGGCCACGAATAATTGGTGTACTAAATTTTTTGCAATCGACACCACTCGATGCAGTCAGTCCGGTATCGGTACAGACAGTCGTAAAGGTTACATTTGCCGGTTGGGAATAGAACTCTTTTCCATATTTTGGAACCAGTCTTTTCATAATATTGTTTGCAACAACAATCGGAACATTTTCAGACCACCCTGTTGTTCGGGCTCCGTTGTTGTTTCCATTCCATACGCCAACGACCAAGCGAGGATAGTACAAAAGCGTTACTAAGTCTTTTTGGTCGTTTGTAGTTCCTGTTTTGCCACAGAGGGTTTGTCCTGGAACGCTATAGTATTGAGCGACATGCTTATCTTTGGTTCCAGGAGGCATCATGCAAAGAATCCAGTTAAGTAGGTACACTTCTTCGACTGAAAAGACTTTCTTTGCCGTTTTATCGGGTTGCGATTTATAAAGTTCTACGCCCTTGGCATCAGTAACGCGAAGAATTGTCGAAATATCATGCCTAACTCCTTTATTTGCAAATACGGCAAAGGCATTTGTATGTTCGATTAGTTTCATATCACCAGCGCCCAAGGTTAAGGAAAGCCCGTATCTGTCAGTCTGTGTCAGGGTTGTAATACCAAGTGCCTTTGCTGTTTCAAGGAAAACTTCTGTGCCACCAATCATCTGAAGTGTGTATACGGCAGCCATATTTCTTGACTGATTTAGCGCTCTACGCATAGTTAGTAATCCGTCGAAAGAAAAGTTCCAGTTTGCTGGTTTATACGCACCAAAGGTCATACTGATATCTGGGGCAAGTGTTCCAGGGTTATAACCACGGTGAATGGCTGCTAGATACGTATAGGGTTTGACAGATGACCCCATTTGACGATTCATTACAGTTACATTTACCTTCCCATCGATACGTTTGTCTTTGGTGTTGTTATAATCGACTGAACCAACCATAGCGAGTATTTCCCCGTTCTTCGGATTGTTGACTATTATGGCACCGTTGTAAACCTGATAATTTGCCTTCACTATTGACCTTCGTTTTGCCAATTCTTCTTCTGCTACTTTTTGGGTTGCCAAATCGAGAGTTGTATAAACGCGTAATCCTCCTGAGTGTACCGCCTCTGTTTCAAATTGTTTTTCTAACTGCTGAATGACATAGAAGACGAAGTGTGGTGCTGTAATATTTACTTTCCCTGGGGTTATGACAATTTTTTCTGCTTTTGCTTGGGCAATTTCTTCTTCTGTAACTCCGGTTTTGTCTTTATATTTAAGCATCAGGTCTAAAACGATGTCTCGAAATTTCTGAATTTCTTCGAAATCACCGTTATAAAGGTCGTTACTATACGCAGCCGGGTAGCGAACAACGACTGACAAGAGGGTGCTTTCAGCAACTGTCAATTTGGCTATATCCTTGTTGAAGTATGCTCGCGATGCAGTTTGAAATCCATAAATGGTTCCTCCTAAGTTTACCTCGTTCATGTATAGCTCTAATATTTGATCCTTTGTTAATTTGTTTTCAAGTTGGAAGGCAATCAGAATCTCTTTGAGTTTTCTAGAAACGGTACGCTCGTAAGCTTCTGCACCAAGAATCTTGTAAAGAACGACACTTCGAGCCAATTGCTGTGTTATAGTGCTGGCGCCACGACTACTTTTTGCCCCAGTTCTAACGTAATCTACAACCATTGAGACCATTCCAGGGATATCAATACCTTTGTGCTCATAGAACTCAATATCTTCCGCTGCTAAAAATGCCCACTTGGTTTTCTCTGGAATCTTGTCTAGCGAAACAAATTCCCTGTTTACATCTCCATATACTGTATAAAGGAGTACACCTTTGCGGTCAAAAATTTTTGTACTTTGCTCGAGTTCTTGTGTTACTAATTTTCCTGCATCTGGCAGTGACGCGTTAATAGTGCCTATATACCCTGCTACAAGAATCGAACCGACAATTCCTGCAATTATTACTAGTCCAAATAGAATTCCGAGAACGGTAAGTAGTATTCTTCGTCCTGTATGTTGAGAGCCTCTGCGTGCAGCAGCTCCTTTTTTGGCAGCTTTCATTGATACGAAATGGAAACTCTTCGGTTTTCTAGAAGCTGAGTGCAGATTTAATGTATTCATATATTCCAATTAACGATTAAGTAAACAGAACGTAACACCATGGTACAATGGTACTATGAAATCTGAAAAGAGCAAGCCATTTACAGACGAAATCGTAGAAAATCGTCGAACTCCAGCATTTGGTTTCTTCCGAAAAAAGAAGCAAATTGAGAAATTGTCACCTTTTAAAGAACGACAGCTTATTGAAGAAAAGCAAAAACGACGAGCAGCGCGGAAGCAGAGAATTAAGCGGATTATCGGTCAATTCTTTACAATACTATTTGTAGTGGCAGTTATATTCTCGATGATTGTAGTCCCATTACTTCTTGTCTTTGGCTAGCCATGAAACTCTCTGATTTAATAGGAGAGATTAAGGGAGTAGGTGCGTCTAGAAAAGTTCTGCTGAATGCTACAAACATTGAAACAGTTGGTGACTTGCTTTCCTATCTACCAACCTCATACGAGGATTCAACAAAAATCAAATCTATAACAGAAATTTACGAGCTTCTCTCTGCAATACCACTGTGGGAAATTCCAAAATTGCGAGTTACCGTAAGAGCAATGATAACCAAGGTGAGTTCTTTCAGAACACGTAGTGGTATGTTTCTTATCAAAATAACACTTGGCTCCGTCAATAATGAGACTAAGGCTTCCGCAGTGTGGTTTAACCAACAGTATATACAATCCCATTTATTCGAAGGAAAAGAATACGTATTTTATGGTCGAGTCCAGAAAGAAGGAAGTACTTTTTTGCTACAATCACCAAAATTTGAGGAAGTTGTGCCAAGTGTTGCATTGAAGAAGCTTGGAAAAATAACACCAGTTTATCGAAGAGTAAAGTCTATCACCACAACGTACTTCAATAACTATATTCATACGGCACTTGAGGAAACAACTATTAAAGAAGGGTTGCCTGCACAACAACGTCGGCGGTACGTACTTGATGATATGTTGACTGCTTTTTGTGGCGTTCATGCCCCAACATCACGGTCAGAGATTGAAAGTGGCTATCGTCGCTTGGCAATTCAAGAACTTTTAGAGCTTCGAGAATCCTATGAAGAAAAATTCGCATTACGGTGTTTACCTGCTAATATTGAGGTAGCGGAAAAGGATTTAGAAAGAACTATAGCAATTTGGATAGATAAGTTACCCTACACCTTAACAACAGGACAAGTGACTGTCCTGAGTCAACTGTCAAAGGAACTCACCTCTGGTCGTGTGATTGATACGTTGCTATATGGAGATGTTGGAAGTGGCAAAACTATTGTTGCGCTGCTGTTACTTTTTGCTTGTGCTCAAGCAGGGAAGGGCGCTCTGTTTTTGGCTCCGACAACAATTTTGGCTAGCCAGCATTATAAAACTGCAATAATGATTTGCAAATTGTTAGGACTAGAAAAAGAAGTTGAGGTTGTGGAAGTGCCTGCTGGGAATAAACTAAAGTACGAAAATGTTGTGCGCAAGCTATTTATTGGCACGCAGGCCATTTTGCATCACAAAGAATTACTCTCGAATAAAGACATTTCTATTGTTTGCGTTGACGAGCAGCATCGGTTTGGGGTCGAACAACGATTACAAGTCAGAAATCAAACTCGGCATGTGCTGACGCTTTCGGCTACCCCAATTCCTCGCTCTTTAGCACTTTCTTTTCTTGGGTTTTCACAAGCATTATATTTAGAAGAAAAACCCGTAGGTAGGCAGGAGGTAATTACAAAAGTTGTACCCAGTGGTAAAGAATCGGCCACCTACGAATGGATAAGAAAGCAACTTGAAGCGGGAAAGCAGGTGTATATTGTGTTTCCGCGGATTGCTGATGCAGAAGAAACAGAGAAACAGTCATTGCTTTCGATGGCAGCACAATTACAAAATACGTATTTTAAGGGAGTAACCTCGGAATTGTTACACGGTGGTATGAAGGAAGAGGAAAAAAAGGGTGTCATGGCGGATTTTTCATCAGGAAAAATCCGCCTGCTGTTCTCAACTTCTGTAATTGAAGTTGGAGTAGATGTTGCAAATGCAACCATTATTGCAATCCATGGTGCGGAGTGGTTTGGATTGGCACAGTTACATCAATTACGTGGACGTGTTGGCCGATCCTCTCAGCAAAGCTACTGCTTGTTGTTTACCGCAGAAAACCATGAAATAGCCAGCGAAAGATTAGAATTCTTTTCAACGCATCATTCTGGCCTCGATGTTTCAGAGTTTGATCTTAAACATCGTGGTACGGGTACTCTTGTTGGTCGTGAACAATCGGGTATGTCAGAGCTGAAGATTGCTACTTTAACAGATCTTGCATTACTAAAAGAAGCAATGGCGTTGTATGAGGAATTAAAGACGAAGAACATTGTCATCCCTCGCTATTTTGGGGTAAAATCTGTCAATGGTCGCAAATAATCAGACAATTAAACAACTTGTTCGCAACCCGATGTTGCAGGTATTCCTAGTAATTCTTGATATTCGTTCAGCCTACAATGTCGGTGCAATGTTCCGAACGGCCGATGGTACGGGGCAAACCGGAATAATCATTACAGGGTACTCGCCAACTCCAGATAACCCGAAGGTTGCAAAAACAGCCTTAGGTTCAGACTATCAAGTTCCGTGGGCACACGAACCCTTATTAGAAGTTATAAGGGCGACTCCAAACGTTTTGCATGTAGGTCTTGAGCTGTCCGCTCGTTCAGAGGATATATTCATGTGGCAATTACCACCCTTACAAAAGATTTTTCTTTATGTGGGCAACGAGGTTACCGGCCTTCCTTTAGAACTAATGGCCAATCTCGACACATTACTGCAGATTCCCATGTGCGGAGTTAAGCAGTCATTAAATGTTGCAGAAGCAACAAGTGTTGCATTATACGAGCTTTATCGTAAGAAGCACGTATCGATTTTATGATAGTCTAGATTACAATTCCATTTGAGTATTATTCCGTAGTGAGAACACCACGTCCGTAAGAGCGTGGATGAGAGCAGTTCCACGAAGTGGACGCGAAGCGTAGGAATATAGAGCCCTAAATTGCATAGCAATTTTTGTAACATAGTTACAAAACCGTAAGGCTAGGGATATCTATTGCTTGTATTTCCTCTTTACAACTACAAAAAAAGAGATTACAATGGTGACGTATGGTGAAACATGGTGAGCCGGGAAAACTAATAGGCGAGTACGTGGGAAAAGTGGTTTCCGGTCACAGAGTCGCTTTCCCTGCTCCATTGCGTAAAATACTGGGAACGTCATTTATTGTTACAAAGGGTTACGAGGGGTGTCTATTGGTGGTGCCGTCAAATTCTTGGGAGAAATTAGTCCAACCGATGGAAAGTAGATCGTTTCTTGATCGCAATGCTCGTGATTCTCTTCGTTTTCTTGTTGGTAGCGCTTTTGAGGTTACGGGAGATTCCCAGGGGCGAGTTGTTCTTCCAGAAACACTACGAAAATATGCAGACATGGTATTTAATGAAAAACGCGATACAGAAGTTGTGTTTGTAGGATTGATTAGTTGGATTGAAGTTTGGGAAAAGAGTAGATGGACTGAGCGTGCTGCCTTTCTTGAGGAAAACGCAGATGGCATTGCACAGGAACTTATTTCGATAAAAAGTGAGGCCTAGTAATGGAAAATACGGCATCTCCAAAAAAACTTTATCATCGTCCCGTGTTGCTTCAGGAAACACTAGAAGAACTAGCCGTAGTACCAAAGGAAGGTTGGATTGTAGACGGGACTTTTGGTGATGGCGGACATTCATCTGCAATTTTTGAACATAGAATTAACGCATACAAAGCAAATAGATTATTAAGTATTGATTGGGACTTGTCTGGCTATGAAGCGCTAAAAACGCACGAGCAACCGCTGCCCACGCTGTTGGCCAGTGCAACCAAAGATTCGACTTGGGTACTTGTAAACGACAATTTTGCCCACCTAAAAACGATGTTACGAGATGTATCGAACAAGACTGGGTATGGTGACAAAATCGCAGCATTGTTTCTCGACCTAGGTATTTCTTCAAGGCAACTTGTTCAAAAACAGCGTGGATTTAGCTTTACCGGATCTGGTAAAGCAGATATGCGAATGAATCCCGAGATGTATGCAATAGCAGCATACGACCTATTAAATCTCCTTCCTTATACGAAGTTAACACAATTATTCCGAAACACTGTCGGAATGCCCGGTCCCCTGGGTGCAAAACTAACTCGCGAAATTATTGCTGCTCGATACGAAAAACAATTTGGTCACACTGACGATATCGAGCGTCTTACAAATATAGCGTACAACGTAGTACCGATACGAGCTAACTCCAGGGGGAGAATTCACCCTGCAACCTTGCTATTTCTGGCACTTCGTATTGCAGTCAATACGGAGTTACAGAATTTGCAGGAAATTCTCCCCATTGCTCTCGAAAAGCTGGTGCAAGGGGGCGTGATGCTGGTTATGACGTATCACAGTGGCGAGGAAGACATTGTAACTCAATTTACAACAGCAAACGCGATGAAGGCCGAGGTAATTGCTCCTTCTCCTCGCGAAATCCGTGGAAATCCACGGGCAAGAAGTGCTAAATTATATGTAATCAAGCGTGCTAAACGATAAAAATCAACACCAAAAATCGTTATCAATTCCAAAACACATTGCTCTAGTTATGGTAAGCATAACAGCGGTTTTGATTTTTTTGCAATTTAGTGTTTCAATCAGATATCAACCTGTAGCGCAAATGGTGGGTGTAATGGATTCTCAGAGTAAAACACTCAATACGACGTACTTAGATTACGAGGAACAAAATGCAATTCTTCGCTCAAGCAAATTCTTGCTCAATGAAAAAGCAACTGGGTTTGTATCAGCTCCAAGTAAAGTATTATACGTAAATCCAGGAGATACTGTTGTTAGTAGCAATGAATAAAAAAGGAGTAGCGACAAAACCAAAATTACATATTCGCGCTAAGGACGTGGTGGTAGGGTTAATCTCTTTCGGGTTTTTCATGATTGTTATTCAATTGTTTCGGTGGCAAATACTAGATTTCCAACGCTTTAATAACCTAGCAACTGCGCAGCTATCACTTCAGCAAGACGTTTTTACGAAGAGAGGTACAATTTACACCCAAGACGGCGTGATTTTAGCTGTTGATAGTCCAGCCTGGAATATTATCGTCTCGCTTTCAAATGCGGTAGACCAAAAGCTTTTTTTAAAGAAAAAAGCCGAAATTATGACTGAATTATCAAGAATACTCGATATTAAGCAGGAAGAATTAACAACTAACTTTGATGATAAGGTGCTTACGTATCAGGTGTTATATCGAGGTATCACAAAACGCCAAAAAGATATGATTGAGGAGAAGAAGCTGATTGGAATTTATGCAGAAGACTCGATTAAGAGGTTATATCCTAATGGTGACCTGTTTTCTCACTTAATAGGGTATGTTGGTACGGATAGTATTGGACGACCACAAGGGAATTACGGCGTTGAAGGCTTCTTTTGGGGTGATATCAAAGGTAAAGAAGGTGCCAGTCAGCAAGAAAAGGACTTGAGCGGGAAGGCAATCATTAGCAAAGAATACAAAAATATTCAATATCGTGAAGGAAAGAATATTGTCTTAACAGTAAACTCTGGAATCCAAAAGAAAGTGGAAAAATTACTTGAAGACGGCGTACGTGGGCAAAAGGGAGATAGTGGCAGTGTGATAATAATGAATCCTAAAACTGGTGAAATCATTTCTATGGCAACGTATCCAGATTATGATCCAAATGAGTTCTGGAAAATTAAAGATGTTGGAATATTCCGCAATAAGAGTGTATCTGGGCCCTATGAATACGGTTCGGTGCAGAAACCACTGACCATTGCTATGGCTATGCAAGAGGGAAAATTGACCGAGGATGATATTTGTAATGATGTGGGAAAACTCAAGATTGAGGATAAAACCATATACAACTTCGATTATCATCGCTATGGCAAAGTTACACCAAAGGAAACACTGCAATACTCTGACAATATTTGTGCAGCAACATACGGACTTCGTGTCGGAGCTACCGCAATGTATACTTATTTGACGAAGTTGGGCATAGGTTATTCAACAGGCATAGGAATTCATGAGGAGGAAACAAGTTACTTGAAGGCCCCTGAAAAATGGCTTAAAATCGATATTGCCACAACGTCTTTCGGGCAGGCAATTTCGGCAACTCCGCTGCAATTCACTTCTGCAATGTCTACCCTTGCAAATCATGGCGAGCGTATGCAACCGATGCTTGTAAAAAAAATCTATAATAATGAAGAGGAAATTGTGATAAAACCTACCAGCACGGGAAGAATCTTTTCTGCCGAAATATCGGACAAGGTCGCCAAAATGATGGAATATGCAACGTTTACGCGTCTAGATATGGCAAAATATAAAGGGGTGTATAGTATTGCAGGGAAGACCGGAACAGCACAGGTTGCAAAATCAGATGCTTCGGGGTACTATGAAGACCGAGTCAATGTGACCTATATTGGGTTTGCACCGGCAACAGACGCGCGTTTTATTATGTTAGTTAAAATTGAAAATCCACAATCGGGAACCCTAGCAAATCTAACGGTTCTTCCTCTATGGATGAAAATATTTGACACCATCAAGGACGATCTTGGGGTGCCAAGAATTAAATAACAAACTATATATGATTACCTCAATTTCATTTTTTATGGTTAAAGAGCTAGCCCTTTGGGCGGTTATTGGTGCAATTGCAGCCGGACTCTGGGTAGTTCCGTTGATCGCTCTCTTGTACAAGTTCCAATTTACTATTAAGCATATTGCTATGCCCAGCAAGGCAAATGAGGAATGGATGAAGCTACACGAAAAAGATTCAGGAACGCCGAGTAATGGAGGAATTCTACTCTGGTTTACCGTGCCAGCAGTGTTGTTACTTGCATTTTCCACTGTGCCATTGGTTAAAGCAGCAGCCTTAATAATATTGTTGGTCGGACTATACGGTTTTGTTGATGCCATTATTGATGTAATTACAAAGAATAATGTTGCCTTCAGAGAGTTCCAGAACAGATTCGAATGGAGAGTAGGGAAGCTATTGGTTTCAATCCTGGTCAATATTGGCGTAGCGTTGCTGATAGTAAACGTTGCTGGTGTTACTTCTATTGATTTTCTTTCTTATACTATTTCCTTAAATAACGTGTTAGGAATTGTCTTGTTAGCAGTAACTACGACCATATTTTCCTATTCTACCGAGATCATTGACGGAATTGATGGCTTATCTTCAGGTATGTATATGATTACGCTAGTCGGATTTTCCTTGTTAATGCTTGCTTTTCCTGCGAGTTTCTTTACTTCGGCGGATACTACTGCCATGGTTATCACGGGCGTTTTGCAGGGAGTATTGATGGTATATTTGTATTTTAATATTCCGCCAGCACGTTTTTATATGGGTGCCCCAGGTGCAATGCCCATGGGACCAGTCTTCTTATTGCTTGGTTTGTATGGCAATATGATCCCAGCCTTGTTAGTATTGATGCTTCCTTACTTTATTGATCTTGCTACTAGTTTTATTCAATTGATTTCTCTGCGTTTTCTAAAGAGAAAGATTTTCAGAATTGCCCCAATACATCATCATTTTGAAGCGATGGGTTGGCCAGGTACAAAAGTGGTAATGAGGTTCTGGTTGTTTAACTGGGGAATTGTCATGCTTGCAGTGCTAGCACAGATATACTTTGGATAGGTTGTCCAACCACGCAAATTATCGTATGATGAAGCTATGCCCCTGAATAAACGTCTATTCAACAAACTTAACACTAAGAAAAAGAAGTTTGTACTTCCCCCCGTAGTTGCAAAGACAGTTGGCTTGCTAATTAAACTATTAATTGTCGGTGCAATAGTAGTATTTGTGGTGATAACGGGATGGCAATATACTTACAAGCTTGTTACCGAGTCATACAAGCCAAACGCAAAATTATTCGAAGCTTGTAGTTCCACGTTTATCCATATTAAAACCAAACCTACTTACGGTGTTGTATTTAAAACAACCGATGATGCTGTTGACGAAATGTATTTAACTGCACCGGAGGGAGTTTCTGGACTCAAGTCAATTTTACTTGAGAAGAAAGATTGGGTGGCTGTGTATTTTTCTCAAAACTTTACATCAACGCAGATTGGGGAGTTTCTTCGTTTAAGCCGTCTAGAAAAGGGAAAGGTCGATTATTGTTATGTTCTTGAACAAATCTCCTTAACCAGTGGCGTTCCGATTGAGTTTGTTATAGTCGAAGACAGCAAAAAAGGCGTAAGTGCCACTGTTTCGATTGCAGATGCACAAATAATCCTTGACGAAATAGAGAAACAATCTCCGAAGAAATTCAATCGAAAACTGCTGCCGTTATTGACTTTAGATGACGGGTCACGAGTGGTTGCAATAACCTACGAATCCTTCAAGGAGCAGTTCCCAACTTTCTTTGAACTGGAAGGTGTATCGCAAGAGCAGGCATTTGTCGAAGTATATAATAGTACTCCAATCGATGGTTACGCAAGCATTTTATCAAGAAAGTGGTCCATGTTAGGTATTGATATCTCTCGTATTGGTAATGCAGCCCACGAAAAAGAAGGTGACGCAGACGCAGTACTCTATGTAAAGAATGAGCAGTTGTATTCTCGGACGCTGGCAATGATTAAAGGCTCCTTCCCCGAAGGCAAAGTAGTGGTCAAACAAGGTAGACCGAGCAACGTGATGACAACTGGAGATATTGTGGTATTCCTACTTAAAAGGTAGAATGTATTAGTATGAACCTTGCCCTGTTGATATTTCTCGGAATTTTTTCACTTTTTATTGTATTTCTGTTGGTTATATTGGTGTTGACTCGAAGAAAGAACTCGACCACCTTTCCTTCAGGTACAACCGAAACGATTGCTGAAGATATTAAAGTATGTTTAAAGATAGCCGTTCCAAGAAACAATGATAAAACTCCACTCGCAGCAGAGCAACTGTTTGCTTCGCTCCACGGATTATATAAAGAAACCTCAGAAGTTCCCATTCTTAGCCTAGAGTTGGCTACCGATGCAAAATATGGTGTTCAATTTTTGGTTGTTGTTGATAAATCTTTTGCGTCATTTATTAAGGGGCAAATTTATGCGCAATATCCAACTGCAGAAATCACGGTTGTTAAGGATTATATGGATTCAGCAGCTAATTGGGATGCTGCTGCTCAGGTTTCGGCTGGCGAAATTGTATTGGAACGTGAACATATTTTCCCCTTAAAAACCTTTGTGGATTTTGACGTAGATCCGTTGTCAGGAATTACGGGAGCAATCAGCGAACTACATGGAGATGAAGAAGCTTGGGTTCAATTTGTGGTCAGACCGTATCCAAATACGTGGCAAAAAGTAGCACAAAAATATATAGCAACACTTCGAGACGAAGGGAATAACCTATTTGACGGTGGTGGTTTTTGGCGCGCGTTCTGGGCCACGATTTCCGGCTTCTTCAGGGCTTTCTTCGAGTCTTTTACCTACGACCCTACAAAACCAATTCAACCCATAAAGGCACCAACGATTAAATTAGAGCCTTACCAGGAAGAAGAAATAAAGAGGGTAGAGGCAAAAGCTGAAAAGCAAGGATTTCAGGTGGTAATCCGTATTCTTGCAAAAAGCACAGATTCTGTTCGCGCGGTGCAGATATTCGAAGGGATTGCCGCTTCGTTTCGACAGTATGCGACGGCACATCTGAATGCCTTCTCGCTGAATCTAGCGAAACAACCGCTCGAAGTCTTTAAACACTTAAAAGAAAGGTATCTAAGTAAAAACCATATAGAAATTCTTAACATCGAGGAACTGGCGTCGTTGTACCATTTGCCTAACACGACGGGCGGGGCAACTTCGCTGTTCGTCACCACTTCCGGGAAGTTGCCCCCACCCCCAGATTTACCTATCGACGAGGGAACGATTCTCGCAAAAACGAATTATCGTGGCGCTAGCCAAATGTTTGGTATTAAGAAACGCGATAAGCGCCGCCATACTTACATTATTGGGCGAACGGGTACCGGTAAAACCGTTATGATGCGAAACATGCT
>PFQB01000042.1:0-250 GCA_002793355.1 Candidatus Dojkabacteria bacterium CG_4_10_14_0_2_um_filter_Dojkabacteria_WS6_41_15
AATGTGCCTAATAGGAAAAGAAGACGTGTGTTATGGGTATTGTAACGTAATAAAAGGCCACCAGCGATCCCGAGGACCATCCAGTATAAAGTAATATCTAGTGTTAGCGTCAGGGGGTTAAACATAAAATATCAGGCCTAGAACCTACCAGCAGCAATAACATACATCATATACCGATATATGGGTTATCACCATATGCTTAACACTTATTTTACAGAAAATTACATTGGGTTAATGATGGCTGTTCTTT
>PFQB01000042.1:299-1848 GCA_002793355.1 Candidatus Dojkabacteria bacterium CG_4_10_14_0_2_um_filter_Dojkabacteria_WS6_41_15
GTGTGAGTTTGTCTTGCTCTCCACGGGTATAGCCTTTATTTGATGTCCGCTAGCCCCGCTAATCCAGCCTGATTTATACGATCCCAGAATTGTTCCCAGCATCCTTTTGTACAAACCAAAGCTCTCAAACGCAGTACAATAGCAGCTCCTTTATCTTTCCATTTCATACCTGATCGGCACAGTCTTTGCTTAACCAGCGTCTTGCAGGCAGCCTCAGTCACACCTGATCCAATGGGTAAATTCATTGCTCGATATTGGTCATATTTCATACGATGAGCTTGGTTTGTAAAATAGGTTATGGCTGCCTTTAACTTGGACTCTATTTCATCCTTAATGCGGCTTGTATCTATTTTTTTCATTTCCTCGAGTAGATCCAAAGCCGCATTTTTATCATGTTTCAGGCGGTGACAAGCATCAGCAAGCCAGTCCCTTCGTTTTCCTTCGAGTATGGGGCCTGGGTGTACTGCGCGTGCAACATCGCTCAAATATTCTGTGGCATGATAAAAATCCAGAATTTGACACTCAGTATGTTTGTCTAAGAAATCCCAATTTACCTTTGCCCCATCTGCAATACCAACGTATTGTGCGTCAGGGTATTGCAACCTCACGTGGTAAATCGTACGCTCCAACCGTTCTAAAAATTTTGATTTTCCATATTCAGGAGAAGCACCCAAATAAATCGTGTGTAATCGCTCACCACTTTGATTGTATAGCGACACTGTTCCCGCCATGGCCTCACGATAGCCGTCACCGCGCATTAAAATACACGTTCCATCCAAACTTAATGATACCGTTGCTACGCGATCCTCTTGTTTGGGTATCTCATACATCCAATCCTCTTCTGTGGCCTGAGCTATGCTTCCAACAACGTCAACTACATTCTGAAGAAACGAGCGTGAAACAGAGCGGCCATGATTAATTTGCAAATCCTCAGATAATTCGCGCGCACTTAATTGGGTGTATTTATGGGAAATAATTTTGGCAAATCGAGGTGTAGAGCTGGTTATGATGCGTGCTCGTTCATCTAGTGGACAGTATATCTTGCCTCCCTTAGAGGTTTGATAGACATGTCGTGCAACATCCACTGCCCCATACGGGGTCTCGTAACGCTTCAGCTCTTCGCCTTTGGATGTCATTCGTATGCTGCCAATTTGTATTGGTGCGCCTGTTGTATCAAATTTCTTTAGTGCCTGATGCGTTGCAAGAGAACCAATCTCATTCACTGCTAATTGAATAGATTCTTCCATGTCCATCAGCGATCCGTTCAATTTGAATTTTACTTGAAGTACAACCTCGTCTTCGTTTGCTGCAATTACTTCCGCTGTCATTTAAAATCACATTATCCGTTACTGAATACGCAGTATCTCATAAACATGGATCACGGGCTATACCCTCTGTAAAAACACTAAAATAGATCGAGAACGATCATTACCACTACTTGAGAAAAGAAAGTTTTCATTTTTGATTAAACAAATTATTAAGCACTCCGTATATGACCCAACAAAAACTCAAGCGCTTTCGCCACTTTTAACAACCATGGCTCATGAAA
>PFQB01000080.1 GCA_002793355.1 Candidatus Dojkabacteria bacterium CG_4_10_14_0_2_um_filter_Dojkabacteria_WS6_41_15
GTTTATTAACATTATTGCTCTGGAGTATTTTATCACGCAAACCCCAACGAGCCGCCCTAAGAGCTAGTAGCCGCGAGTTGCTACTGTCTATTGCATTAGACACTTGCACGGATTATACTATACTTATGGAAGAGATGGCACTGTTGCGTTTTCTGAAACAGAATCGAGGAGCTTCTGTGTACGAGGTAATGAAAGAGTTTGGTATCAAAAGAACGGCTGCACTATATCACTTGGACGAATTGTTGAATAAATCACTGATTGTCATTTACAAGAAGGGTAGAAGTAACCTCTTTTTGGTTGCGGAGACAGAAAAAGTGCAGGAATACTTCGAGAAAAAAATTGCTCAGTTACAGGAAGGTTTTCAACAACTTGCAACAAACCGAGAATATAAGGTCGTTAAAGCGCGGACATCTGGAAAGCTAACGTTATCTTTTGTTAATTACTACGACCTTCAAGCTGAGGACAGAGGTGCGTTAGCGAGTTATTACGATATTATCGATTATTCCGACACGCAGTTATATATCTCACCGGAAGAATTCATAAAACGTGCAAAAGATGCGGATGTTATCGTCAATAACTATGCGTGCGAAACGACTGAAGAGATTATTTCACAATTACCGCAAACCCAGTATATGCACCTTTCGACCCATATGTACCGTTATGTTGATGTAAATGCGCTACGAAAGTACCGGATTCATTTGTCTAATATTTCGTACACGTATAAGGCAACTGCCGTTTCAGAGTATCTGCTTGCACAAACCTTTTCCTTGCTCCGCAATACCGTTGAGGCCGCAGAACAGGTGAGAACTGGGGTAAATGAGTTTCGTTACTTTTGTGGAGAGCAACTTCGTGGTAAGAAAGTAATCATTTTTGGGACTGAAATAGGCACGCGTGATCTAGTTGAATTACTTCGTGGCCTTGGGGTGGAAATAGGCATTTATTGCGAAGATCCCAAACAGGATCCGACGGTCTTTGGCATCAGTCATTTTGCGACGAAGGAAGAAGTTTTTGAGACTGGTGACATTTTCTATTTTTCTTGGACGGGCGATGAGTACAAGGCTCTGGTAGGCAAGATAGACCGAGTTTTCTTGGATATGATTAAGCGCCCCGTATATTTTGTTAGTGTGTACAAACACCACTACATCGATTACCAACGGCTTCGGGAGCTTCTTTATTCGGGGATGATTCGTGGAATTGCGTTGGATTCGTATCCAGAGATTCAAGAAGGACAGTTGCAAGATGCGAAACGATTGATGTATCTACCAAATGTGTTGATTACACCAGATATTGGGTGGTATACACGTGACTCGGTCAAGAATATGAATGCACAAACAACACAACGGCTAATTGCGTATGCGGAAGGAAAAACTGAATTTTTATTATTTTAACGAATGAAATTTGTATCAGTAGACTTGCCCTATGTAGGCGACAAATATTTGAAGCAACTGAGGAGAATAAAAGGAATAGAGCAGGTGAGTGTTCCGGTCGAGAATCCAGTATCGGATCAAGATATTATTGATAGAATTGGTAATGCTGAATTGATAACCTCGGATATTACGGTGCAACTTACCAAAAAAATTTTGAAACAAGTGCCTAATTTAAAGGCGATTTTCTGCCAAGCCGTTGGCTTTGATAATATCGATGTTGCCTATGCGAAAGAGCAGGGCATTAAAGTCTATAATTGCGCAGGTTTTAACGCTACTGCGGTGGCAGAATTCGCGTTTGCGCTCATAACGTCCTTGTTCAGAAAGATTCCCTCGGCGCAAGCGCATGTAAAGGCAGGTGGTTGGTTATACCGTTTGTTTGTAGGAAAGGAACTTGCGGGACGAACAATTGGTATTGTGGGAAGTGGCAATATAGCACTGAAAATTGCCGCAATAGCAACGGGTTACAGAATGAAAGTACTTTCGTATACTGCCCATCCATCGCAAGCAAAAGCTAATCTGATGCATGTTGATGAGTTTATCTCGCTGGAAAAGCTGCTCGCTCGCTCTCATATTATAGTTTTGGCAGTTCCGTTATCGTTGCAAACAAAGCACTTGATTGGGAAAGACGAACTTGCCCTAATGCGAAAAGATGCAATTTTAGTGAACACCGCACGGCACACGGTTGTGGACGAAATGGCGCTTGCCGACGCTGTATTGGAGGGTAAAATCGCGGGTGCGGTGCTCGACATGATGTTTAAAGAGCCCTTTAATGTGAAAGATTACCCAATGAAAATACAAGAGTTGGTACGTTTACCCAATGTGATTGTAACACCCCATATTGCAGGTGTTTCGGAAGAATCTGCGGAATTTCTTGGTAAAATTTTCGTACAGAATGTGAAGAACTTTCTGCAAGGGGATAAGACAAACTGCGTGAATTGGTAGCGTTTTTGCTGTTAGCTCTCAAGTACATCAATCAATCGGGTAATCGCTCTTATTTGTCTGGCTATGCGTTTACGATCATGTGAAAATTGCCCCGATGGCTCTGAAGCATTGGGAAATACTCTTATATAGGGCCACGACATGCGCTCCAACGGCTGATCACTTTTATGGTATCCTTCACTTCGCGTATAGAATTGCTCTGACAGAAGATGCATATTCTGTCCAAAAACCGTATATCCATAATATAAAGAGCCACGTTCACTGTCATAAAAGAGGGCGGCACCAGCTCGAATTTCTTCAATTTGCATAAATTTTCGTGCAGGTAAATCACTCAATGTTGTCTTATCGTCCTGAGGAAGTATTTCCCGTTTAACCGATTCGTATTCAGGAGCGCTTAAGCGAGCTGCTGCTTGTAATTTAGCAAGTTCTTTACCGGTACATTTGATTTTGTCGACTACAACCATATGGTTAATTTCACCATCGCCTCCTCTTGAAAAGAGTACTGTAGGGGCTATCGTAAGGGATCCATAGAGATGTAGCTTTCCGACTTCGAGGTGTTCTTGTGCATTTGCATCTTTTGAAGAAAACGTCTTTTCTAGTGAGGACTGCAATTTTGTATTTAGGCGACTGGGCGTCACAACGAATGGGATAGGGTGTCTTCTAGTAACGGTTATACCTCGTTTTTCCACCTCTATCATGACCCCTGCGGCGAGGACATTAGAGAGTCCGGTTGTTTCGTTAAACTCGATATCTGGGAAGGCACCCATTAGGGGGTAATGGCTTCAGCTTTTTTCTGAATGAGTGCTACATATAACGCAGCCTCGTGTACATTGGCTACATTTCTGCTCGAATAAGCCACTCCTCCAATAGGTGACATTCTATTTTATCGAATCAAAATTACCTATAGGGTATTCTACCATGTTGCTTCTTTTCTTGCTATAATTCATTACTTTGGGCAGGTGGTGGAATGGCAGACACGAAAGACTCAAAATCTTTTGCTGGTGACCCCAGCGTGAGGGTTCGACTCCCTCTCTGCCCAGATAGGTAGTTCAGTTTATTAACGGAGCACATGTATACATTACTGGCGCAGGTCCCGACCACACCAACTTCGGACATAGCTTCCTATATTCAAGGATTATTTCAGCAGATAATTGGCATCGATGTTATGCTTGCTTTCAGAATTCTCGGTTTATGGGTTTTCATTATTTGGATTGTTTTTGCCTTGTGGGTAGCGGTAGATGCCAGTGCTCGATATAAACAGTGGCAACTTTCTGTGTTGTGGTTTCTATTTGTGTTGCCGTTCAATTTTCTTGGGTTTATTGGCTATTTGTTTATGCGCCCCACCGTTACGTTGGACGAGCATCAGTGGACAAAATTAGAAAGCAAGTACCTGATGCACGAACTCAGTTCGGTAAACGATTGCCCGATGTGTGGCACGTTAATTCCTGTGTCGCAGAATTTTTGTGCAGTATGTGGCACTCAAATGAATGTGAATTGTCCTAAGTGCGAGAGTCTTCAAAGTATCTATAATGTTCATTGTTCAAATTGTGGCGAGAAATTAGGAGATGTTGACAGGCAGGAGACAAAGCTCAAAGTTACTGGTATGAAAGTTAATCTTCTCCAAAAGATTGGCGAGGCGGTATTGTCAGTTAAGAATGCAGTAGCGACCAAAGTCAGCGCTTTTAGGGCAAAACGTGTCGAAAAGAAAGTTGTAAAGCTATCAAAAAGGCAGGCGAAGAAATTAGCTAAAGAAATGGCAAAAAGGGACTCAGCTAAAGAGGCAAAGAAATGATAGTGTTTTGGGGACTTTTCTCCTTAGGTTTGGTGTTGTTCTACTTTGTGTGGAGTATCTTGATATCTGTTTGGAGTCGTCTAAACGAGTTGGGTGTGAAAAACGAGAAATCTTCAACGACGTTCTTCGACAACGTTTTGTATATAACTATCGCAGGCTCGATTCTAGCCCGTGCTATGTGGATGGTCTTCCATCGGGTTCTATATTATGGCATTCCTTGGGGAATATTGCCGTATAGCAGAAGTGCTTCAGGATATCTCTGGCTTACTGTTTTTCCTTGGCGATTTTTTCGATTGACCGATGGAATATACTATCCTGTTCTTTGGGCTTTTATTGGTGTGGTATTACTTTTCACTGTATTTTGGCCAACGTTTGAATTGGCTAGAAGATTAAGACTGGAAAAGCGCGGTATTATGAGAGCATTCTTGATACGAATTACAGCCTGTGCTGCCGTTTCGACCCTATATTTTGGTGCGTTAACATACTTTTCATTATAGAATATGAGACTTGATATATACATACAGGATGTTGTAGAGAAGAAGTATGGCGTTAAGCTCTCACGTACCTATGTTGAGCGCTTACTAGAAAAGGGTGGAGTTACTTTCCAAAACGAAGTGATAAAAAAGAAAGGTTTCTCTTTTGATCCAGGAAAGCGAGTGCCAGAATTAAACGAAGAATTGGTCAAAAACATGCTTTCGGTCTATCAAACGGGAAAAAGACAAGACGAAGAGGCAGATGCGTGGGATGCCAGTGAAATGGGAATTGAGTTAGACGAAGCACGTGTAAAAAAAGCGGCAGATATTCGCCCGTACATTATCCTTGAAACAGATGATATTTTGGCGGTCAATAAACCCCCGGGGGTATCCTCGCACCCGGGAAAAGGTGATCGCGGAGCAGATAGCATGGTCTACCAGTTCATTAAATATATGCGACAAGCACATAAGTATATCCCACGTGCAGGATTACTTCATAGGCTAGACAAAGATACGCAGGGGATTCTATTGTTTGCCAAAAATATGCAGACATACAACGAAGTAAAAGCTCAGTTTGAACAGCGACAATTGCAAAAACACTATTTTGCCGTGTGCAAAAAAAACAATGTGTTGCAGAGCAATTTGAAACAGCAATTGGCTTTTTTACACAAGAATAACATCGAATTAAGGCGTTTTACCGAATATGGCTCTACGGTCGAGGCAATAGAGCAGATTACGCATATGCAACGGCCGGTAAAGTTAGACGGGTTTATTGGTCGCAGACGCGGAACTCCATTCATGGTGTACACTCACGATCCTGAAGTTGCAGAAAAACTAGTAGGAAGTAAGAATTGTTATAGTGACGTGTACATTGTTTTCGAAGACGAAACGCAACTTCAACTTTTATTTGTACCGCATACAGGAAGAACTCACCAGATTCGAGCACAAGCCAGATATTTAGGTTGCTCAGTCGTAAATGATCGCGTTTATGGTGACAAAGATACCCTCGGGGGTACCCTTGGTCTGTATGCAGTTGCAGTCAATTTGACTTCCAAGGGTGAAAAGATCGAAATTGCCCTTCCTATAGAAAAAATACTCTCTTAACAAGACTATTAATTACTTTCATTGTTGGAATCCGTATCCTTTATTCTGTCACTAGAGGACAAGTTACGATTCAATAGCTGCCAGAGATTGCCAACTATTGTGTGGCAAGATTACTGAAGTTGCACAAGCTCGGAATGGCCGGTTTGTTCACTAGAAGTGTACGGCAGTAAATAGTGAAGGTAGCAATGAAAAGATTGGGGAAGCATAATTTCAGATTCTGTGGAACGAAACAAGTAACTGAGCTGGCAAAGAATTAGTACGCGAATTCTTTCATCTTATTCAAACCTATGAAGCTATGGTACTGGGTATTTGATTACGACAGCATGAAGCGTATCTTTAGCGTATCGGTTAAACAGAGGCATGGTTGAAGTATACAGTTTACTAAGCACGGCAACAACTATATACCCGCAGAATGCTTAAATCTTAATCGTTATTCATCGATGCTATAATACTTTTATGATTGGATTTGTTCGTGGAATGGTTCTAGGAATCTTTAAATCTGGTAAAAACACTACGTCATTAGTGCTATGGACCTCCGAACAGGTGGAAGGACCGGGGGTTGGCTATACTGTTCTGGTTTCTGACATTCAAGCCACCTCGGTAGTGGATGGGAAGAGTGCCGAATTGTGGACGTATTCCGTTCAGAATGATAATGAATCCTATTTAATTGGCTTTTCTTCTTCAGATAAGCTACGTTTGTTTCTGCAATTACTTAGTGTTTCTGGCGTTGGACCAAAATCGGCGATGCAAATTATTGATACTGTGGGAATTGAGCAAATTACTGACGCACTAATTAATAATGACGTATCCGTCTTTAATAAGGTTTCGGGTATTGGCAAAAAAACGGCGGCTAAGATTATTGTTGAACTTTCTGGCAGAGATTTAAATCTCAAAACAGTGTTGCAAAACCCTACAAAGATGGGTGAGGCATATCCTGAAGTGGTTGCAACACTACAAAAGCTCGGCTATTCGGTATCCGCCGCACGCGAAGCAGTAGAGAAGGCAAGCATAAAATTATCCGAGCACGCCGAGTATACGGTGGCTGAGAAGGTAAAATTAGTTCTTTCATTATCTTAGTATGATTGTTGCTAATAGCAGAAATACCGGCAAAATCTTGGTTAAGAAGCTCTCGAAAGTAGAGAAGAATTCTAAGTCTTCTGAAATCGAGTTTTCTGTTCGCCCCAGAAAGTTGGCCGAATTGATAGGTCGCGAGAAAGAAAAGCACATGTTGTCATTGCTGATCAGTGCGACGAAGAAAAAGTGGGAAAAAGGTGAAAAGGCGGCAGCTGATCATGTATTGGTTTATGGACCTCCTGGATTAGGAAAAACCACCATAGCTCACATACTATCAAATGAACTTGGAGTTTCTGTTAAGGTTACTTCTGGACCTGCAATTGAAAGGCAGGCAGACCTGATAGCCATTTTAACTAATCTTGCAGCAGGGGACGTCCTGTTTATTGACGAAATTCATCGCTTGCGGAAGCCCGTTGAAGAGTTGTTGTATCCTGCGATGGAAGATTTTCAAGTGGATATCATTGTTGGACAGGGGACTGCGTCACAGTCGGTTCGCTTTACGTTACCACCATTTACCTTAATAGGGGCAACGACCAGAATTGGACTACTTTCGGCGCCTCTCCGGGATCGCTTTGGGTTGCTGCTGCATCTAGATTTTTATGCAGAAGAAGAGATAGTGGCAATGCTGCAACGGATAATTAAGAATGACCAAACTAGTGTCGAGGCTGGAGCACTAGAAGAAATTGCAAAACGTTCTCGTGGCACTGCCAGAATTGCAGTCCGTTTACTGAAGCGGGTGAAAGAATATGTCTCGGTTCATGGAAAAACCCCTGCACTAACTCGCGATCTTGCTCAAGCTGCACTCGATTTGCTTGGTATTGACACGTTGGGGTTAGACCAGCTAGATCAGCAAATACTAGAAACGATGATATCAAAGTATGGCGGCGGGCCAATAGGATTAAAGACTCTGTCTGCTGCTGTTGCAGAAGACGAAGAAACATTGGAAGCAGTGTATGAACCCTATCTACTCCGTTGCGGTCTTCTTAAGCGAACACCGCGAGGGCGGGTAGTTACCAAACTTGGTTACGAGCACTTAGGACAGATATTTCCAGAATCTGCGGTACAATGATATATAATCAATAAGTAATACCTCATGGATCATAAAAAAACAGAGCAACCAAAACACAAGTTGAGAAGAGATAATGTTGCTGTTGTCGCGGATACTTCAGATTTATTACAGAGTAACGATTCTCCGGTGACACGACTTAAAATTCTTGTTGAACAGCTTCGTTCTAACTTGCAGGTACTGATTTCACCAGGGGACAAGCAATTTAAAGACGTTCCAAAGCGAGTAAGATTGATGCTTGTGTCGTTTGCTGTACCCTTGTTATTTGCCATAACCAAGATCTATATTTTCCCCCTGAGCAGTTCGCTGTATTTATGGGCCGTAGTTGGAACTGTTTTAGCAGTGTTGACGTATCTTGGTGTCTATTGGGGAGTTAAGGGACAAGTACGGACAGATTCGTATTTTTCGGTACTTCCTATGCCGTCACTGTTTGTTTTAGCCAACTGTCTCTTTCTTAGCTTTCTTTTTGTCGGAGCGATTAATCGCGTGTATTTGTGGGGACTCTTCGTTCTGGCAATTTCGGTATTTATGACATTTTTATATATTTTATCGTTGGCAATTAACATTTTAAACGTGTCGTTGTTTTATACCATTCCCTTAAGTAGGCTAGGGGAGTCTGTGGCCTTTATTTCAAGTATAGTTACCGTTTTTCTGGGTTCCTATGTCGTTGCCGAAACTGCTGTGCCTATGATTGTTGCCAAATCCTATACTGAACTGGGGCTGCTTGGATTATTTGTGCTGGTGAGCACCTTTGTTCTTATTCATTCGTTATGGAAATATTTTGTGGTATCTACGAAGAGTGTTGTGGTGTCGGTTGCCTGTTTGTCACTTTTCTTATTGGTTACCTTATTTGTTTTTGTAATGGCATCGCCATACGCATGGATTTCGGCGATACTTCAGGGTATGGTTGCATATGTTCTGCTTGGGTTTATTATTCATAAAGAGCAAAATACGTATAAAAAAAGCGTCGTTATTGAATACATTGTGGTCGTAATTGCGGCACTGATACTAGTTATCTGGGCGTAGAGTAGGGGATTGTGGATAAGTCTATCCCATAGTAATAGCGTCCTATAGTTTTAGTATTTGTGGGAGTAGTCTTCTCAAGAGTGGTCATATTTCCGATACTTTTGCAATTACACCAGAATTTATTCTTATTGGTTATTAATCTTTTAGTAGAAGTGTATTTCTACTCCTAGTATTGCAGGCAACCAGGCCTTGTTGTTTTTCTGAGGTTTTGATGGGAAAGTACCAAAGTTGTAAACGTT
>PFQB01000012.1 GCA_002793355.1 Candidatus Dojkabacteria bacterium CG_4_10_14_0_2_um_filter_Dojkabacteria_WS6_41_15
TTATTGTTGATAGTTATAACCATAGAGTATTAATCTATAACAATGGAATCCCAACAGTTACCGGAGCTACCCCTGATTTGGTTATCGGGCAACCGAACATGAATAGCAACACAGCTAACAACGGGGGAATTGGTGCAAGTACGCTGAACTATCCGTACGACATTTGGTCGGATGGTACAAAACTGTTAATTTCTGATCAAAGCAATAACCGAATATTGATCTTTAATAATATCCCGACGTCAAATTTTGCCAGTGCCGATGTCGTGATTGGACAACTCGACATGACTAGCAATAGCCCCGGCACCACGGCGACTACACTGAGGACGGTTCGAGGGATTGATTCTGATGGAACGAAGTTGTATGTTGCGGATTATGGCAATCACCGAGTACTCGTCTACAATACGATTCCGACGACGAACGGAGCGAGTGCCGATATAGTTATTGGGCAACCAGACCTCACTAGCGGAACTGTAAACAACGGTGGATTGAGTGCGAACACGTACAATAATCCTGTTGAGGTCCAGGTCAAAAACGGCAAGATGTTCGTTGGCGATCGCGCAAATTGCAGGGCTCTTATATACAACTCAATTCCAACGTCAAACAATGCTAGTGCAGATGTAGTCATAGGACAACCCAATATGACCAGTAACACTTGTAACAATGGCGGTGTGTCCGCGAGCAGCTTGGGAACCACGTATGGTGTAGTGTCCAGCGGAACCAAACTCTTTGTTACTGACTATACAAACAATAGAATATTGATTTTTAATTCCATTCCTACAGTTAATGGAGCCAGTGCGGATGTTGTGTTGGGGCAAGCCACTATGACTGGAAGCGGGTTCTTTGGTTCGACCGGAATTGTGACAGCCAGCAATTTCTATAATGTACAGGGAATGGATACTGATGGAACCAAATTATTTATTAACGATTATCAAAACTTTAGAGTCCTTATATACAATGCAATTCCAACTTCAAGTGGGGCAATTCCCGATGTCGTAGTCGGGCAAACGGATTTAGTATCTGCGACGTCAGGAATAACCGCAAGCAAGATTAGAGGAGCATTTCATGCTATAGGCAGTACCATCCTCAATAAGCTGTTCGTTTCTGACGGGCAAAATAACCGTGTACTGATTTTCAATTCGATTCCCACTACGCATGGGGCGAGTGCAGATGTTGTTATCGGCCAGGCGGATATGGTAACAAGTACTGCGAATGCCGGAGGACTAAGTGCCAAAAGCCTTAACGCTAACAAGGGGGTGTTCGTTGATGCCACCACAAATAAATTGATAATTGCAGATGCTTCAAATCATCGAGTATTAATATTTAACTCTATTCCTACGACGAGCTTTGCCTCTGCTGACGTTGTCATTGGCCAACCGAATATGACGAGCAATACCGCTAATAATGGTGGAATTGGACCAAACACGCTGAATGCCCCTTATGGGGTATATTATGATGGTGCTAAGTTATTTATTACTGATTTGGGAAACAATCGAGTTTTAATATTTAATTCTTTGCCCACGTCAAATAACGCCAGCGCGGATGTTGTTGTGGGTCAGCCGAGTATGACGAGTAACACCAAGAATAACGGCGGGGTTGGGGCTAATACGTTATTTTATCCAAGAGGTGTTCATTCAGATGGGATACGACTCTTTATTGCTGATCAATCGAACCATCGGGTATTGATTTATAATCGAGAAGATTTCCCCGCAGCTTGCTGCGGTTGGAGTTGTTAGCACGGGAACCGTGCTAAGATCAAAGAATGGTGGAGCACATTAAA
>PFQB01000115.1 GCA_002793355.1 Candidatus Dojkabacteria bacterium CG_4_10_14_0_2_um_filter_Dojkabacteria_WS6_41_15
CGCACCTCATCACTGTCCGCTCCATAATCGTCTTCCATTTTTTTTATGAAATTTTTGCGCACGATGGGGCTGTGCCGAGAATTGAAATGTAATTTGGTAAAAGAAGAACCTTTTTTGTGGCTTTCGTAAAATTCTCCCTCCGCTCTTGTTGGATTCCCGTCATAAATGACTATGTAGTTTGAACTTGTAAGAGAGCCTTTCATTGTTTCAAAAACCTTGCTATGCACCGAGGAAGCCTCGTCTATAATTAGCAGCACATATGGAGAATGCAACCCCGCCAAAGCCTCCGGTCTTTCTGGTCGCGCGACCCTAGCACGCAGAAACCAGTCTTTTTCGTTTCTAATTCTGATAAAATCGTCCAATTCCACGAGATTACCTGCCAATTCAGGGTGCATTTTTCGCTTCCAAATTGAAAATTCTTTCATAAAAATGTCTCTGAGTTGATCTTCCGTGTTTGCCGTTACCCCAATCTGACTCCCAAAAAAAGAAATGAGAAAATGTTGCGATATTATGACCGAAGAGGATGTCTTGCCCGTGCCATGCCCGGAACGTGTCGTGATATATCTGTCTGCCATCTCATAGCTATCCTTGTCAAAGGTCGCCAAAGCGCGGTTGTATGCGGTGAGCTTAACGGTCTGCTGCCACGTGAGCCGAGTGCCGTGAAACACGTTGAACTCCGACGTGGATTGAAGTTTAAACATTTCTCTTGTGTAAAAACTAAGGTCGGGGTATATCAGATTGCCGTCTTTGTCAAAAAATGTAGCATCGCGCTTATCGCCGTAGGCATCGGAGTATTCTAGGGTACGTCCAAGCAAATCATCAACCGGCGGCGCGGGGCGCATGCCGTAGACATCCAATAAAAAAACAAATACGTTTTTCTGCCATTCATTGATCAATGACAGGTTTTTTTCCAAAGACTTCATTTCTTTGAAATGATTTTCGTAATTCCGATAAAGAGAAAACAACGTTGCTGGTAACATCTATCCTGTCGCCGTATATCTTTGGCATCATGCGCGCCAATATCCATTTTCGTGTTTCCACTCGCAATTTTGAGCGATTGATATTCTCGCCGTTGAGCTTCCACCAAGCCTCACCTTCCTTATTCTCTCGCTTGACCCAATCGTTATCGCCGTTGTCGGCGATGTCAACTAATTGCTCCGCCATGAGTGCCATCTGGATTTTTTTAGCTTGTTCGTATAACTTTTTGAAAGCCTTTTTATTGGGATCAAGCAGCCATTTTTCAATATTTCGCGCGGTGGGAAGGTGCTTATGTGTACCGATACTATTTATGCTCTCGCCCGAAGCTATCCTATCACATATCTCGCGCGCAACTGCCGGAGTGTATTTATTTCGCGTTGAATGCCTGGGAACAGCGAGTGCGAGCGGATCATCGCTAACTCTCGTGTCAAGAGCCCTTGTTTGTGATTCATGCATACTAATCATATTATAGCAATAAATGAATTGTTTGTATATGACAGGTGACGCTTGTGGATAACTAGGGTATTGACATAGTTTATGTGATGAGCTATACTGTATATAGTTATTACTTATTAACATTTTCGTTCAACTTGCGAATTAAATAGACCGTAATTCAAATAATTAACAAAAAAAACAAAAATATGCGTAAATTATCCGTGCGAGCACCACTCCGTGCCATAGGTTTGTTCCCCTACCGTTGTACCT
>PFQB01000045.1 GCA_002793355.1 Candidatus Dojkabacteria bacterium CG_4_10_14_0_2_um_filter_Dojkabacteria_WS6_41_15
AAATGGCAAATATTTCTTTGATAATGCGCCAGAAGGCGGTATCCCCTACTTTCTGGTTTTGACAGGAACAAGTGCAAAAGGAAAATCCATCGTGAAAGCCAGAGCAAATGCCGTATTTCCAGAATCTTTTTCTAAGGACTCGCTAATGTCCTTACGAATGACCGGAGTAACTGCAATCACAAGAGGATTAGGAATAAAAACCAACGCCTCTGGCGATCCTGGCTATGCAGCTCGTAAAATCGGTGACTTCTTAAGCAAGGCCGATTTGACTCACACCTCAAACGAAATCTCAATGGTAAAAGGGTGTGTTCCAACGGGTGGCGTTTCCTTTTGTATGGTACCTTCACATATTGCTGCTCTTAAGAATAGCGGCATCGACATTATCGAGTTAACCGGAAACCACAACAACGATAAAGGAAACAGCAACAATACCTCTTCTATTAAAACGTATACCGCACTGGGGTGGTCCTATTTTGGTGGTGGTCTTAACGCGGCGGATGCTGCAAAGATTTTATACAAAGAGGTTAAAGGGACCAAAATCGCCTTCCTTGGGTACAATTACTACGACACTGTGTATAAAACTGGGGCTATTGCGAAGAAAACAACAGCTGGTGCAAATTCTTGGTCTCCCGAAAAAATCGTTAAGGACGTTGCCGAGGCAAGAAAAAACAAGGCAGACGTAATAATTGTGGATTTCCAATACCAGGAATGCTGGTCTTACACAGATAACGGCACTACTGTTCAACAATGTTACGGTGCCAATGCCGTAACCAACCAAAAGAAAGTTTTTCGACAAGCTATAGATGCAGGCGCAGACATTGTAGTCGGAACGCAAGCTCACCAACCCCAAACTTACGAAATTTATAAAAACAAGATGATCTATTACGGTCTCGGGAACCTCTATTTTGACCAAACTGAGCAGTTAGGCACAAGACAGGGGCTAATCCTCACCCACTATATGTATAAAGGTAAATACCTAGGCACAGCACTTACCACGACTATCTTCGACAGTGATCTCTTGACCTATGTAACAACCGGAAGCAAGCGAACCAGCCTGCTGAAATCGTTACAAGAATGGCGACCAAAGAATTAGTATACACAAACTAAATTTATTAACTTCACCATGAGATACGAACTTGCACCACTTCCCTATACCTACGAGGCACTTGAACCAGTAATTTCGAAGGAGATTATGAAGCTTCACCACGATAAGCATCATGCTGCCTATGTTGCAGGTGCCAATACAGCGCTAGAAAAGCTTGAAAAAAACAGAGCCGGAGAATTGCCCGATCTAGATATTAAGGCAACACTCCGAGACTTATCCTTCCACGTTTCTGGGCATTTACTGCACGAGCTGTTTTGGAGCATTATGCGACCAGTTGGCTCGGAATATAAACCGATACCGGCACTTGAAGAGGCCATCATAAAATCATTTGGCACTTTCGAGGCTTTTCAAAAACAATTCTCTTCCGTTGCAAAGTCTGTCGAAGGTTCAGGATGGGCAGTGCTGTATGCAACGCCGACAAAAGAGTTGGTTATGATGTCAATTGAGAAGCACAACCTGAACCACTTGCCCGCTTTTACACCTGTGCTGGCACTGGACGTCTGGGAACATGCCTATTACCTAGATTATAGAAATGATCGTGCAGCATACGTAGATAAGTGGTGGAGCATCGTTAATTGGGACGAAGTCGCAAAAAGAATCTCCGAAGTCTCAGTACTTTAGTGCTTTTGTGCTTTACTGCTTTCTTGCTTT
>PFQB01000135.1 GCA_002793355.1 Candidatus Dojkabacteria bacterium CG_4_10_14_0_2_um_filter_Dojkabacteria_WS6_41_15
TTGGTTTCAACAACAATTCTTCTTTGGCTGTGTTCTCTGCTTATCTGTGCCGGACCTTCTTCAACAAATACATCGGCTATTTGGCTTAGAGGAATAGTAGAGCGGTTGGATGAAGGAACAAGAATGTTTTTAATTGCTTGAATATCGCTTCTCGCTTCCGGTGCAAATCTCACAACCAGATCAAATCGTTTATCGCCTTCAAATACTTTACCGGCTACACTGCCACCGATTGCCGTTTCAATTATTTGGTTCACATCAGATACATTTATTCCATAGCGTGCAATTTTTTGTCTGTCTATTTTTATTTGAAGTTGCGGCAACCCGGTTATCTGTTCTGCCGTTATATCTTCCGCACCATCTATTTTACTAACCACCTTTACTATTTCATCTGCCTTCACTTTTAAAATATCTAAATCTTCTCCAAAGAGCTTTATAGCAATATCCGATTTAACACCGGAGACAAGCTCTGCAACCTTCATTTGAATAGGCTGTGAGAAGCTGTAAGCAATTCCCGGTAATTTTTTCAGATCTTTTTGCATTGCTTCAACTAAATCTGCTTTTGTTCTACCTGTAGTCCATTCTTCTTTAGGCTTAAGATTGATAAGAATATCGCTCATCTCAACGCCCATCGGATCTGTTCCTATTTCCGCTCTTCCGGTTTTTGAAACAACGCTTTCTACTTCCGGGAATTTCCTAATTTCTTTTTCAATCATTGTAGATGTCTCAACTGCGGTTGTTAACGAAGCGCTCGGCAATCTGAAAGCACCTATGGCAATAGAACCTTCATCAAGCTGCGGAATGAACTCACTTCCTAAAAATGGAAAGATTATGAGACTGATAACAACAAATGCCACAGCTATTGTTAGAACGATAATTCTTTTGTCTAATACTTTTCTCAGCATCGGTTCATAATATTTTTTTGCGAATGCAATAATGGGACTTTCTTTTTCCTTTACGCCTTTCTTAAACAGTATTGCAGACATCACGGGAACATAAGTTAAACTCAATATTAGCGAACCTATAAGTGCATAAGTTACTGTATATGCCATCGGCTTAAACATTTTTCCTTCTATTCCGGTTAATGTCATAATCGGCAGATAAACAATGATGATTATTCCGACTGCAAAGACAACCGGTCTTCCAACTTCAATAGCAGACTCAAGTATGGTTTTGCTTGTGTTAATACCGTTCTTTTTTTCGTGAAGTTTTCGGATAGCATTTTCAACCATTACTACAGCGCCGTCAACAATTAATCCAAAATCAATTGCACCAAGACTCATTAAGTTGCCTGATACTCCGGTTGCTACCATCATTATCACTGCAAATAGCATAGAGAGAGGAATTACAGAAGCAACAATAAAACCTCCGCGCAGATTGAATAAAAGCAAAACAAGTATCATTATAACTAATATTCCGCCTTCGAGAAGATTCTTTTCAACTGTCCAAATAGTTTTATTGACAAGTTCGGTTCTATCATAAAAGGGAATCATCTCCACATTTTCCGGTAATGCTTTTCGAATATTCTCGACTTTATTTTTTACCTCCTCAACTACAGTTCTGCTGTTAGCGCCTTTCAGCATCATCACAATTCCCGTTGCAACTTCACCTTCTCCGTTCATCGTAACAGCGCCTTGCCGTAATGCCGGTCCAAATTTTACATCTGCTAAATTGTGAATGTAGATTGGCGTCCCGCTTTTTTCAGTCTTAACTATTATGTTTTTTATATCATCAATACCTTGAACCAAACCGTTTCCGCGAATCAAATATTGTTCGTTGCCGTGTTCAATATAAGCGCCTCCTGCATTGGAATTATTTTCTGATACGGCATCGTAAACATCACGCAAGCTGATTCTATAACTGATCAACTTTTGAGGATCAACCAATACTTGATACTGCTTTTCGTAGCCGCCGAATGAATTAACTTCATTCACTCCCGGTACGGTCAACAACTGTCTTTTGGCAACCCAATCTTGAAGCGTTCTCATTTCCATCAACTCAGTCGAATCGTGTTCTGTTTTACCTTTCGATTTTATAACATACTGGTAAATTTCACCCAAGCCCGTACTGGTTGGTCCTAAAACCGGTTTGCCAAGTTCTTGCGGTATTTCATTCGCAGCATTTTGTAGTCTCTCAAATACTAACTGCCTGGCAAAATAGATGTTTACGTTCTCCTTAAATACAACAGTTACCAACGACAAGCCGAATTTTGACACGGAGCGAATCTCTTCAATATCAGGCAAACCATTCATTGCAACTTCAATCGGGAAAGTGATGGTCCGTTCAACCTCAACCGGCGCAAGGGTGGGCGATGATGTAAGAATTTGTACTTGTATGTTTGTTACATCCGGTACAGCATCAATAGGTAACTGCCTGAATGCAGCAATACCGGCAGCTATAAGAATTATAACTGCAAAAATTACAAGCAGTCTTTGTTTTAGTGAGAAGTGGATTATTCTTTCAATCATTTTATTCCACCTCCCCTAAAGATTCTTTCATCAGTTCTGATTTTAGAAAGAAAACTCCTTTCGTTACTACTTTTTCTCCTTCTTTTGCCCCTACTTTAATTTCGATCCGGTTATCAACGGAGGTTCCGGTAATTACAATTCTCTTTTCAAAGGTTGTATCGGTTGTTTGCACAAAGAGATATTCTTGCCCGGATTCTTTAACCACAGATTCCTCCGGAACCAACATAGCTTTTGCATTTGTACCCACCGGAATCTTTAGTTCACCAAACATCTGCGGTTTCAATTTA
>PFQB01000083.1 GCA_002793355.1 Candidatus Dojkabacteria bacterium CG_4_10_14_0_2_um_filter_Dojkabacteria_WS6_41_15
CTGGTAAAGCACTTGCAACAAAAGTTGCACTGAGTGCGGGTGTAGTGTTGGCTATTCTAATTGAGTTATTCCCCACCCCCGAAACAGTGCCCACAGTCCACTCCGTGGTGACATACCCCAATTCATCAGTTTTTACCATTGTGTGAGTAAGTAATCCACCCCCACTTAAAACGCTCCAGCCAGTAAGTGTATAAAAAGGTACACCAAATCCTGTCGCATCAAGGATTCGAACTTTGGGACGAATTGGCACAACTTCTCCCACCTGTACAGATTGGTTATTCCCCTCGGTAATTTCCATAGTCGCTGGCACACCAACAACCGTGAAATCAGTACTAGATATAGAATTATCCCCAAATTGAACCCAACCTGAGGGGATCCCAGCAGAGCTAATAACACGAGCTTGCCATTTATATTCTTTACCTGCGCTAAAGCCTGTGGCTACTTCTACATAACCACAATACGTCGAAATCAGTGGTGCCATAGCGCTGTTTCGTCTACTTCCACCACCACCTGCACCATAATATTTTGTACTACCAGAAATCGAAGAAGCTACTCCTACTCCTCCAATACCAACAACCGTTGATGTTGAGTTTTGACCAGCACCTCCGGCACCACCACCACCACCACCTACATAAGGGTTTCCTGTATACCCAGAACCGCCCGAATTTCCCTGACCTGCTGTTCCTGCAGCTCCTGTTAATGGTGTCGATCCATGGCTTCCACCACCACCAGAACCACCAACAGATGCAACGTGTGCACCTCCTCCACCGGGATTTTCAGATGCACCTCGGCCACCACCGATTGCAACCAATTCATTAAATGAAGAATTCCCACCATTACTATTTGCCGAAGTATTCCGATCTCCTTGTCCGCCTGCACCAACAATTATTGGATAGGATTGTGCTGACAATGCAACACTTCCTGAAAGTACACCACCCGCTCCTCCTCCTCCTCCTTGCCAGCCTGCGCCACCACCTCCACCACCTCCGACAATCAAGTACTCCACCGTGACATTCCCGGAAGTAGCAAACGTACCCCTGTTTGTAAATGTATGAATTGTATAAATTCCTGAAGTTGTAACGGTACCACCCGTTACCGTTGCAGGAGCATCGGTTGTCACATAACGAACAATAACAACACCAGAACCACCATCTCCACCTACAGCCTTCGAGCCACCGTTTTGTCCTCCTGCCCCACCGCCTCCGGTGCCATTTTTCCCGCTACGTCCCGGGCTACCACCACCAACAGCACCACTGCCTGGGGATATTCCACCTGGAACATTCAGACAAGTTTTATTACTTAAAACGGAAACCTGAGAATTTGTAATCGTATTTTGAAAGCTTACGTTTTTCTCTCGAACTTCGACTTCAAGTTTAAGATTAGCTCCAGCTAAATCAGAAGCAAACGTAAACGCAGTTTTTGTAGTGAGATCCGACACCGATAACTCTCTGTCTACATAACCTGCAGTTGCATTCTTTTCGTATAATTTAAGAATCGCAGGCTCGGCCGGCTTGCAGCCTGGCCCAACTAAAGACCCAACCTGTCCATTCTGTGAACCTATCCCAAAGGTTACACTAACGTTACCTGCAGGGAATGTTGTTGACGTGGTACAAATCAAGGCAACGCGACCACCACCACCACCACCACCGTAGTATGTCGCCGAATCATCAGTTCCACCGCCTTTTGCGCTTACGGTTCCCGAACCGGCAAGAACTTGTGCTTGGACCCAAATTGATCCACCGGCGCCTCCACCACCAGCGGTTTGATTATCAGCACTCTTTACTCCAGCTTGCCCATCTGCAGTAATCTTCCCATCTATAGTTACCGTTCCTGAAGACTCAATTTTTATTGCTCCACCACCTGCTCCACCAACCCCTGCACCACCGGATGTCCCACCAGCTCCACCAATTGTGATCGGATAATCCTTGTTACCAATTAATCCGCCTGTAGCCCCAACCTCATTACCTGTTCCACCTATCGTGTTGCCCGAACCACCAGCACCACCATGGCCACCACCAGAACCGGCAGCAATTCCTGTCGAAGCTGTGGCACTTCCCCCATCAACAGCACCCGCTACGTATCCCTGCCCGTCTGCGGAGATTTCACCGCCGGCTTGAATTGTCAGGTTTGCAACCTTAAGAAGAACTCCGCCGTCATTTGCGGAAGAAGAGTCTGCCGTTGAATAACTTTTCATTACCAACTTTCCAGTGCCGGTGATTGTGATATCTTGGCCAGAACAATCAATAATATTGTCAGCGCTTTCTGGGGTAAGTTCGATTGTAGTGGAAATGCTTGCTGGTAAAGAACAAGTTGCGGCCTCAATAAGTATTGGCTTTTGCAATTGCCCGACCAACGTCGCAAACATCATGGAAAGTACAACAAAGAAACTGAGTGAAACACTATAAATGGTACCTAATGCAGAAACATATTTTGCTCGTACCGCCCAATTCCGGTCATCTTGCGTCACCTTTCACGTTTCTTCAACTTAGAAATCGATATTCCCAATTGGTCCTGCTCCATTGTGCGAAGACAAAGATACCCAACCCCAATTATCGAAACAAACCCTACGGTATTTACCATCAAGAAAAAGGCAGAAAGATTGATATTTGTCCAGAGTAGAATTCTTTGAGCAATTAATGATAACACTATAATGTATGCCCAACCGACATATAACCCACTTGCAATTTTATAACTGGTACTAGGATTTTTGACAAAATTTTTCGTGAACAACCCAAGAATGAAGCCTACCACCAACATATACACACCATGAGAAAGACAGCCAACAATCATACCCAACAACAGCACAAGCGGTAAAAGCAGTAAGGTTATTTTAGTAAGTTGTTTTTTATCCGTAACCTTTTGAACATAATCAAACAATTGTGATTTGGTCATTTTGAATCCCCTATTCCCAAATACTTGCGAGTAATAAATCTTTTTTATATCAGTTCCTTGTTTGTAGTATACGTAGTCTGGCATGAAACTTACTCCGTTAATCCTTTTCACCATGCCTTTTTCAACACGATCGTCCCAATAGAAGCGATTCATTGCTTTTGTCGAAGCTATTACTACCTCTTGCTTTGCTGTATCGGTATCTGAAAGGGAAAAGGACCAAATCATTGGCTTAATATCTGAAATCAATTGACCATTCTTTATTTCACACTGAGTAAAATTCGCATTCAAAAGTACCTTGGAACTGGTTTCACGTAAAGAAGTTACCAAAGGGAACACGATTGTAGCAACGCATAAGATGTACAAAATGCAGAACCATATTCCTTGCATAAAGGCGAAGCGTAGTATGTGTTTACGATGAAAACTTGGGGATTGATCTTTCAAATATTCCAGCGCCGTACAGTTGAGGACGGCGGGGGTTAGCAGTGTAATATTTTTTTCCGCGAGCATGTAACGGTTTCAGTATAGCAACTGCGGTGCCTTTGTGCAAGAGGAAGCACTTAATAATTCAACTGCTAAGTAGGTGCACCGTGAAACTATAACAACGACCTTCCTTTCAACGCTTCTTGTAGTGTATACGTGTCTACATAGTCGATGTCAGTGCCAACAGAAATTCCTACGGCGACGCGAGAGAGTAGCAAGTTGTCGCCAAACTCATTTTTGAGTTCTTCTTTTAAGTATAACGCCGTGGTCTGCCCTTCCGTTGTTGGGCTAAGTGCAAAAATGACCTCCAGTCGATTATTATTCTTTTGCATTTTCTTTAATTGATGAAGACGTTTTATTAAACCCGCTCCGGCAATATCTGCTGGTCCATGTCCTTTCACCGGCGACAATAAACCGCCAAGTACAAAATACATTCCTTTGTAACCAGCCGTTCTTTCAATAGCATATACATCCATGTGATCGGCCACAACACAAAGCGATGTCAGCTCCCTAGTCGCATCTCCACAAACTTCGCAGGGATTAGTATCGGCAAGCATATTGCAGAATGAGCAGGTAGTAACACTCTGCTTAAGATCTTTGAAAGAATCACCTAGAAAGGTCAGTCGTTCTTGAGGCAAGGAAAAGAGAAAATAGGCAATTCTACGGGCAGATTTTGGGCCAATACCCGGCAGGCGCTGCAGTTCAAGCGTTAAGGTTTTAAGAGATTTTGGAATAATACCCATAAGAATTAAAGTATAAAATATAAAGTTTAAAGCATGAAGGATTAGGATACTACCAAATTTTTCTTTAGATTTTACACTTTAATCTTTAACTGTTTAATCTCACATTCCCAACAGCTTCTTCATTTGCTCCATATCCATGCCCTTCATCAACTCCTTCTGTAGTTTTTGTTGAGCATCTTTATACGCTGCCATAATATCATTCTTGAGATCCTTGGCTTTCGCGGGAGACAACAATGATTCGTCAATGGTTATGTTTACCAATTCTTGTAAACCATTTAAATGCACACGAACAAGATGGTTTCGAGATTCACCAAACGCTTGAATCTCCTTCATTTTATTCTGCTGCTGCTTGGCTTGTTTAACGGTATCAGCCATCTTACCGAATTTTTCTAGTCCGAACATGGGATTATTGTAACAGAAACATGGTAGAATACAACAGAATGAAACTAACCCCAAAACAAATTCTTGGACAGCACATTCTGGCCCATCATACGGTGCTGCGCATACGCAAACTGACACTTATGTATACGCCGAAAGAGAAAGAGCGCATCGCAGCAAAGTCAGCGGTCATTGTGAGCGTTTCAAAGAAGATTACCCCAAAGGCGACAGCTCGCAACTACATCAAGCGAGTATTGCGCGCAACAACACGCCAAACATTATCTCCAGCCGTTTTCTCTGGTTCTGACTGGCTTTGGATATGCAAGGAGCCGGCAATCACTAAAGAGTTGCGCACGGAGATTATTACAAATTTGTCAATTCTGAATACATGAAACACTTTCTTTCCTGGTTAATTTCCCTCTATCAGCAGACACTCTCCCCCGACCATGGACCAAATCACCGCGCTACCTGCCGTTTTATTCCAACCTGCTCCGAATATGGAAAGGAAGCAATTGAAAAAAGAGGTGTTTATGGAATTTTACTAGCGATTTGGCGAGTAATTCGGTGCAATCCGCTAATGACCAAGGCAGGAACAGTTGAACCTGTTCCATAATCCTTGAAAGTGAAAATATTCAGCGGGGCAGTGCCGAATAGGTCATCCTAGCACATCGGAATAAAGTGTCAAGCACTAAGTAGAGAATCATGTGATTGTGGTTCTCTTTATCAGTTGAAAAAACCATTTAAAACGAATACAATAGCCTTTATGCTTGGAAACTTTTGGAATACCATCATTTTTGCCCCAATTCACAACCTGCTTACTTACCTTTATGTCATTACAGGTAGCTTAGGGTTAAGCACATTTTTGTTAATCGTTATCATTAGGCTATTACTTTGGCCAATGGTCGCAAAACAGTATCGCGACACAAAGAAAGTGCGCTCAATCCAACCTCGACTCGACGAACTGAAAGTTAAATATAAAGACAAGCCAACCGAGATGGCACAAGCACAACAAGCCATATATAAGGAGATTAATTACAATCCTTTGGGATGCTTGACTAACTTTGTACTACAGATTCCAATATTAATCGCCCTCTATCAATCCGTTATAGCGTTTACAAAAGCCGGTGTCACCCCACTAAATATGCCTGGTCTCTACCCTTTTATTGCAGAAAGGCTCATCGCAACTGGCCAAACAATGTTTTCTACCGACTTGTTTGGGATTAAGCTGCTTGCTTCACCAGGTAGCATGTTTGCTCAAGGCTTCTTTACCGGCAGTGCACTACCCTATCTGTCTTTACTCGCATTTCTGGCCCTTTCCAACGTCCTTCCTACTATAGTGTCCCTGAAGGTAATGAATACACAGGTACCAAAAGTCAGGAAAAAGGATGCCACAAAGAACGATACCGAAGCAATGCAAGATGCCTTTTCTTCCTCTTTAAACACCTCGACCCTGTACATTATGCCTCTCATGCTAACCCTCAGCATGACACCATTGCCAAGTATCGTATCGGTCTATATGATTGCCCAAAACTTTGTGTCCACAGCTCAACAGCTACTAGTAAAGTATTTTCATGATAAAACGTTGGCAAAAAAACTTATGACCTTCCTAACAGCAAATCAGGGATACTCGATACCAGATGCACAAGTAGTGGCAAAACAGATGTTAAAACTGTCACCTGCAATTAACTTTCTTGCAGATGAATTAGGCGAATTCGGTGTGTTTAAATCGACATCAGTCAAGGTTCACGATATTACCTTTGAGCAAGTATTAGCAAAGAAAAAAGACCCTATCGAAGCAATTTTACTCTTCGATCGTATGGCAAAGAATCCAGAGAAATCAGACGAAATCCTAAAAGGGAACTAACTATTAACCACTAGCTGCTAACTACTAACTCTTAGCTTTACTGGCTAGTGCACGCAATTATATTAATACTCCATATTTGCAAGTTTTTTGTTTATCACGGTTCGTGAACGCAACAAGAAACAACCGTGTTGTTTCGAGTAGTGAACGAGAGTAAAAAAACAAAAAGCTTGGCAACGACCTATTTTCCCAGGAGAAATATCCAAGTATCTTCGGCGCTGGGGCGTTTCACTTCCGAGTTCGAAAAGGGATCGGGTGGGTCCACTCCGCTCTAGTTACCAAGCACAGAATTATAACACGGGATACGGGGCTTGGCAATATCCTGTACTGGTTGGGTACCTCTTGCGGAAAGTAGTAAGCCGTGTTGCTTAATTGTAACATCTCTAGTTTCCGTTGGGGCGTTAGTAAATTTAGTCCGAAAGAGGTATCCCCTCCCAAACGACCCCTTGTACTACAGTTCGAGTATAATACTTGATGGAGATAAAAAAAATACTCAAACCTCTTGCAGTAACTACACTTTTAGCAGTTGCAGTGGTGGGTATCACCTTTATATTCATTCGAATTACAACAAAAGACAAAGGTGGAGAATTAATCCTACCTAATACTTCCCAAACTACTAGTGACAAAGCAGTAGAACCCACGGTGTCAGAAAAAGAGATTCTGGGAAAATTTATCATCATTCCGAACAACTTCGCACTGTCACCTGAAGAGATTGCGGTAATTCAGAAACATGCTAAAACAATAATTCTCGACAACCCATCCGAAGACTATGCTACAAGCGTCACTCAAAGCTTCCCGAATCTTATAGTAAGCCGCATTGGTGAGAATCTCGAGTACACTTTTTGCAACATCTCTTCGGTAGCAATGACTACTCAGTCTGCTGACCCTTCCGTAGAAATTCTCCCCTATATTGCAAAAGGGAACTGCGGCGGCTTGCACATTATTGCGAATCTACTGAAAACCTCGTGTTCCCTAAGCAATTCTCTCTGTCAACGAGAATATCTCATAAACTTGAACTCCGAAGCTTACTATTACAACACCTCTTCCCCGCTATTGGCTTTAGCGAAGGCACCTTTACTTTCATTAGATTCACCCTACGGTACAGTAATTTTGGATTGGACAGACAATACAGAAGGTATACTACACCAGAACAGTTATAGTTTCGAGGTTCTTAACACTAAAGGTTCACGTTTGTATGCATCCGGCAAGGTTACCGCAGCAAATACTGGTGACTATTTCTCCCCATTCTTTATCGTTCCTGTCGATGGTTTGACTTTTAAGCTTCGGCTATGGCTACAGTACGGCACCGTAAAGTTTAAAGAGCCACTGATCATCTCTACAGCGTACTCGTTCCAGAAAGTTCCCACGCCAACGCTTTCTGTAGCTCCAGCGATAAGGCTTTCATCATGGATACCAGACTGGGGTATGCAAGACGGAATTGACTCGGTGAAAGCAAATCCAAGGAAATGGGATACTATTTCGCCCGTATGGTTTGTACCAAACAACAACGGCTTAATCGAACACAAGGATACTACCAACTCTTCAACCCTTACAAAACTACTACAATCAAACAATATAAAAAATATTCCAACCATTTCACTTTTTGACGCAGATGTATTAAAGGAAATTTTACGCAAAAACAAAACAAAGCACATCAACGAAATTCTCAAACTAGTAACCAGTAATAATTATGATGGTATCGATCTAGACTATGAAAGTACCTACGAAGATGATGCTGCGCTGCTTTTGGAGTTCCTGACAGAATTGAGCGTTAAGCTTCACGAGCAATGCAAGGTGCTCATTTTCACTGCTGCTCCTAAAATTGACGATCGAGAAATTTATGCGTTTTTGCCTCAAACCCATAAAGCGCAAGACTGGAAAGCCATTGGTGCAGTAGTTGACGAATTCAGAATTATGGCTTACGACTACACAGGGCAAACGAGTTTACAACCGGGGCCACTTTCTCCAATTGATTGGAATGAAACAATAATTAGGTATGCAATCTCGAAAATGCCTGCAGAAAAAGTTGTGCTGGCACTACCATTGTATTCGCATGGATGGCCAAAGCCCAAAATAACCAATCTTGCCGGCAAAAATAATGATAAATCCCTCTCGTCTGGTCTTGCAAAAAACACCATATCTCTGCAACATGACAGCATTGCCTACGTAAAGTCACACAGTGCCTACTACAGAGAAAAGTACGATCCAGTGGTAAAAGAGGTGCGTGCGGAGTTCAAGTATAACGGAGTTGAACGGGTGATGTACTATTTAGACAAAAAAGCTGTTAATGAGCGAATTACTCTCGCAGAAAAGTACGGAATTAAGGGTGTTTGTTTCTGGAGAATTGGCGGAGAAAGCCTATAGATTCCCCCGTGCTTACGCACATGTGACTTCGTCGCAGGCAGTTCTTCGAACTGCGGGGTAATGAAGAACCCCGCAGCAAGCTGACGGGGTATCTAGCGGTTAATTTATTTCATACTCAAAGAATGTGAGCTGATTTCGCTCAAT
>PFQB01000035.1 GCA_002793355.1 Candidatus Dojkabacteria bacterium CG_4_10_14_0_2_um_filter_Dojkabacteria_WS6_41_15
ATTTCCTTTGGGATGCGTTTCATCATATATTTTACCAAACATATTAGTCTGTTTTCTTAGAAAACTGTCTTAATATATCGGGTACCTGTCACGTGACTTCATACACATTGGCACTTTTACCTTCAATTCTATGTTCGACAAGAAAATCTTGTTGACTGAATCTTATCGGAAATTCGTTTGAAAAAAGTAAGCTCGCAATTTCAACTTTATGTTTCTCAATCATTTTTTGTCTTACTATATTTTGCTTCAATTCTATCGATAGGATCAAATCCTTTTCCTAGAAATGAAGTATATTTTTCTATCTGCTCTTTGTACCAAGTATACTTTTTCCAATTCTTATCCTCTTTATACTTATTATCCAGTTGTGTTAAGCTTTCAACAATCTGTTTATATGTAGCATCGTTGCATATGCCTTTTTCACCATATAGTCGAGTGTAATTAATAAGAGTTTGCTTCAAATAACGCATGCCATCTGGATATTGCTGAGCTAACTGTAGGCTATAATCATAGTCTTCGAATAACGTGAATGTTTCATCCCATCCTTGGATCAATTTCATTGCACTAGCTCGATGGACCATTCCGTTTGGATCACCCTCAAAGGTATGCATCCATAAAGTATCAATAGAGGGTGCTACTGAATATCCAGTTTCTTCAACATATGTTTGAAAAACTCCTTTTTTTAAATGCAACAATCTAAAATTCCTAGATGGGTATACAAATACTGCTTTGCTATCGTTTCTAAAGAGCTCCAAAGTAACTTCTAGCCAGTTTGGAAATGCGGTATTATCACTATCGAGATAGGAAATGAAATCACCAGACGCAAGTTCGTATCCAAATTTCCTTCCACCAGCTGGGCTGTGCGAATATTTATTCACGACGTATTTTATCCTTGGATCATTACGAAATTCGCGCATCAGCTTATCGGTATCGTCAGTAGATCTATCATTAACTACGATTAATTCCCAATTAGGGTGCGTTTGTGTTTGGATGCTAAGTATGGCCTTCCATAAAACGAATGCTCTGTTATATGTCGGCATTATTATCGATACTTTATCGTTCATGATCTAGAAGTGTCTAAATTCATTTGCTCTATCTCGCTTACTTTCTTTTTTCATTTCGGCGTCGCTGATACCAAACGCGAACTGTAGCTCTACAGGTAATTCATAGTTTGCGATCCATGTGCTCATATTGTTTTTATAAATGCGTACAGGATGCTCTAATTGTTCTGGCTTTGCCAAACTGAAAACAGTTGCATATCGTTTGTATTGATTTTTCTCAAACATTGCATGTGCATGTTCTGCATCTCGTAGTCCAACTGTTTCTTGAATCCTAAGAAGTATTTCAAGTAGTTCTGGCGAACCAGGGTCTAACACATAATCTTTAACCTCTGGAATCAACACTCGGCCGACAACTGGGCCACTAGCTTCTTTAATGTACATATAATCACCAGCAGTGATCTTACCAAATGGAGCGACTCTCCTGTATCCGAGCTTGATCTCAGTCGATTTATCCCCAGATAACATCATTTGAATGTAATCCGTATGAAATATTGTTCGGTTGTAAACCGCTAGATGGTTTGCCATATTTATTACCTAATTATAACGCACTTTCCATATTGCTAATAGGGCACATCTCTAGCGGTAATAAAAATGAGATTCCCCTTTTTTTAGTGTCTCTTTTGTCTCATTTTTTCAACCGACCAGCCATTGTACGGTGCCAGACCCACATGCTCCGTTTTCATAAAAACGGAGCAAACAGGGAAGGAAAGAGTTTTTATGAAAAAGAAAATGGTTTGGATGAGAACCGACGGTTCGTAGCTAAGCATCGTGCGAGTTGAAGACGAGCACTGATGCGCAGACATGCTGGGAGCACAGCGAGCAGTAAATCCCCCCTCTCCGCCAGAACTGTTTGGTAGCGACAAGACCCCGCTACTACCGTATGAAAGTGCTCATTAGGTCGATTGAATTTGAGAGTGAAAAGCGGAAAAGTGTCAACGTAGTCCTGTAATACGCAAAAAGCCTTTAAAACGACAGATTTCAAAAGAGTTCGGTTCGAAGCTGGAAGCGCCCAAACTTGTGACTTATACAATTATAGCTTTTTGAGGACTTTACTGAGGAATAGGTGCTTCTGTTTTTGGTAAACTCTTTTTGAATAACAATTTTCTAATTTCATTTTCTCGTATTCAGCTAAAGTTTCTGAATGTGTCGTAAAGTACTCACGTAATTTTTGGGCAGTTTCAGCAGTTGGACCTCTTTTGCATTTAACTTCGATTTCGTAACCTTTGAACGATACATTGATTCGAGCGTACTCTTCTTCTAATGTATCAATCTTATGATACATGTTTATGAGAAATTGTAATGTTTCGTACCATTTTCCTTCCGCATAAATTACGACCTCCAGATCCTCTTTTCCGGCAATTTTGTAAAGTAACGAACCGTCTAACTCTGCCACAATCCCAATCTCTTGCAGTCTTGCATTTAGCCCTATCAAAAACTCCTCGCATATTTTTCTTAATTTAGCGAGTTTCGGTTTGAACGGTAATATTGCTACAGGCTTTTCTGAAAACTTGTTAAAGTAATCATCACTTAGGGCTATGTTCTGCATTTTTACTGGCAATTAATTTAATGTTGTATTCGACAAGCTGTTTCATTTTACTGAGTTTTTGCATCCTTAGGGTTACAGCTTTTTCAGTATCATCTTCAAAGTTCCATCCTCTCCCTAACTCATCTGCGACATGAACAATCAGGGCTGTTTGAATATAGTGATGCCCAAATGCAAAGTCTAAGACAGACGCGGTTATGTCTTTTTTCATAAAGAATGAGATCAGAAGATTGTACCCCAGATAAACCTGTTCTAATGATTCAACTGTGGAATCTGATACACTCCCCCCTCGTTTTTTGCTCATGGTTTGAAGCAGGATTATCCCAGCAAGGTCATGGTCATATGCTTCTAGCATTTTTTTAGGAAGATACTTTCCTATATCATGTAAATATCCTGCCAAAACTAAAACATCCTTTTCGTCTGAAGATAAACTCATTGCCCGAGCTAATATTCTGCACGAATCATAAATCTCAATCCAAAGTTTATGTTCTGGATCTTGACTCCCTCTTAGTTCTTCAAAAGGAATACTTTCCTTTAGTTGAGAAAAAAAGGGAAATTCTTCAGCACGTAAAGGCTCTATTGGGTCAGAACCCAATAATTGAGCGGTTAACAGTCCCACTGTTTTTGAATGTTCATCAACTGGAAATTCATGCACATCCTTAGGCTGTGACAGTCTTGCGATTCTGGAAAGTGGCACGATCGGCTCTTCAAGATTGCTGTAGTATTCCCAAACGTAGGCAGTTAATTCGCGCGCAATAGCGCGTTGATCATTTGTAAGAACATCTCGAGCCGATTCAATTTCTTGTAACATTATTGTATAATAATCTATGACGCAACGTAATAGTCAAGAGGCAAACAATACTCATATTAGTATAGGCGAGTTTGCAAAACTTGTCCAAACAACAAAAAGACGATTGCAATTTTATGACAAAAAGGAGCTCTTATTAACCAAAAGAGAGGCAAATGGCTATAGATATTACTCTCTAAATGATTTATTTGTTTATAATTTTATCTATCTACTCTCTTCATTGGGAATACCGCTTCGCGAGATCAAAAAGTTACTGACCAGTCGTAGCAATTTGAACAACAGTTTCAAGTTGCATGCACATGCAATACAAAAACACATTGCAGAATTGTTATTTCGAGAGAAAAAGCTACATGAATATATTAAAAACATTGCAGAAGGCTCCATTATTACTGGGAGCGTTGAAAAAATTGAAGCAGTTACACTCTATGTTAAAAGATATAGAGGTACTTATGATGAAATCGGCTCATTCATAAATAACTTTATTTCTCTACTACCTACCTCAATCGGCCAAAGCTTGTATGTGTTGTACCCTAATGGAGAATACGATATTAAGCAGACCGATATTGTTATTGGTGTCAAGGCCTCTGGAGTTAACATTGAAACTGAGCTTGAGAAGCTTACCCTGCCTGTTCATTCTATTTTCAAATACGCACATTTAGGACCGGCACGCGAGTTAATATACTTTTGGAGTGAGCTTGAAAAGCTTGCAAAGTATAAAGGATTTCAAGAAGATACTAAGTTTTCATACCAATACGAGGTATATATAAAAGCGAACTATAATGGTTATCTCGAATCTTACGAGCATGTAACTGAAATTTGTTTACCTATTATATTGTAGGTCCTATTTTATCTACTAAGCGATCCAATTACCTAGTAGTAGGTGTTCGAACCAAATGACAAAAACGGAGCATAAAGCACCCATAGCTTCGTCAGTTGTAAATACTATATGATATGTTGGTTCGAATCCCTTCCTCTCTTTCGCTAAAGAATTAAAATTCTTTAATTCTTTTACGCTCAAGAACCGAAAACTGAAAGCGGAGTACTCAAAGAGGGAAATTCTGAAACGAAAATGAAAATGTGTGAGAACCGACGGTTCGTAGGCAAGAGCCACACGAGCTTGCGAGTGTCGGCACGCGCACGTGCTGGGAACAAAGTGAGCAGTAAATCCCTTCCCCAATTCTTTCAGGATACGCTTCTAAGCAGGAATATGATGTATACTTGCTTCATGGTTAACACTGCAGACATTTATGAAGAATTGGTTTCCTATTTAGACAACCTATCAGAACAAGAATGGGCGCTTATTGTTTTCGATTCTTGGACTGTGAAAGATATAATAAGTCATCTTATTGGCTGGATTGAAATGGCATCGCAAGAAGTACCGAGAATCTGGATGACAGACGAAACCCCTTGGTTTATGAAAACAGATGACTACGGAGATTTCAATCAAAAACATGTAAGTCAATTGCGAGATCGTTCTGGAAAGGAAATACTGAGAAGGTTTAAAGAATCAGAAAATGCTTTTGACTTGGCAATTCAAAGTATTGGAACTGATAAGTTACGTAAACAAGGCAGTAAATATGCTTGGGTCTTTGACGAAGGTGAAGATAATCACTATTTAGAGCATTTTAAACAAATAAAGATGGCAGTAGAAGGGTATAGGTCGAAACAGTCCGGCACTTAACAAGTGCATGTGCCAGACTCACCGCTTCAGCACCTCTTATGCAAGAAATGTTGAAAGGACGCCCATAAAAACGTATAATTCAGAATGAACGAGCACCTGATACGGAAGCTTACAGAGAAGCAAGCCCACCGATTAGTTGGATTTATCCTTGGTATAAAAGTCTTTGAGGCAAGCAATCATTCTTGCGGGGACGAAATAACGTTGCAAGGCGAACAAGCAGGTGGCAAAATCGAAAAAATAGTTTACAAAGGTTCCGCCTGCTCGATTTGTTTGGCAAGTGCTGAATTTCTGTGCCAAGAAATTGAGGGCAAACTACTTTCCGCTATAGATACCGAAAAGGAAAAGAAAAAACTACTGGCCACCTTTTCCATGCAAGAAACTGACAAACGTGCCTCTTGTGCTCTGCTTCCCTACCGAGCCTTGGAACAATTGAAGAAAGAGTTGCTGGATATCTAGTATAATTGAGTAGCTACCCCACAGATTAACAAACGAATGAATACAAACTCTGATGCACAAGAAATTAAAACACGCGCCGATATTGTTGCGATTATTTCTCGTTATGTGAAATTGAAGAAGGCTGGGCGAAACTACACCGGCCTGTGTCCCTTTCATTCTGAGAAAACGCCCTCTTTTAGTGTGAACCCAACGCTAGGATACTATAAATGTTTTGGGTGTGGAGAAGGCGGCGATGTAATCAAATTTATAGAAAAGATTGAGCATATTGAATTCCCGCAGGCATTAGAAAAACTTGCTGGAGAGTTGGGAATAAAATTGCAAAAGAGTGACGATCCGGCGGTGAAAATGATTTCGAGACTACGCGAAGCATACGCTATTGTTGCGGACTTGTACCATTATATTTTAATGAAGTTACCGCAAGGCGCAAACGCCTTAGACTATGCTAAAAATCGAAGACGGTTATCTGAGGCAACGCTGATAAAATTCAAAGTCGGCTACGCACCTTTCGATCAAAAATTAGTACAAAATTATCTTGCAAAAAAAGGATTTACGGCAGCAGAGATTAAAGCTACTGGGTTTATAAATGAACGGGGAAACGACAAGTTTACCGATCGTTTAATGTTTCCCGTTTTTGATACCGCCGGCCACGTTGTTGCCTTTAGCGGCAGAGTTATGGCTAAAGATGATCCTCGTCCAAAATATTTGAATTCGGCTGAAAGTGTACTGTACAAAAAACGCTTTCTTCTGTTTGGGCTACATGGTGCAAAGGAGGCTATCGATAAAAACGACATGGCGATATTGTGTGAAGGCCAGATTGACGCCATCACCTCTCAACAAGCCGGGGTCGAGAATATTGTGGCACCTCTAGGAACCGGCTTGACTGATACCCAATTAGGGCTAATTTCTAGGTTCACTAAAAATGTCGCTTTTTGCTTTGATAACGATTCAGCTGGGCAGAAATCTATTTTACGGGGCGTCCAACTGGCGCTTGCGCAAGAGCTGATGCCCTATGTGATTTCGCTACCTGAAGACGTTAAAGATATTGATGAACTCATTCAAAAACGCCCTGATGATTGGAAGGATCGCGCAGCACATCCGCAAGAGTTTTTTGCGGTGCAGCTGGCCATTTTGAAGGGACTAATGAAAAAGGACCTAACGATATTTGAACAAAAGCTCCATGAATTAGTTGGAATTCTGGGTTCTGCTCCAGAACTCAAACAAGGTATCCTTGCAAAGCAGTTTGCTGATACTCTTGGCCTGTCTGAACAAGGTATTTTGGCTGCAATTCAAAAAACAGTTCCGCCGACCTATATCAGAGATGAGCTAAAACAACGACAGAGTGCGTTATCAACCTCAGAGTATGTGCTTGCGCTGGTTCTGCTCTTCCCGCTTGTAACATTGGTTATGGAAAAGACAACGGTTGCACTTAGCTATTTCCCTCTAAAAGAGCAGCAAGAATTGTTCCAACTGATGTCTGAATTTGCCAAGAAACACGAGCATATTGTTCTCAGTGTTCTAGATAAAAAGACAAAAAAGATCAAAGTTACGTGGGAAACGGTCTATACACGGTTTACTAACGAGGTAGCGCTAGAATTCTCACGTTGGATAGCGGAAATATCGGGAAAGAACACAGAAATCACCGCTCTTATTGAAAGAATCGGGTTATCCGAAATGGCAGCAAGTATTGTGATTACCGACGAGGTAATACTAGATTTCTTTAAAGCGTGGACTCGACTGAAAAGGCAATGCGTGGCGCTACGTATGGAGGTTCTCAGAAAAAGGTTGGCTGCTGCAGAAATGGAACTAAGTGAGCCGGATATGTTGAGTATTCAAGGTGAAATTCAGGAAAATATGGAAATTCTCAAGAAAATTGAGAAACAGTCCTAATCAAAGTACAATACCGTATGGTTCTGAACAAGTTTCCACTAAGTGATAGCTCACGGTTGCAGGCTGGCCGGAATTTCGTTTTGGTAGTTAATCCTGTCTTCCTAGACGAATTGTTTAAAATAGCCGTTGTAACTAAGCACGCCCAGAGGCTCTTGCATACCGCACTGGTTTCGCCTTTTTCGTTGTCTTTGCAAGCAAGAATTTTGGTATATTCGCACCAAATATTGATTCGTGACGGTCGAGTGCTCGTGCGTTTGCCACAAACAGTTGATGAATTGAATTATATGAAAGAGATGGATTCACCTGAGATTTGGGAGGTTGATGACACAGAAATCGAGAAAATTGCAGAGGCATACGCAGATAAAATCGTGCTTTCTGGTGGTAATCCCCAAGAAAGGGCTTCGTTTGAAGAAAGATGGAAATTGGCCGATAATGACCTATCGTTACCAGCAAGATTGTTGGGAATTGTCAAAGAGACGCTTGCTGGCGTGTTGGCAAACAGGAACAATGCCAGGGGAGTAAATTACCCGTTTCCTCTGTTTCGGGCACCTTTCTTAAGCGTTTTTACAGGAACCAAAAAAGAAGCGTTAGACATCATCCTAGAGCGATTGCGCCAGCGATATGTTACCGAGCGTAATGTAGAGAAAGTACCGACAGGGCTGGTTGTAACAACTAACTTGGACCATCTACGACTTCTCATTGAAGTTGAAAATAAGGAGATTCGAGAAATGTACACAAAAGCGTTTTTACAAACCCCAGATGGCTATCCTCCTTTGATGTTGTATGGGAAAGCGTCTCTAGGTTTTCAGCCCAAGGAGCTTATTGAGGGTACTTTTCTCTTTATCCAACTTATCAATATGATTGGAAACGAGAATCTTCCATATACGATATATCTGGCGGGCGGATTTGGGAATGTTCCGTACAAAGTTCGAGAATACTTTATTGCCGCCTATCCGAATCTGAAGAATAATTTTGTTGGGATAAGTACACCTCCCTTTGGATTCTTTGAAAACAAGGGAATGCTCGATGCTATCGCTGTGGATGTTAATGCAAAAAGACCTGATCTTCTCTTTGTTGGTATGACGGCGCCCAATGGAGAGCACTTTATTGACGAAATGCTGAAAAGAAAAGTAAATTTTGGTATTGGATTTAATGTTGGACGCTCAATCGAAATTGTAGCGGGCTATCAAAAGAAGGAGCCAGCAATGATAGAAAAG
>PFQB01000003.1 GCA_002793355.1 Candidatus Dojkabacteria bacterium CG_4_10_14_0_2_um_filter_Dojkabacteria_WS6_41_15
CTTAACCGCCCAAAAGTGCAGAAAAATCAGTACGTTTTGGCAGTTAAGTTCCCGCATGGAACTATATAGGCTTGATTGCAAGATTCCCGTTTCTAGCAATAGAGCGGGTTTTTTGCGTTTTAAACATTAGCTTTTAGATACTAAAAATAATATGGCTAACCGCAGGATGTTTTCAATGAAAATAGTGGATACAGATGCCTTTTTAGATATGCCTCAAAGCTCACAACTTCTATATTATAGTTTAGCTATGAGGGCAGATGATGATGGTTTTGTTTCAAGTCCTAAAAAAATAATGAAGATAGTAGGATCAAATGATGACGATTATAAACTTTTAATAGCTAAAAAATTTATCATTCCTTTTGAGAGTGGAGTGTGTGTAATTAAGCATTGGTTGATACATAACTTAATCCGGCCAGACAGATATTCTGAAACACAATACACGAGGGAAAAATCTCTAATTATTGTTGATAAAAAAACCAAAAAATACTCATTAAATACAGGGCAAAAACAAGATGTCATACCAAATGGCAACCAAATGGCAACCAAATGGCAACCAAATGGCAACCAAACGCTGCCGCAGGTTAGGTTAGGTAAGGTTAGGTTAGGTAAGGTTAAAGAAATACAGGGACTTTTTATACCTGATTGGATAGACAAAAAAGTGTGGCGTGATTGGGAGAACTACCGTAGAGATATAAAAAAGAAGCTCACTCAAACATCGGTCAATTTACAGGTCAAACTTTTAGAAGCAAACAAGAAAGACCACGTTGCTATTATTGAGCGTTCTATTCAGAATAGCTGGACTGGGTTGTTTCCGCTCGGTGGAGACAAAAAACCGGCGAACGCATTACCAGTACCGAAAGGTAAATACGATAACATATGAGCGACACAATACCATATAGCACATCAGCACCAGCAGTGCCTGCGCGATATGAAAAAGCAAAATACGAGGACGTACAGGAAAATATCAGGGGTATGTTTGAGAAAATGAGAGAGACCCGAAAGGGAATGTATATCTACGGAGGAGCAGGGACAGGTAAGACGCACACCGCGTATGCTCTCTACCAAAACACGTTTGACAAAATTGGAGTATATAGAAGGTTTTGGAACGTAACCGAGTTACTCCGAGATATTCGTCAGGATATGGACAGAGACAGGTACGAAAAACGCAGAACCGAAGACGACTTGATGGAGTTCAGAGGTGTATTGTTTTTGGACGACTTTGGTGCAGAGAAGATGACAGATTGGGTGTTAGAAACGTTCTACCTCATCATCAATAAGCGGTACGAGAATATGTTGCCTACGATTTTTACTTCAAACTTCACCATTAAAGAACTTGCGGAAAGAATAGGAGACCGTATCACTTCACGCTTGGTGGAGACGTGCGATATCGTTCCTATGGAGGGAGCGGATCGCAGATTGAGTATCAACTTACCACCTCATCAAGCGTAGAAAATTATATCTTGACAAAGATTTTGTTTTTTTTACAGGAAATACAGAATAGGGTTTTCGGGTGTCTTCTTTTTTTTTGATTGTGCCTCGGTATCGCTCGGACATAACCGCATAGACATCTATACTTTTCCCATACTACTTGATTAGCGGTTTTGCCTCGCATACTTAACGTTGCCAGCATGCCCAGTGCTGCAATTGTCCTTGCGCGATCATGCGCGTGGCAATATCTATATTCG
>PFQB01000018.1 GCA_002793355.1 Candidatus Dojkabacteria bacterium CG_4_10_14_0_2_um_filter_Dojkabacteria_WS6_41_15
CGGTTAGCCTGTAGCGCGAGCTAGATACTACGGGCTATGCCCGTAGTACTCATTTGACTGAACTTGTCCGCAGTCAGATTACGTCTATGAAAGATTTAGCAAAGGCACAGGGTATTACCATTAAATTCGCCCATCCCGCCCACCTTGTGACGGCCATAAAAGGCGACCGTGCCTTGCTTGAACGAGTGATTGTTAATCTGCTAGAAAATGCAATTAAATATTCGGTACGCAATGATAATTCGCAAGCGACAGTAAAGGTGTTACTTCGAGTAAAACAAAACAACGTATATCTACATGTTTCAAATCCAAGTGAAGAAATTCCTTCAGAAAAACTTGTGAAGATCTTCGATAGATTTTATCAAGTGAATCCATCCAGAAATAAAAAGATTGGCGGGTATGGGTTAGGTCTTTCAATAGTAAAAAAGATTATTGAAGAGCACAATGGTACTATTCAGGCAAGTTACCAATTGGGAATTATAACGTTTATTGTGTCCTTTCCACGCTAGTATAAATATATTCTTCTTATCTTCACGACGTGTGTTATGGCTATAACTATCGTGTATCTACCTGGCGTTCAACTAATACTTATATTTTGCGTAAACCTTCTGGCTTTCGAGGAAACAGGCAATACGAGTTCCGCGGTTATCGGTATAATCGCAAAACTAAAGCAATGATTGGAGTATATTTGTATAATCCGAGCCCTACGTACCATGGCGTTGAATACTGGGTAACCGGGAAATTCCGAGATCAATGGAAAACATCAGGGTACAAAGCCGTTGTTGAAAAGAAGTAAGTCCTTTATTTTGGGCAAGAAGGCCTCGGAATATATACACCGTGATGGTGTTATTTGCAAAGCTGCTTATCTAAGGCCTCATTCACTAATTGGTCGGCTAATTGATTTTTATCTCGTAATACATGCTTGATTTGCCAGTCAGCAATGGTATCTAGCAACTCCCAAATAACTTCTGCAAATTTCCTGAGGTGAGGTTCTTTGATTTTATAGACTCTAAGCAGTTGCTTTACCATAAGCTCGCTGTCAGAATATATGGTCAGCTCTTTGCATGATGAATGAAAATTCTTAATATGTTGCAGAGCTGTTAGAAGCGCCTGATATTCTGCTTCGTTATTGGTGGCAATTCCAATATATTTTCCCATTTGATCAATAATTACGCCTTCAGGAGTCATTAATACAAATCCAATTCCGGCATTTCCTGGGTTGTTTCGTGAACCTCCGTCTGTAAATACTTGCAACTTTTGGAACTTCTTTTGTGTCATAATTGGTATAATAACACGTTCCTAATATGGTACGATAGAGGTGACATGAAGACGGTACGCTTTCTTATTATTGTAGGGGTAAACTGCTATACTGCTTCTTAGAATCGTTAATAAATTTAGCAAGTGAAAGTATGGAAGTTGAGAAGAAAGCATTGACCATAACCTTACCTAAACTTGATTCTTTCGATTTATTCGCGTTGCTATTGTGGTTCGGAATACTTATTCCGGCTGTTCAGTTGCCATCATCGGCTACGTATACTTTTGCTCGAAGTGTCTTTTTTATTATCTGGGTCGCACTTTTTTCGTTGTTTGTCGGAATAAGAATTATCAAAGAAAAACGATTGTTTTTTTATTCGGCAGGCGTAGTTAATTATTTAATGCTAGGATTAGGTGTTAGTTTTATTGTTTCGTTCCTACTTTCAGCATCACGACTTGATTCGCTCTTTGGGTATGATTTATCTTTTGGCTCTAGCTTTCTTGTATCGATATCATTGGTTGTGATGTACTTTTTATTGAAATTGGCAGGTTTGTCACTTGAGTATGCAGTATCACGATTACTCTCGGTCTTTCCTTTTGCATTGGTGGTCATCGATCTCCTTCAGGTGTTGTTGCTTGCTCTGTCAAAATGGGTACTTCGTGACGGCTCACTTAATACTGTCTTGGGAAATTACGGTCAATATTTTTCATTCCTCACATCAAATATTCTGGGTTTATCAGGAAATGTGCATCAAGCACTGGTACTTCATTTGGTTGCTGTTGTGATTATAGCTTGGCAAATTTCTGTTGCATATACGAGAGAGACCAAAGAGTCCTCCTCGCTATATAGAAGAATAGTTGCAGGTATTCTGTTGGGGATAGCGACTTCCTACTTGTTCGCATTAACATTGTCTTTAGCTAGTGTTTCAGTCCTTACGGTTACAACGGTTGCTGTTCTAGCAGTTTACGTTTTCGGTACAAACAATCAACTTAAAAAATTCGGCTATATTTACGGTGCACTACTGGTTGTGATGCTGTTAATTGTTGGTGTATGGTGGAAAATTGGCCTTATTGGGGAGGCAAAACAGGTAACCATTACATCATCCGAATCTTCCACCATTATTCAGAAGAGCTACCAAGATACCGGTATTCCTATGTGGCGTCAACTTGTGGGCTTTGGAACAGGTACGTTCCCGTATTTGTACATGAAATATAGAGGAATTGAATCTTCTCAGAAATACGGAAACGCTACTTACTTCTTTAAACCAGCCAACTTTGTTGGAGAACTGTTTATTGAAAACGGATTACTAAGTCTGCTAATGTTTTCTGCGGTGATTGGAGCGGTCGCAGTAGCATATAAAAAAGCTTCTTTGAAGAAAGCTCTTGGATTAGAAGTAACCTTGATGGTGTTGTTGATTACAACGTTGTTAACTGCGCCCTCCTCCTTACCGATTCTTGTTTTATTGTTTGTGATTTTTGCCTCCTTCTTTGACAAAGTCGAGACGTTACCAGAAATACTTCCATCTATAAGAGCAGTTGATATTAAAGAGTCTACGTATACTAATAAATCCGTTTCTCGTGTCGGTGTCGTGTTGCTTATTGCAAGTATCTTATATGCCGCAGCAATGTTGTTAGTACTTATTACCTCGACGATGACTATGGTAGGTTATGCAAGATCTCTTCAGCGATTTGCAGTAGCTCAAAGTCAGGTTTCGGACAAACCTGCAGATGCACTCAAGTCTTTCAGCGACTCATATTCGATGGCAACAAGCTACAGAAAGTATTGCAAAGAGTGTTCGCAGTTATCGTATCTTTCCCTAAGCGCGCTGTCAGGCACTAATGATCTGTATGGGAGATTGACAGAAGAGCAACAGGCGAATTCTACTGAGCTACGCCAAATTCGAAACCTACTTTTACAGGCAAGTACGGAATTGCTCGGAACAAGCACTATTCGTTACGATTACTGGCTTGCTGTATCACAATCCTTTCAAACCATTGCCAATGCAGAGAAGTCAACGTATTTCTACACGCAAACCCTACTAAGTATCAGAAACTCTTTGGCGGTAAATCCTTATTCAGTGGAAGCAAATTATTTGTATGTTGATACGTTGTTGCGACTTGGAAATGATGCCGAAACCAACAAATTGATTTACGAAAGATTAGCAATAATAAAAAGCCTAGTCGGTACGCCTTACCAAATACAGTTTCTTGACAGTATTATGCTAGCGAGAGAGAAGAAATATGATGATGCTATTGCTGCCTTCGAACAAATCAAAAAGGAAGTTAGCAAAGCTACCAATCTTTCTGCTGACGAAGTAAGGCAATTGTCCTCTCTGGCGGATGCACGTGCTGCTGAAGTTAAGAAGCTAAAGGAAACACCGGTTACAACACCCACAACCACGGTGAGACCTTCGATTACACCAACACCTTCGGCTACTCTATAATCAGTTTAAAGCAGTTCGTCACTTCGAAAAGTTGAAATGGTGGTTGCTCCGTTTTGTGCTACTCTAACTAAATGACACAAAAGTACCGCTGTTGGAAAACACAGCGCTATTCCAGTTAACAGGTGAATGATTTTTGATGGGGGGAAATACTCTGTTATTGGTTTATGTTGTTGCCGTGTGCCACGCACTTCGTGAATGTACGTATTCTCGGCGTGGGTGGATATAATATCGAACTCAAAACTGCGCCATCGAACGTTGGTTCCTGTAACTGTATGAAGCCTACGTTTTAGGTGCTGTACAACGGCATCTTCGGTTAACTTTTGTAGCTGTATTTTTTCGGTCAACACGACAGTTTAGCAAGGAACTCGTGATTCAATGAATGAAGGTTTTTCTGTGAATATTGCTTATGCCTAAGCGTGAAAGTGATTCGTAGTGTAGTTTTGTTCCATAGCCTTTGTGTTTGTCAAAACCGTAACCTGGTACTTGTTCCTCTAAAGCAATCATGTATTGATCACGCCAAACCTTTGCTAAAATTGACGCGGCTGCGATTGAGTAGTGGAGTAAATCGCCATAATTGTATTGAAACGTCTTGGAAAATATTGGGATTGTAGCGCTTTCTCCGTCCATCAAAACAATTTCGGGCTGAACCGTAAGCTGCCAGTAGGCTCTCAACATCGCTAAGTGGGTTGCTTTTCGTATTCCTAAACGGTCGATTTCTTCAGCAGAGGCCATACCAATGGCATAATCAGAAAGCAAAACTGCTAGTTGCTGCGAAACCGTCTCACGCTGTCTAAATGACAACGTTTTTGAATCCCTAACCAAAGAGGGGAGATAATCGTTTTCACTTGTAATTACTGCCATACAGGCCACAACAGGGCCAGCTAAACACCCTCGGCCAACTTCGTCAACGCCAGCAATTACGTGGTAACGCTTTAATAATTCGTATTCTAAAGCAAAGGTTGGATACTGCATTTATGCAGCAACTTCAACTGGGGTGTCTTTTGGAACAACAACAGTCTTTCGCTCTTTAACCTTGAGAGCACTTTTACCAACTCGGTGACGAAGGTAGAATAATTTTGCTCGTCTTGGTTTACCTTTGGCTACGATTTCTAATTTCTCTAAAACAGGTGAAAATAACGGAATAATTTTCTCTACTCCCACATTATCAGCTCCAATTTTTCTTACAACAAATTTCTTATTTGAACCATAACCCTTCATTGCTATAACAACCCCTCTGAATGGCTGCGATTTTAGGTTTTCCATCTGATTAAAAACCTTACCGGCATCCTGCGCTTTCTTCATCGATTGCTTTTCCGCGGTGGTTAAGGTCTTTTGTACTTTCCTAATCACAATGATTTTTGTATGAGCAATAACGGTATCACCGACCTTCATTGCCTTTCTTTGTTCGATATCTGGAAATTCTTTAGCAAATTGAGCAGCTACTTTTTTCATTACTTCGGTATTCATGCGCTAATAGTATCATATTGTATAGCTGTGGTCAACGCTTTCTGGGCAATTACGGCAATGTTTCGAATTTCTCGCATACTGAGATGCGGACCAAGAGGCAACAGAAATAGTTTTTGCTTTCTTGACCAAAGGCAATCATCTAATTGAGGTACAGTCAAAAATCCAGCAGAACGACAAATTTCACTGAACCCTTGTGCATACTTGACCTTAACAATAATTGGGTAGCCGCGAAGTTTGCTCAAGTTTTCTACTGCTAAGGCTGCAATCCACGTACGGTTTGTGTGTGAGAAGATTGGATCAAAGATTGTGTGATAGAAACTCGCTTGTTTTAACTTACAGGCTTCGATTTTTGGAATGTCCCAATGTTCTGTAAGATATAAAAGAAAGGGCAAAAATGGAGCTGAAAACGTTGCACCCCCGATTAAATCATCGTGTTTTTTCAAAAGCAACTCGGCTTTTACTGCAAGGCGCGAGCTATTAACTAGTTTAGCTATTTTTAATAAGGTAAGATATTTTATCCAAAGCAAAATCGCTGAAGATACATATTTTTGGGGGTTAGTATCGAGTGACCGCCTTGAGTTTCTTGAATACACAGCCATAGAGCCAAAGAATGGACTTACTTTTCGTGAGCTGGTTATAAGCAGATGGCGTTTGGAAAACATAAAGTTATCGATATGTGCCCCAATAACAGAATGCACTCGATCAAGCAGCAACAATGAATGAAAGGGAAGTTTTCGATAAATTTCTTCACCAAGTTGGGATTGAATGCCGACCGCAGCAAATTCAACAAATATATCCGGTTTATCCTTTTTAATCGCGGACACCACTTTTTCTAATGAGTAAGATAGATCATTGTTTAGTGGATATAATGCAACCTTGTATCCATGTTCCTTAATGTTATTAATTACATCCATACAATAAAAAGAAGGAACAAGTAATTTACTTCCCTTCTTGAAGCCGAGTCGTGGAAGTAAATCCCATAAGGCATCCTCAAATGAAAGGTAATACTCTCGTGTTATATCTTTTGGCCATTTTTGTCTCTCGAAAGTCAAAAATGGCCATATTTTATACGGTTGCAAAAAATAAGGTTTCACTGTGCCCATTTTACCATGATAGAATATGATTAATGCACGAGATTAAAAAGCTAGACACAAACGTAGTCAACCAAATCGCTGCTGGTGAAGTTGTCGAAAGACCAGCTTCAATTGTGAAAGAGCTGGTTGAAAATTCAATAGATGCTGGTGCAACGCAAATTGATGTTTCCATTGAAGGCGGTGGAATGACCAAAATTGAAGTAAAAGACAATGGAAAAGGAATATCCGAAGAGGATCTACCGGCAGCCTTTGAACGTTACGCCACAAGTAAATTGTCAACAGTTGATGATCTAAGCGAGTTAATGTCATATGGCTTTCGCGGAGAAGCCCTAGCTGCTATTAGCGCCGTTAGCAAAGCAACAATTCTCACAAAACATGATGACCTTGCCAGTTTGATTACATCTGATAATGGAAAACTTTCGAAGATTACACCTGGTTCTCGCTCTCAAGGAACGACGATAACGATAGAAAACTTATTTGGCTTGATTCCTGCTCGGCAAAAATTCCTAAAAGGAGCAGATACCGAGTATAAATACATAGTAAAAATCTTTACACAATTTGCTTTATTGAACGGAAGTATTCATTTTACCCTTGCAAACGAAGGTAAATCTATCTATAACTTTCCTGTTTCTGAATCAAAGCAGCTACCTGTTGAGCGTGTTGCGAAAGTTTATTCTGTTTCATCAAGTGATTTGCTACCTATTTCACACGAAGAATACGGTATCAAGGTATTTGGCTTTATATTGCATCCAAAACTGTTGGGAAACACTTCAAAATTCTTTTCTTCCTTCATTAATCAACGCCCCATCGAGGATAAGGGGATATTTAGATCAGTTCAGCAAGGTATAGCAGATTTTGTTCCAGACTTCTTTAAGCCTTCTGCAGTTATCTCTGTTGAGATTGCACCAGATCAAGTAGATGTTAATGTTCATCCTCGAAAAACAGAAGTAAAGTTGTTAAATCCTTTTCGTGTTTATGCTGCGATAACACATGCAATTAAAAACTCATTACAGCAGCAAATTTCTGAACCAGTAAGACAGGTTGGTAGAGATTCATTTTCTAGACAAACAACTGCGAATTCTTGGGATTCCAAGGAGGAAAATGCTTACTCGCGATTAAGAGGTGGTCAGCAGGCATTTTTTTATGACGGTACAGAAACAGCTATAGCAGAGCAAAACAAGTTGAGGCAAGATGGTGGTTATGTCTATCAACAACAGGAATCAAGCGAAAATGAGCCGGTTTTAGAAGCAAGAATTCCTGAATACTTAGTAGAGCAAGCGCGAACTATGATCTCCGAAGCCGAAGTAAGCACGCTGCTAGGAAGGTACCTTGTCGTCGGCTTTGTTGATGAAGTATGGATTGTCGATCAACATGCTGCTGCCGAACGAATAAGGTACGAACAATTTAAGCAGGCATATTTAGAGGGTAAAATTCTGTCAAAGCAACAAGTTCTAGTTCCAATCGAGCTGAATATAACCGAGGAGGAACAATTGGTTTTATCCAAAAACAGTACTGTCTTAACGAGACTCGGTTTTGATGTAACTATTTCGGGGAGCAATCTCCAAGTTACTGCGATTCCGACCTTTTTGCAATATGAAAACATTGAGAAGTTGCTTCGAGACACAATAAATGAGTTTGTGGAGCATGATGATATTTTTCTTTCTCCGATTATAGATGATTTCTCAAGCCAAAAGAACCTAAGCTTAGTAATTGCAACGATGGCCTGTCATAATTCTGTACGAATGAATGAAAAACTCTCACATACAGAAGCAAAGTCAATAATTGCCGATTTGTTGAGATGTAAAGTTCCGTATGCCTGTCCACATGGAAGAAGAATTGTGTGGCGATTGAGCAAGGAAGAAATTGACAGACAATTTATGAGAAATTGAGGGGCTTAACCTTGTATTCAGAATGTGTTTCCTAGTATAATAACAAGTTTCGTTGTAAATATTGCCGGGGTGGTGGAATGGCAGACACGCTACCTTGAGGTGGTAGTGCCAGTAATGGTGTGGAGGTTCGACTCCTCTCCTCGGCAGTTTATGTGCACATAGCAACAGAAATTCCCAGTCTGTAGCTTCATTAGAAAAGTGTTTCGG
>PFQB01000030.1 GCA_002793355.1 Candidatus Dojkabacteria bacterium CG_4_10_14_0_2_um_filter_Dojkabacteria_WS6_41_15
GATCTTAGCACGGTTCCCGTGCTAACAACTCCAACCGCAGCAAGCTGCGGGGAAATCTTCTCGATTATATCGATTGCAAACGGGCACTCTTTTCGTCCCAGCACAGAGGTGATATCGCCGTGATGAATCTTGACGATCCGCGAGTTTCCTCCATGAAGTCGACTGTCGAAGCAACGGGTGCTAAGCTCACAACTTTTTCAAGCAAAACCCGTACGGCAACTTATTACCGAAGCGAAACTGAAATAGCAGAAGATGGTAAGCATTTATTATCACTTAAATCCATGATTACTGATGGTGAGCATAATTACCAAAATGCACTTGGTGCAATAGCACTGGTCAGACAGTTCGAGGTTTCAGCCAAACAAATACTCACCGTTCTGGAAAACTTCCCAGGTGTAGAAGGTCGCGAACAGTTTGTCCGCGAGCTAAACGGCGTCAAAATATACAACGACACTACGGCTACAGCAATGGAATCAATCGTCGTGGCTATGCAGCGTTTCGGCACGAAATATCATAAGAAAATTGTTATGATCGCCGGGGGCATGGACAAAGGACTTGATTACATACAAATCGCACCGTATTGGCAAAACGACTTGAAAGCATTGGTGTTACTGGAGGGTACCGCATCCCAAAAAATGGCGACAGCTATGGAGCATTCTGATGTACCAATTCACAAGTATTTTGGTCTTTTCACGGATGCGGTTGCAAAAGCCTACTCTTTAGCTGTTCCTGGTGACCTGCTCATTCTCTGTCCCGGAGCTACCAGTTTCAATATGTTTGCGAACGAGTTTGACCGAGGTAGGCAGTTCAATGAATTAGTTAATGCTCTCTAATGCATACATTTGACTCGGCAACACTTAAGCAAACGATTGCCAGCGCTACAGAGAACATAGTAATGGTAGGTGAGTGCAGGCTATATAGATAAGATAATTCCACAATTACTCATTTGAATTACTCTAACCAACACAAAGTTGCTTGTATAGGTATTGGCGGTGGAGGCGTTTTCTATGTTGCAAAATTTTTCGTCAAATTAGGCGTGCAGGTATACGGATTTGATTTGCAAGAGTCCGAACGTACCAAAGAACTGCAGTCACTCGGAGTAAGAATCACTTTTGCGAACCCGACCAAAGCGCTCGAACCGGGTACATCGCTTTTCGTTTATTCGCCGGGGTTGCCAAACCCAATTCTGCAAGAACTCGAGAAACACAACGGAAATATTCCCCATCAGGACGTCGGCGCATTTACAACCAAGTTGATTCATGACTACGAAGAGAATTTGCTAAATGAGCAGGAAAAGACCGCCTTTCTGGCATCCGACATTGCACCCCTTTTCTCGCTTAACCAATCAAAAATGACCTATATCGCAGTGACTGGAACCGATGGTAAGACCACCACTTGCGCCATGATTTACCACATACTCAGAAAGCTCGGGTATAAGCCTGGTTTAATTTCTACCGTCTCGGCTAAAGTTGGCGATAAAGATATCGACACTGGATTTCACACAACAACACCTTCTTCGCAAGAACTGTTCAAGCTACTTAAACTTATGGAGAAAGAGCACGGTACTCATGCTATTGTCGAAGCTACGTCACATGGGCTGGCAATGGGCAGGCTTGCAGGATTAAAGTTCAACGCAATAGCGTATACAAACATCACCAGCGAACACATTGATTACCATAAGACCTGGACGCATTACTACCTGGCAAAGGAAACCCTTTTGACTGAGCATACAACGAGTAGGAGTATCGTAGTATTAAATAAAGACGATAAACGAGCTTTTCCATTACTTGAACAAAAGGCAAAGGCTCTAGCTCGAGACATAATCTCCTATTCATTAACTCCAAAAACCTTAGCTATGGTCACTGCTACCGACATAACAGAAAATCCTACAATTTCATTCGTTATAAATAAACAAAGCCAAACGATTATTCCTATACTTGGTAGATACAATATCTCAAACGCCCTTGCTGCTATTACTCTGATTAGCCGTCTTGAAAACAAACAAGTTTCTGAAACAGCATCACTTCTCGGTAATTTTCAAACTGTTACAGGCAGGATGCAAATCATACAAAGTAGCCCTTTTACCGTAATTATCGATTTTGCCCATACAGCCAATGCGCTAGAAGAAGCGCTTCGCTCAACAAGAAAAATTCTGCCAAAATCAAAAAAGCTCATAGTTGTCTTTGGTTGCGCCGGTAAGCGAGATGATTCCAAGAGGGAGCCTATGGGAAGCGTTGCGGGCGAGCATGCAGATATAACTATATTAACAGCAGAAGACCCGAGAACTGAAAAATTGATTGCAATCAACGATGCAATTGAAGTCGGGTGGAAAATAACCGCAACTTCAGAAAAGGTATTATACCGTTTTGATGACGATTCTCAGCATGCAAACATTCGCCGTCAAGCGATTGCAAAGGCCATTTCACTTGCTAAAAAGGGAGATGTGATTCTAATTACTGGCAAAGCCCACGAACAATCACTTTGTTTTGATAATATCGAATATCCTTGGACAGACATTACAGAAACAATGAAGCTTCTTCGCACTCTAAAAGTTTCATAGAGCTGCTACTTTCCTTACCAGTTGTTTATAGCTGTTTGTTTTCTACAACTTTTGCCTCTGCCACTCCCTTCTCCCCTCCCCCTCTCGCAATCAACACAATTCCCGTTACCATCAACAATAAACCGGTTATACCTATAAGGGCGCCGTGCAAAAAGATTGCACCGCCGAGGGTTTCTCGTAATACATCCCCAAACGAGCTTAATGCCTGCCCCATGCCTGCAACTGCCAATCCGGTTATACCAACAATAATTCCCGTTACAATATAATTCACCCCCTTTGGCGTAAATAGTAATACCATAAATAAGGCCGACACAATCAAAACCAACCAGGCAACAATTACCCCCGCACCGAAAAGCTTTTGTAACACTAAAACTCCTTTTCTATCCTCGGAGGTTACCTGTACAGGGTACACAAAACCATTTGCTAAAATCTTTTTCGCTTCTGGGTCGGCAAGCATGCTTTTTGCATAGTTATCGAAGGCAGAGCTTGATAATGGACCTACCGAGCACGATGCGTTCAATATATCCGTAGCATTAGACGTTTTGATACTCGAACGTTCGGAACTGGTACAGGTCTCGCGATTTGCGTACTGAATCTTAAGAAATTCACTGATTACTTGAGCTTGTTCAACAGACGTTCCACCAAGCTTATAGGACAATGACAGGGTTTCTGATTTCCCTTCCTCCCACGAGTAAAATAATACAGCATTTGAAATCAAATTTTGCCCAACAGAGGTTGGATTTAACACCTTTCGTGCAACACTTCCTAACGGCGAGTTTTTATCAGCTGCATATTTAGCAACTTCCTTCAGCACAGGATCTTCAATTGAATTCGATGTTGCCATACTACTAAATAAGCCATCAATCAAACTTTCCACCGCGGTTTTATCGTTTGTAAAGGCAGTAAGCCACTTCATACCACTTTCCCGTTCGAATAATCTGTTTCCAGCAATGGAAAATGGTATTAACGTCACCACTAAAACAAACATAACGAAGCCAAAGAACAAGGCTATAAGCCACCTAAAAATTGAGAGTAATATATTCATGATGGAGTGTAACAAAAAAATCACCAAACGTATACATTTGTGTACTGGTTGGGTACCTCTTGCGGAAAGCAGTAAACCGTGTTGCTTAATTGTAGCATTTCCAGCTTCCTTTGGGGTGTTAGCAAGTTTAGCCCGAAATGTCTTCGCTTTGTGTTGTAGTATGTTACATATCTTTGTAATTTGATATTTAATTCTTCTCTTTTGATCGCCAATCCCTGTTGTAAATACAACTCATCTATGATCGTCCTGATGACTCGCTCGACGAAGGGATTCTGCTTAGGACTTCTCGGTGAAGAAAACACATGAAGTACCTGCTTTTCTTTCAACGCCTTTTCAAACTCGCCCAGAAACTCACTGCCGTTATCAGTACCAATGTATTCGATTGTTGTAAACGGCTCCTGTTTCTGGATATAACCAAGAAATTCGACTGTTGACCGTGAAGTTATACGGCTATATATCTTGGTAGCCAAATACCTTGTCGCATGATCAATTGACACAAATTGATATGCTTTTAGCCCTCCAGTGAGCAACAGATGCTTTACATCTAGGTATACTAATCCACCTGGTGTTTTGTACATATCTTTTGGTACTGTATACATATGTTTTCTGTTCCGGCGCTTTATGCGTTTGTGTACCTTCTTGTGGCGTTTGAGATTCATCATATTAATGAGCTTTTGTATCTTTGATTGGCCGATTATAATTCCTTGCTCTTTTATCTCGTCTTATAGCTTCACTTTTCCAACGCAGTATGGCTTTCTGATTGCTTTGATCTTTTCTAGCGCACCGGAAGGGACATACATTGCTCTTGTGTGGTGAGGTCTTGAGGTGTTTATATTTCGCTTGCTTTTTGCTCGACAACGTGAACAAATTTATTTGTTACTGGTATTCTAAGAAATACCACATATCCCAGATTATAAAACAGTAACGGAATTGCAAGATACAAAACAGCACCCGAAAGATAGCATAGTGACGCAATCCCTAAAATTAACCCAACCAATGAAAGTAGAGAGAAGACATTTTTAGAAACACTGCGCTCATTGCTTGTTTTCACCTGATCCAATCGGCAATATTTCTTACTTGCCTGATAACACAACGTCACTCCATACATAAATACCAGTAAGGGGAGCAACTCTAACAAACCAAGTGACGATGTCACCAACAATACAGCTACTATCACTTTTATCGGTCGCGTCATAGAGATTAACAGGATATCAAAGTAAGCAAACTTCTTTAAATACATCACATACACTAAATTTATGAGCACCAAAATACCGCACAGAAGAATACTGCCCGGATTTACCCGCCAGGTGAGGCTAATACCAACTGTAAATAATAAGATGGCAGTTATTCCAACCTCGACAACGGTAAGTTTACCTGAGGCTAGCGGTCTGCGAGCTCTGGTGCAATCGGCTCTGTCTGACGGAAGGTCAACAATCTCATTTAACAAATAGATTGCTGCATAAAAGATTAAAAAGGCTACTGTGCCAATAATTATTGTTAGCATAGCTGTTTTGGTATATGACCACGCAGTCAGCAACCCCGCAAAAAAATCAACGTGTGTTACCGTACGGTTGGGTTTTGTGGCCAGTATTAATAGCCACAGTTTCTGAATCATACTGAAGTATACTCGCTTAGTCGCTCGTGTTAAAATTATAGGTGCACACATCTTCTGCAAGAACGAGTCTACCGCCTTCAATTTCAATAATAACCTGTACTCTAAATCAGAACAAGTATATTCAAGAATTGCTCAATTCCGTTTCTCAGCAAGAACTCAAAAATTTTGAACACATAATCGTTGACGGCGGAAGCACTGATGGAACATTAAAAAAAATTGCTGATTATTCAAAACACTCCAATGGCTCATTTCCAATTAAACTACTTTCCTATCCACCAAAAGGAATTTCTGATGCCATGAATAAAGGTATAGAGCAGGCACAAGGTGATTGGATTATTGTTGTCCAAGGTGATGATTATTTGGAAAATACCCAATCGACACAACGAATGCAGAGGGAAATTATCAAACACCCGAGCTCTGCGTGGCTAGTTGGAAATTTCGTCAGGAATTACTTCGGTGTTACCTACAACACTCACACCTATGCTATTAGACCGCTACTTTATCGATTACTTCTAAGAGGTATAAATCTGATTTCACATCAGAATATGCTTATGAAAAAGGAACTGTTTTCAAAATACGGTTACTTCGATACTAGATACACAACACATATGGATACTGACCTTTACCTCAGGTTGTTGGAAAACAACGTGTTCCCAACGACTATTGACGCCAGTTTTACCGTGCTAAGACGCCATCTTGGCGCAGCTTCAATACGTCCAGATATTTACTTTTCTTCCTTAGCAATTTTGCGTCCGAGACTGAAAGAAGCCAGAAAAAAGATCAAATGGAAACGTACATAGCTAAAGACTATTTGTTTGTCTTAACATATACAGAATAAGCCCACTGCTCCACGCAAAAGGTCCTTCTGCCTTATAGAATCGTCTGTTAACAAAGTTCCAATCTTTTTCGTAGTTTTCATAAATTAAATCGTACTTAGATACGGTCGCTGCTATTTTAGTCAACTCCGTCTTGTATATAGTAGTTTTATTCAGCCTATATGCCGCCAAAACGTAAAAAGTCCAAGGTTGCCACCAGAATATGCCATTGTGATAATCCGCTAGCCCTAACAACAAATTTTGAAGAGGTATGCGCCAAAACGGATAGCGCGGATAATTCGATAATATTCCCAACTCCTTTCGGCACTTGTTTGTGACTTCCGAGAAAATAAGTTCGGATTGCTCCTTTGATGCGACATCGAAGTAAACCGCAAGTAAATTGGGGAACGATGCTAAATAGTCTTGCCGTTTGTAATCTATCCAGTCTGCGTAATAGCTCCCATTCCAAAATTCCTTCTCAAATTTTTCTTCAATCACCTTGTGTTTTGTTTCAAACAGCTCGTCGACTTTTCCCAATCTCTGTTGAATTTGCAAGAATGCACGCAAGGCTAGAACATACATAACATTGGTGTAAAGAACTTTGCCCATCTTCATTACGGCATCTGCCCACTCACACAAAGACCATTCAGATAACAATTCCGTGCCGAATTTATTGAAATAGAAACTAATTAGCAACTCTGTTTGTGTATAATATTTCTCGGAAAGTGCTGTGTCTCCAGTTTCTTTTACGTACTCTCCTAACAAAAATAGTAGCATTACCCCACCGTCTAATACCGTACCTCCAGACTGAAAAGATCTGAAATCAGCAATCGGCTTTTTCAAGAAATCGGGTTTCCCAAAGTATTTTTTTATTGATAGCGAGCTCCGACGAATTCTATATGGTATTAGTCCATCTTTACGTTGACACCTAAAGAACGTTGCGATAGTGTTTTTAGTCGCCGAACTTGTTAAGTCTCCTAAACAGGCAAACAATGAATCCCGCGCCCAAAGGTCTACGAAATGGTGTTTTCCTGCTGTATACCCAATTTCGGTTGCACAATCAGCCAGAGAGTTACTTGCAATTTCTTCAATAGAAGATGCTGCCATTATTTAATTCTCGCAAGCACCAATTTCGCTGTAGCTATTGAAGCATCCTTATCGGTTGGATAAGAATCAGTCAATGCGGTGATGATAATCCAATGCCCGCCCTTAAGAATACTTAATTGCTTTAACGTTGGAGCATAATAAGCAGCGTCAGCGTCTAGCCCCGTGACTGCTTCGGTTGAACTGCCATAAATCGCAGTTTTTGCTGTCTCAAACGATTCTCGTGCCTGAAGTACGCCCACATTACTGTCAACTAATGTAATTATGCCAAAGCTAGTTAAATCTTCTTTCTGGGAAGTATACGTGCAAGCAGTAGAGCTGTTATTGTCAGTCGTTTTGGCTTTATCTTTGAATATCGTTTCTGCTATTTCCAACGTAAGTAAGTCACAGGCTTTGGATGAGGTTGTTTCAGAACCCGTAGCTGTTGGTGAAGTTGTTTCAGCTCCAGTCTTATCATCGGTTGTTTTTTTAGCTTTTTTGCCTTGGAGAAAGAATACACCCGATGCAATTGCCACAATGCCAACAAGGGCAGCCACCATTACAATTTTTTTGTTCATAGAAAATATAATCAACTTATGCTAGATAGTACAACAATGAGCATTTATATTAAAGGTTTGCACTGTTTATTAACTGATTTCTTACTTACGGCTTTTCGCTACGTATTGAAATAGCATTATACTTCCGACAATAACCATACCTCCTAGAACTTGCATCCAGGTTGGCCAATTTCTGAGCACGACGATAGAAAGCAAGGAAACAATCAGTGGCGACATATTTGTACCGATAGCAAAATACATAGCACCTGCTTTGTGAATTACATAACTGACTAAGAAGTTTGCAAGCAAAATAACGAGACTGTTGACAATAAGCAATCCCCATTGCACAGAAACGATTTCTACGTGAAAAATCGGCCACAACGAAAATAGAACTACTGAGGCGGTTACCATTCTAACCAGCGTTAATTGTAGCGGCTAGATGTACTTGAAAGCAAGCTGGCTTAGATTATTTGCAATCCCAAAGAAACAAACCGCGCCTATAAAATATGGGGCTCCGTGTTTTAAATCGATCCCTGTACCTGGCAGGTAAATCACCAGTGTAGCACCAAGAATCGACAATACGACCACGAGAAACTTACGTCCAGTCAACGGTTCCTTCAGCAGTGGAATTGCCAGTAAATAGGTTACAAGCGGAGCGGAACAAACCAACAAAGACCATGTTATTGGAGTACCTACTCGCAATCCGTATAATACCAACATATCTGCAAAGATAGAGACGACAATTGCAATCACAATTCCATATGCAAGGCCTTTCTTGGATTTAATTACAAACGCACTACGATTTCTAAAAAATAAATAAGCGCAAAGAAATATTCCCGCAAAGGTGTAGCAGAGCGTATTCAGGTAAATCGGTGACATTCCCATATTCAGCAGCTTTTGCTGAATGGTGAGGTAAACGGCGAAGGAAGTGCAGTATAACAACATCGCAACAAATGGAGAGAGTCGCATGATTAGTATAGTACGGAAAGGAGATCGTGTTCAAGGTGCAATTGGGAGTTTAGTAATTTTTAGTCAATGTCGACAACAGCTACCTTCAACTTCGAACGCATACCTGATTTTAAAACAACGCTACCCAGCGGAATTTCTAAGTGACGTGCAACAGCAGCAATAACTGCTCTATTCGCATTACCTTTAATGGGCCTTTCCTTGGTTTTCACCAGCAGCGTGTTTTCTGCATTCTTAACCTTTGTAACAGACTCTTCTCGTTGCTTTGCTTTTACTAGGAGCTTGAATGTCTTCATGATAAATTATAACAAATACTAGAAATTGCTGGACGAAATGGAGGAAACCACTAATGTCGGCACACACTAGGGTTTCAGCACATTCATTGATAGATCCACCGTAGCATACAACAACGCGAGAGGTGAATCGTGAGCCTGCGAACGTATGAACCCGCAAGGGGCAGTGGCTTAGCTACAACAACGCGAGAGATGAATCGTGAGCCTGCGAACGTATGAACCCACAAGAGGCTGTGGCTTAGCCACGCTACGAAATAAAATATGTATAACTAGCACCTTACGTTACGGCTAGTGACTCGCAATACTCTTGTCGTACACAGCAACAAGTAATTCTTCCCATCCAAAACAAGTTTCAATTCCAAGTAACTTTTTAAATGCCTTGATTGTCTCAGCATCCTTTTTTGTAAACTCTAATAATACTCCAACAACTTCTTGCATAAAGCCTCCAACAACGCCATCCGAATCATCAACACCCCCAGAAATCAACTTTTTATCTAATCTCAACAATAATGAAACTAACAACTCCGCTGTTTGTAGACTAACAGGTAACTTAGATACAATTGCCGATAAACGATGTACCCCTTCTGACAAAGAATCCTGATAAGCAAACCAGGTTCTCGAAGGTCCTGAGTACGCCTTAACGTGTTTTATCGAAGCAGAGATTTCGACCTTGATATTTGCAAATTCTTCTTTAGAAAGTTCACCGATTTTATTACTACAAATCGGATTTATTATTACATCTTTATCCTCAGCAGGAATCTTCTTGCCTCTTAGTAACGCATAAATTGCGACAGCTACCATATGTTTACAAAGCGTATCATTTTTCCCCAAGTAACAATCGCAGCTTCCTCTATCGTAATATTTTGTATCTACAACGACATTATATATTTCTGTACCTTTTACTTTAGCAGTATAGGTAAATCCATTGTCGTCAAAGTTCATGATTTTGCCCGACTCATACAACTCGCATGCCTTTTTATAGGTTGGATTATCCGTCGCAAATTTGATTTTTTCTAGTGTATATTTTGGTTCAGCCATACATGTCCTGACTTTTAGTTCTTAATTACATCTGTTCCAGCTCCCTGTCAAGTCCATAGCTCATCAAGACTCAAAGAGCTAACTGCCTCCCTCTGTCGCCCCAACCAGTTCCGATATCTCTTTCACCCTTTCCTATTTTGGATACTTCTCACGCATTAAATGATAGAAATGCTTATCATGTTTTTTGAACGTTAAATGGCAAAGCTCATGTGTTATTACATAATCGATGCACTCTTTTGATGTGTGTATTAATTTTAGATTCAAAAATATTTTTTCTTTGCTGTAAAAGCTCCCCCAACGTTTTGACATTACCCCAATTGAAAGCTCAGGTCGTTGCTTGTACTCGAATTTCTTTAATGCAACTGAAAATCTGGAAGAAAATACATTATTCCTCTTCGATTCATACCAGGATTCTAGCAATTTCTTGTTATAGCCTCCTTCCGAAACATCATTCGTAGTTGAAATCGTTAACCTGTTTTTGCTTAATGTAACTTTATCACACAAACCTTTGGTAACTTGGAGTTTATACTGCCGTCCAAGGTATAAAAACCCTTCTCCGGAAACATATTCTTTGTCGTATCTCTTTCTCTTATATTTCTTAAAAAACGATAGCTGTTTCTCTAGCCAAAACCACTTTCTTTGTAAGAAGTTCTGGATCTTGCTTTCCTCTGCTAGCGCTGGGCATTTCAAAACAATCCTTAGGTTGGGCATTACCGTTAAATTCATAGTTCTGCGCGGTTGCCTTAACAAGTAATACTCATAAAAAAATCTTCGATTTACTGCTTTCCTGGTCATGCCTGTCACATTACTTACGGTGCTAAGCATCTCAGAGACTTTCGTTCTGTTGATATTACGAACATCCGGATAAGCTTGTTGCTATGTAGAGAAGTTTTCTTTCCGTGTTTTCATAGTTAACATGAAAATATGGTATCTTAAATTTATGAACTATTCACTAGGGGTTCGTTACCATTTATTTTGATCAATAGCGGAATTATCGTATTGTTGACAACGGTCCGCATCGTTGCTACTGTGTCAATAATATGAACATACGAAGTTTTTTACTTTTTCCAATGAGATTATTCTGGATTATTACGGTCGTAAGCGTAAACATTTTGGAACTTTTTCTTTTCGCAAACAATTCTCCCGCATTTGCTATAGACGAAACAAGTACTTCGGCCACGCAATTGATTGGTCAGCCCGATTTCACAACGAATGTCTCACGACTCAAAGGATATTGGAACCCCGAGTCAATTCTTCAAATTGGTACCAAGGTGCTGATTGGCGAAGCGTGTCGTATTTCTGTATATAACTCGGCACCGACCACGACTTATCAGGCACGAGACTATGTTATCGGCAGTCCGAATCGCAACACTACCTGCGTCTACTCTGGCCCGGAGGCAAAAAGTATGATCGATCCACGAGGACTTGCCTTTGATGGAACCAGACTATTTACTGCAGATTGGCAGTTTAACCGCATTCTTATATACAATACCCTCCCGACAACAAACGATGCTGCTGCAAACGTGGTCCTTGGACAACCGAACATGACAAGCAGCACGGCAAACAACGGAGGCCTTTCCGCTTCTAGCCTGTCTGAGCCACGTGCGATTGATGTATCTGGTGGCAAGTTACTGGTGGCTGACAGGTCGAATAACCGTGTTTTGATTTGGAATACAATTCCTACTACAGACAATCAGGCAGCCGATGTTGTGCTCGGACAACCAAATATGACCAGTAGTACCGCGAACAACGGGGGTATAACCGCGCATAGTCTCTACCAACCAAACGGCGTTGCAGTTGTTAATGGTAAGTTATATATCTCCGATTCCGGAAACAACCGCGTTCTTATTTTCAACACCATTCCAACAACTAACCAACAGGACGCAGATCTGGTCTTAGGGCAGCCGAATATGACTAGCAATACCGCGAATAATGGCGGCATTTCTTCACATAGCATAAAAGCACCGATCAATGTATCAGGAACAGCTGACAAATTGCTGGTTACAGACAGCGGGAATCACCGTGTTTTGATCTTTAATACTATACCCTCAGTAAATCAAGCAGACGCGGATGTCGCAGTTGGGCAACCGGACATGACTAGTGGAACTGTGAACAACGGTGGATTGTCTGCATCTTCACTCAACAACCCATGGGATGCGGATATCATTGACGGTAAACTTTACATTGCGGATTTGATCAACGCCCGCGTTCTAGGCTTTAACAGTGTCCCGACTACTAATGGTGCATCGGCAAACTTCGTACTAGGGCAGGATGCACTCACACGGAATAACAATAGCTATGGCGGATACAATAGACTTGCATCGACTAAAGTTGTCATTCAAGGTGGGAAAATGGCAGTTATAGACACGAACAACCATCGAGTTCTGCTGTGGAATTCTGTTCCATCGCCGTCAGATACCGTGAGTCCAGACGTTGTTCTTGGACAGCCCGATATCACTTCATCGACGGCAAACAATGGTGGCGCTTCTGCTTCTTCATTGTATTACCCATGGACCGGGGCAATCTGTGGAGACAAGCTTGTTGTCGGAGATTATCTTAACAGCAGGGTACTTATCTGGAATTCGTGGCCGACGGTTAATCAAGAGGCAGCGGATATTGTACTAGGGCAACCGAATATGACAAGCGGTTCTGCAAATAATGGTGGAGTTTCCGCCCACAGCCTGTATTTTCCTTCGAGTGCCACTTGCGTGGGTACCAAACTGATGATAACCGATCTTTGGAATCATCGCGTACTGATCTGGAATGAATTTCCAACAACTAACCAAGAGGACGCAGATTTGGTCTTAGGGCAGCCAAATATGACTAGCAACACCGTGAACAATGGTGGCATTTCTGCCCATAGTCTGAACAGACCCAGTGGGGCTGAGTCGGATGGTACACGTTTATCTGTTGCAGATTATGCGAATAATAGAGTACTTATTTGGACCAGTTTTCCTGTGGCCAACCAAGAAGACGCAGACCTGGTTTTGGGACAACCAAATATGACAAGCAACACTGTAAATAACGGCGGAATTAGTGCGTCAAGTTTATATATTCCGTATGGCCTTTATTCAGACGGAACTCGCTTTTTTATCGTCGACAGTGCGAATCACAGAATTCTTGGATGGTCAGATACTCCAACCACAAATGGTCAGTCGGCAGATTTTGTTATTGGCCAGGCAAGTTTTACTAGTATTGTACGGAACATTACGGCAGAAACACTTCTTTCGCCGACTACTCTTTCAGTATACAATGGCAATGTGTATGTGGGAGATCAAGGAAACAATCGCATTCTGATTTACCCGACGGGACCGTCCGATGGCGATGTTACTGTTGATCCCGTTATTGCCAATCCGACCGTAACGGTAGACCTTTCGGCAACTGGGGTCAAAGACATGCTTGTGTCCGAGGATTCTGGCTTTTCCGGCGCCTCATGGGAGCCGTACGCGTCAACAAAATCGTTAACTGTGTCTGACGGCGAAGGTTCAAAAACAGTCTACGCAAAATATCGTGATTATGCAAACTACGAAGGGTCAGTCCTTTCCGCTACGACAGTGCTTGATACATCTGCCCCAACAGGAAGTATTTCAATAAATGGTGGCGCTACTGCGACCAATAACCGCGCAACCACACTTACGTTGGCAGCGACAGATACGATTTCTTCGGTGACTCACATGAAACTTTCGGAAAGTGCTTCCTTTACAGGCGCATCATGGGAAAGCTATGCGACGAGTAAATCGTTTACTGTATCGACGGGAGATGGCACCAAGACAGTGTACGCGAAGTTTAAGGATGCGGCGGGCAACGAGTCGACTGCATACACTGATACCATAACACTCGATACCATGAAACCGACCATTAACATCACAAATCTGGGACTCATTTCCAATGTTCTCTACAAGTCAAGTTTGTATTACTATTTCACCTCACGAACACCGTATATCCAAGGGCAAACAGAAGCCAACAGTGTGGTGCACTTCAAATACGACAAGAATGACTACACGTCCACGGCAAACAGTTTCGGATGGTACGGTCTTTCTATACTGACGTTACCACTTGGGTATTCTCAGTTGACCTACTATGCCATAGACACTGCAGGGAACAAATCGTCAGAACGAACATTAGAACTCATGATTCAAACAGAAAGTGCAGACACTACGAGTGAAGGACCCACAGGAACCGTGGAAATAACCCCGACTGCGCCTACGGGGGAAGAACCGATTCAGATTGAGCTGTTTACTGTTGCAGTACAGGATGCAAACGCGAACGCATTGATAAACACGCCTGTGATTATAAATGGGCAGCGATACGTTACAGACAGCAAGGGCAACATCTACATCGAACAAAAGCCAACTTCGGACATGACAATTAAGGTAGAGATAAACGAGCAGTTGGTTGATGGAACCGTGGAGGGAGACAAGATTGTGGTTGCGACATTAGACACTCTAGGAAAAAATAAGCGAAGTTGGTGGGTAGCGATAGTAGCTATCCTTACGGCATCTGTCGGGTTGTTATTGATAAAGCGCCGTGCCAACACACAAGCAAAACCGATGTAATACCGAAAGTTTTCAGAATGTTATAGACGGAATTTGATAGATTCCCAACAATGTCGGGGTCTCGATAATAGCAAACAGTCATATTGCCACGAGAGTCAATATTTACCCCACTCACCGAAAAGACAATCCTTTTTATTCCCTGATGTCCAGCGCCGGTCTGAACTTTTTTCATCTCTTCTTCCATTCGAGTGAGTGAAATTGCAGAATGGAGGTCAGGGGAATCGGCTCCCCAAATGTTTTCGGCTTCACTCCGCTCAGGCACGAAAAAAAACATTATTCAAAATCTTAATCAAGGTATTTGCCAGCCCGCGGTTGTTCGAACAAAAATGTTTGTTCTCATTCAACCGTTTCGATTCTCCGACATTGCTTCTATTGTTAATTTCTTCCCCTCTTGGAGTCCTCGATTGGTTAATTTCGGTGACCGAGCGTGGCTGTACAAAACGAACGTTTTTACAGCAGCGAGGGGGAGAAATTAACAATGGACCCAGACCTAAAAAGTTGGAACCGTTTCTTCGAGTATATTATAAAGGCAAAAGGACGCATTGATTGTTTGTCAAAGCCCAAAATGGCACTAGTCTAATTACCTTGAAATAAAGGTGCTTCTCTACACTACTAGGGAATGGAACTGGTATACATATCTCTGATTCAGGGATATAATTTGTTATGGAATATATTATTAGACAAGCCTCACGGCAAGAATTAGATATCCTCGTAGATTGGGCAACAAAAGAAGGCTGGAACCCTGGAATAGACGATGCTGAAGTGTTTTGGAAAACAGACCCAGAAGGTTTTGTAGCACTAGAAGTTGGAGGAAAAATGATTGGAGGCGGGTCTATCGTATCATATAGCGGGAAGTTTGGATTTATGGGATTCTTTATGGTAAAGCCAGAGTTCAGAAGCAAAGGATGGGGAACCAAATTGTGGTATTGGAGACGGGACAAATTGTTGAGTAGACTTGATAAAGGTGCTCCTATAGGAATGGATGGCGTGTTTGTAATGCAACCGTTCTATGCTAAGGGCGGTTTTGTGTTCTCACATAGAGATTTAAGAATGGAGGGTATTGGAACTACAATGAGTTTCAGTGAAAAAGTTGTTCAGGTAAACGCTAATGACTTCGATAAAATCAACGGTTTTGATTTGAATGTTTTTGGATATAATAGAAAGGCTTTCATTGAAGGCTGGTTGTCAATAAAAAGTGGCAAAGCTTTTAAGTATGTCGAGAGAGGTGAGGTCAAAGGATATGGTATGGTAAGAAAATGTCAAAAGGGTTATAAAGTCGGACCTCTTTTTGCAGAAAGTTATGACATTGCAAATGAACTTTTCAAAGCGATGTCTTCAGTTGCCCACTGTGAGGCCATCTATTTAGATGTACCAGAAATAAATACTGACGGAATGGAATTGGCTAAAAACTACAACTTAAAGGAATGTTTTGGATGTGCAAGGATGTATTACAATCAAGCGCCAAAGCTACCATATAACAAGATATTCGGAGTAACTTCATTTGAATTGGGCTAGGAGTAGAAATCCTATACCCACAAGGGCAAAGATAATACCAAGGAGAATTTTGAACCAATACTTTTTTAGGTCAATTTCCTTAAATATAAAGATTCCGATAGCAATTACCCAAAGTATGCTCAACTGTATGATAGTTAATCCGATAGATACAGGAATAAGTTTGTACGATTGAAGCATAAAGAAGCTCGCTCCGAGGTAAAGAAATCCGGACAAAATGCTCAGTGTCCAATCTTTTCGACCTATAGGGGTAAAGTTTTTTCTCAACTTTTCTTGACTGAGCATGTATAGAAGAAGCGTTGAGAGAATGCCAAAACTCCATACTACTTGCTGAGAATACACCCCCACATTGACAGTGACATATTTATTAATAGCACTAACGACACCAAATCCAAGACCCGATAATATTCCTAGTAGGATACCGCTATTACTATTTTCTGTGTTGTCTGAAGATCTCGTATTTGTAAGGAAAACCGCCGATAAGAAAACGGCTACTCCTGCTAAAATAGCAAATACACTATTGGTGTGTGCAGATTCACCTAACAGGAAAAGACCTAATATAATACCAACTGGGCCTTGAAGATTCTTCCATTGCCCCGATCGCGAGATGCCTATTGAGTCTATAGATCGAACGAAAGCGACAAAAGATACCGCCCAAATAATACCTGCCGGGTATGCCCACAACAAACTGATATTTATTGCCTCGTGGAATTTTAAAAAAGGTTGAAGGAGATAAAGTACAAGGGAACCAACAAAAAATCCCGTTGACATCAGTACGCTAAAGTAAATCGGCTGTGTTTTGGTTAATTTCCTTGGAATAATGTACAGCGCAAAAAATAATGAGCTGATTATTGCATATATGTATCCGACCATTGAAACATTATACATATAATTACAACTGTGGTAAGGCTGTTAGAAACACTGCCGCAGGTTCTAAAGTATGGGTTCTTTTCTATATTATTGGAGGTGAGGGGAATCGAACCCCTGTTCAGCTGTTTTCTAAAAGAAGCTTCTCCCAAGGCAGCCCGAATTGTGTACTAGATTTCGCCTAGAAATCGGACAAAAAAGCGAAACACGCCCTCACTTATACAACTCCATCGTTCCAGAGGAGCTGGACGACAGGTCGGCATACACTTTATTACTCCTAACTTCTCGCTTGGTATGCAAAGGAGGAGAGGTCAGTTACGTCTTATTAGACGAGTGAGAGTGCAGCCATTGGAGCTGACACAACTGAGGCAACTGCCTTAATTGCACCATTCACAACAGATGCGACTTTCTCAGAAAAGCTTTTATTGGCACTTTATGTGCTTTGAGAGTTTTACGGGATCTCAGCCCGCTTGGCTACTTCTTTCAACGAACAACCGTCTAAACCGATCACCCCCTAAAGTTTGTCGGAGACAAGGGTATTATAACATTTTTAGGACTTTTTTGACAATAATTCGTCAACTCACCAATTCATTAATCCCTTAGCTCAACCGTCACGTCCTCTTTCCTCACAAACGTCTTCACCCACTTATCGTCAACCTTCGAAAAGCCTTGCGCCTGCAATTTCTCCTCTGAAATCTTCGAATTAAGTGCGCTTCTGGTAATTATCACTCTAACAGCTTCAGTATCGTAACCCGATTGCTTGTATATTGGCAACGATACCGGAACCGTATTCATCGTAAATTCAACTGTAATTGGCTTTGTTTCTTGCTTCAGAATTTGTGCCTCGGCAAGTAAATACGTTCCCTGATTAAGTGTTTGATAAATTACTGGGTTCTTTGTATACCCCGTTGAACGAAGATAGGTAAATTCGCTTGGATAATAAATTCGCTGCTCGTTCACGTACTTCCCTTCTGGGTAGCTGTCCGTTTTGCTGTCATTGGTATACAACATCGTTATGGTTGCTTTTCTGTCCACTTCGTTCAAAATTACGTCAATTGAGCGTTTAATAAATCGATTCGCTTTATTCCCACCCCAATTCCAATCTACAATAAATAACGGCTTATCTTGATACTTAACCGTTCTATATGTTGCAAAGTGGTCAAGCAAACGAGTTCGAAGTTCCGTATTTTCGGAATATATCATTAGGGAATGTTGCGTTATTGAACGACCAAAAACTTTCAACACTTCTTGCTTTTGCGCAAGAGGTGCAGAGGCAATCATGTCAAGCAACTTTGGAACAAATTGTGACAATACCGAGGTTTTTCCTTGTGAGCCCGGAACAAACTGTGAATGTAACTCCCCTACTTTATCATAAAGATTACCTGCGTTTACCTCTCCCAGTCCGTCGACTTTAACACCTCCTACTACTGATAATAAATCGCGAATAACCTGAAATGTCATGGCTACAGTAACATCGTTTTGCTGTGCTAAAGTTGATTGTGCAAGGAACTGCGAAACTTGCTTAGAGGTAACATCCATTGCAGGATTCCAATTGCTTAACGAGAGTTTCATTGTCTTCACACCAAGTGCTCGCTGCATGTCAGTTGGGGCGGCAACACCAGAGATGCTCCCATCAAAATTATACACATCATTCACAACCAACTTCCCCACTTGTCCATTTTCGACATTCATTATCGCGTAGCTAGTAAACCACCCACCTGTGGCTCGAATTTCGGTTTCATTCTGCAGCATCACAAAATAATTTCGCTTCTCTTTGTAACCAAGCAAATACGGTATCGAATCATAACCGCGAGATAGCTCATCCACAGCAGTGGCATATTGAGTAGCAGCGTTTTTCACTTTGTATAAGTTGCCCTGTACCGAGGAGGGGAACTTGAAGATATCAACCCGTTGAAGCCGTGTGTTGCCAATTTTTGCGTCCTGACTTGCTTGGACGACTGCGTTTTCTTTTGACATTATCTGTCCAATTTCTGTTGAATAATCCCTTGGTACCGTCTCAATGGCTGCATTCGGCGAGACGGCCGCTAGACCTTTAGCAATGTTCATTGCAGGGCCAATAGCGTCTAGCACAACAGCTGCACTGTCTACTATGTCCTTTCCGCCGTAAACTAAGTCCGAGCTAGCTATATACAGGGACCCGATTTTTGGAATATTCTTTAAATACCCTACAGATTTATAATCTTTCGTTAACCCATCAACCAAAACAGGAAGTTGCTTTGCATACGAAGAAAGGTTTCTTGACTCTAAATTTGTGACCTCTTGTTTTATCTGTTTAAGCAACACATATATTCTGTAACTAGTTATAGCAAAGTGGATGTACGGTGTCGCTAGCAAAAAAACCAGTATAGCTACAATAAACCCAGTAATTCCTTTATTTTTCTGTTGTTTTTCTGCCGGCGTGGATACTTTTTTTGAGGGTCTCGTAAACGAAAGCAGGCGCAATAGTGGCCGTGCAATCAAACGTTGGTACACACTATATTTCATACCTTCAATCCCTACCGAAGATATATGCGGCGAAGTTTTTTTTGACTCTTCGGCAGTTCCTTCGATAACCGCAGTTGCTACAGCTCCCTGCTGTTTCCAGGGCTTGTCCAGCTGTTTTGCCATCGAGGCCATTGCTTCGGAAAGAGCTTGTTCCAACTGTACTTGAGGATCCCAACCCAAACCACTAACTGATTGTGCTAAGCACATATCTTTGAGTTTTGTCACCAACTCGTGCTTTGGGAGAATTTCATTAAACACAACCTCTCGCTCCTCTGCGGTCAGTTCAAGGAGTTGATACGCAACACTTAACGAAGTAAAGGGATGAGAATAGGCAGCAAGGTAAGTTCTGCCTTTTGCCTCTGGAGAAAAGGCAGCTTTTAGCACAGCATATACGGCATCTTCTGTATTTACCAAATAATTTTGCTGCATTCCATCCCCAAAAACGTTTACCTTTCTGCGAAGAATCACCTCTCTAAGAAGCCTGGCCACGTAAGTTGGTGAGGACAAATCAGAATCGCGTCCAATTAACTCGCCCAGACGGACTACTCTTGCATTCGCATTGTTTCTCTCGGCATATTCTAATACTAAGGATTCTGCATATTTCTGAAGTTGAACGTTTGGCTCTGGCAAGGGTTCAAGTAATTGGCTTACATAACCAGAAGTAATTAAGGTAAAAGAAGAATCAAATGAAACTGCCAATTTCATATAGGCATCTAAACGATTCGATTCACGGATAAATTCTTTATGGCCTAAGCGCTCGATTTCCATATTTTCAGGAAATATAACTGGATAGGTGCTCCCCACTGTTAGTTGAGACAGGAAATAGTACACATAATCAATCTTCTTGAACTTTTCGAGATTCTTAAAGGTACTCTCTGCCTCCATAAATAAACAATCCTGCCTATTCAGCATTTCTCCCAAAAGCTGGCGTTTGGGTTGCGTCAATTTGTCCACGATTAACAACCGACTACCCTGTTCAAGTAATATTTTCGCAAGTTTTACCGCTACAGGGTTTGCAATATTGACCAGAATCGTTACTGGTAACGATGATTTAGTAAATTGATCGATAGTCATTATCTGTCCAGGTTGATTTGATATTGATAAAGCTGAGTTTCCACAGTAACTTGTTTATCTGCTGAAATTGTGATGTCGATAAGTACCGGCTTGTAGCCTTCTTTCTCCAGTAACAATTGATGAGCTCCCGAGGATAACGTATCAGACACAAACGGCGCAGTTCCTACAATTGTTCCATCCACCCTCACTTTCACTTCCCCAGGTAATGCTTTAACAACCAGCAAGGAATCGCCATCTTTACGGTTTGAAGATGCTATGACACTATAACTAAACAGCGATGTTTCTGGAGCCACATTTGCTTTGACAATGGTCGCGTTTCCCGGAAATACTTCAATATCAATCGCTGCCTCTTTAAAAAAACCGTTGGCGTTTTCGGCGGCTTGTACCTTCAATTTATGCCTACCGGCATCAATATTCTCGCCCGTAAAGGGTGTCTGCCCAACAACTTTTCCATCCAGATAAATCTGTGTTCTGGTGTAATCTGACGAAACAATAAGAGTTCCCGTACCTCCGATTTGGATTGGACCTAAAAGATTTCTTATGGGATCGATTAGGCCGAAATAACTGAGTACCATCACTAGAATAACACTAAGCAGTGCAATTTTCGCAGAAAACTGGAGCAGCTTGGCACCATTTCTTGACGCAACGCGAGCAGGAAATAAGCCGGCCTCTACGCTAGCATCTACCTCTGCTTCCTGCTTTTGAAAAGACGTCATGATACGAGGCATAGCATTTGCAGCTTTTTCTTTATTTCGTGAAAACCAACGAGGCATAGGTCAGTATAGCAAAGATTGGCAAATTAGTTAACAGTTACTAGCTAATAGTTAATAGTTAGGTAATTTTAGTTCCATTAGCTTCTTTCTGTACTTATTTGCGAATCGATGGGCTTCGTCGCGAAGTTCGCGTAAATGCAGATACCCAAGATTGTTCTTCTCTACCTTGGTAACTTTCCATTTGCCGTCAACGTTTCTAATGAAAAAATCATTTGGCTTGAAAATTCCAATTAAGGGGATTCTTTCGAAAGGTGTGCCTACTACCGCTTTCATTACGGCGGAAACCTGCCCTTTTCCGCCGTCAAGTAGCAGGATATCGGGAAGTCGCCAGCCTTGCTTTATCCGGCGTCCTAGTATTTCTTGCATCATGGCAAAATCAGAAATACCTTTGGTGTATTTAATACGAAATTTGCGGTATTGGTCTTTGGCGAGATGCCCATTTTCGCTCACAACCATCGAGCCAACGGTCCACTTTTCCATAATGTTTGAAATGTCGTAACACTCAATTCTTTGCACCGACGTAATACCAAAAATCTGCGCGATATCGTCGGCGCGCCGAGCATAAATATCTACTAACAGATTGGGGTTATCCATATACTGCTCGGGCAGAATACTGGCAGTCTCAAGTTGATGCAATTTGGTCAGTGTGTCGCGGATTTCTTTCGCCTGTTCAAACTTCTCATCAAACGCATACTTGTTCATTTCCTTTTCAAGATCTTCGATCGCAGCGGAATAACCCTTCTTCAAAAAAACTTCGAGTCCAAGAATGTTTTTCCTGTTTTCGGCATAGTTCGTAATGTCACCGCAAGCACCGGGGCATAGGCCAATATGTGCATACAGGCAGGCTCTCTTTTGTTTTAGAGATTGAGTAAGTTTTGCTTTTGTGTATTCGCAATGTGGGTATATTCGGCGCAAATACTTCAGCACCTTGATTACCAAAGAGCCGTCTGGGTAAGGGCCAAAATATCTGGTTCTTTTAGCACCTCTTCCGTGCACACCAATGATTTTAGAAAATGTGTATTTTTTTCCTTCAACGAGAATATCAAAATCCTGAATTGCAATATACTTATACGACTTATCGTCTTTCAGCGAAATGTTGTAATAAGGTTTGTACCGTTTTATTAGGTCTGCCTCGAGTAAGAACGCCTCAATTTCGGAACGCACTTGAATAATATCTAAGTCCGCAATTTGCGAAACAAGCGCTTCTGTCTTTGGACCTTTGTAGATGTTGACGAAATAGCTGGAGACACGATTTCTTAGGTTTTTCGCTTTGCCCACATAGATGATTTTCCGTTTGTCGTTGAAGTACAGGTAGCAGCCTGCAGTTGTAGGAAGATTGGCGAGTTTTTTCTGAAGTTTTGGTGATATTTCCATTTGCCGGTCTGTTGTGAATTTTCACTACCTCAAATGAGGAGTAACCGTAAGAGTTACTTTTTCGTCAACATTTACTTTTCCTGTGACGCTTACTTTTACTTCCGGGTTACATAGCGATTGTGCGCCGCAATGATGGCATTGCATAATACGTCTGCGAGCATGTCTCATCTTTTGCCAATTCCACATTCTTAATACATCGTCAGGATCCTTTTCTTTTGTATATGTTTCGGACTTCGTTTGATTTCCACAGCGCGGAGTTATATCCATAGTGAATCATTATCAACTAAATCTCTAATTCTTTCAACATCTTCCCCGTCCAGCTTCTTGGATTCTTGCGGATATCGCCGACTGTACCCGTTGCCACCACTTCTCCACCACCGTTTCCACCTTCTGGGCCAAGATCAATCAAGTAGTCGGCTTCTTTAATAAAATCTAAATTGTGTTCAATGACAAATACACTGTTTCCGGTCGCGACAAGAGTCTTCAACACCGCGACCAACTTCTCAATATCTGCGAAATGAAGCCCTGTGGTTGGTTCATCTAGAATGTATATTGTTTTTCCTGTGGAGCGTCGACCAAGTTCGGCGGAAAGTTTGACGCGCTGCGCTTCTCCACCAGACAGCATCGGTGCTGGCTCGCCAAGTTTCAAATACCCTAAACCAACTTGCTGCAGCATTTCAAATTTCTCTCGGATCATCGACATTTCAGAAAAGAAACCCGCAGCTTCATCGACCGACATATTCAACACATCAGAAATATTCTTGCCTTTATACATGACTTCAAGCACCTCAGAAACATAGCGTTTGCCGAAGCAAACGTCACAATCAATGTACACATCGGGCATAAATTGCATTTCAATCTTGATTTTCCCTTCGCCTTTGCAGGCTTCACAGCGACCGCCCCTCAGGTTAAAGCTAAAGCGACTAGCCGTATAGCCATGAACTTTTGAATCTTTGGTTTGTGCAAACAGCTCGCGAATATCATCAAAAACTTTTGTATAGGTGGCCGGATTGCTTCGTGGCGTTCGACCAATTGGGGACTGGTCGATATAGAGCATTTTATCCACAACGTCTGAAACATAGAGATTCTTGAATACCGTATCGGGGCTGTCTGTACGAAGGCCTAGAGTTTTCTTCAATACGGGCAACAATGTTTCCACAACGAGTGAACTTTTTCCAGAGCCTGAAACACCGGTCACACAAACGAATTTACCCAACGGGAACTTTACTGTTAAGTCTTTTAGATTGTGTGTTTTTGCACCAGAGATTTCAATATATCGGTCGGCTTGCCGTGCCAACTGTCGCGTGGCCAAAAACGCATTCAATTTTTTATTCTTGGAGAAATTCTCTTTCATTAACTTTTCAACTTCTATCGCAATACTCTTCTTGCCGGCAAGATACGGCCCCGTCACCGATGTCTTCGATTTCATAATTTCTGCAGGAGATCCCATCGCAATAATTTCACCACCATGCTCGCCCGCACCTTTACCAAAATCGACCACTAAATCAGCGCTCAGTATTGTATCTCGGTCGTGCTCGACCACAATGACCGTATTTCCTAAGTCACGCAACTGCTTCAGCGTTGTAATCAAGCGGTGCTGATCTCGAGCGTGTAAACCAATAGAAGGCTCGTCTAATACATAGATAACACCGGAAAGCCCAGTTCCTATTTGGCTTGCTAAACGGATCCGTTGCGCCTCACCGCCCGACAAAGTCGTTGCGGTTCGGCTTACCGTCAAATATTCCAAACCAACATCCAGTAGGAATTGTGAACGGAGAAGAATCTCTCTAACCACAGGCGTGGCGATGGCAAGCGATTTGACGCCTAGGTCTTTGGGGAATTTTTCGACTACGTCGGAAAAGTCTTTAATCGTCAAATCGCAAAGCTCTGCGATATTCTTATCACTTACCGTTACTGCTAACACAATATCCTTTAAACGGTTTCCTTTACAGGTTGGACACGAAACCGTCGTCATAAACTTTTCAATTTCTGTGCGGATGAATTCTGAATTGGTTTCCTTGTACCGTCTCTCTAAATTTGGAATAATTCCTTCATACTTTGCATGCAACGAGCGTTCAGTACCGTCTTGGCTCGAATAATAGGTAACTTTATACTTTTGCTCCCCTGTTCCATACAAAATCAAATCAAGTTTGCCTTCAGTCAACATACTAACCGGGGTATGAATTGACACTGAATGATCCTCACACACCATTTCTAATAATCGGCGAAAATAGGAATCACGCTCTAGCATTTTTGCATATGGCATGATTCCGCCAGCCAGAATCGAGCGCTTTCCATCAACAATTCCTTCGGTAGAAATCTTTTTTATCACTCCTAACCCATCACATTCCGGGCAAGCTCCATGAGGAGAATTAAACGAGAAATCACGTGGCTCAAAGTCAGGTACAGAAATTCCACATTGCTTGCAACTCTTAGTCACACTGTAGTCATTCACTAAAACGGCACTTGGTTTTGCAGAAATGCCCAGCACTTTATCTCGAATCTCCAATATACGGACAAACGTTGGTTGCAATTTTAACGCTGCTTCCACGGATTGGAAAATGCGTGATCGAACTTCTTTTAAAAGGTTTTCGGAATCTAAAACATTTTTGCTAATACTCAAGGTGTCCACCACAACTTCAATATCGTGCTGCTTATATTTGTCCAGTTGGGGCAACATCATCTTTAAATCAATGTATTCTCCATCCACACGCACAACATTCCAACCCTGTTTTCGCAAATTCATAAAGACCTGTTCATACTCACCTTTTCGCCCTGAAATGGGTGCAGCAGTAATCATAAATCTGAAACCAAACTTCTGTACGATTTTGTCACTTGCATACTCGCGCTTAACTTTTGCCAACAACCCATCCACAACTTGATCAATCGTTTGAGACGTCAAGACTGCCCCACATTCCGGACAGTGTGCGATACCGACGCGGGCATACAGTAAACGCAAATAATCATAGATTTCGGTAATCGTTCCAACTGTTGAACGTGGATTATGTGAAACCGTTTTCTGATCAATGGCAATCGAGGGGGATAATCCATCAATCTTATCCACATCGGGTTTACGCAATTCGCCTAGAAATTGGCGGGCATACGCAGATAAACTTTCAACATATTTTCGCTGACCCTCAGCATAAATGGTATCCATCGCTAAGGAGCTCTTTCCAGACCCCGATAGACCGGTAAAAACAATCAATTTGTTCTTGGGAAGGTCAACGCTAATATTCTTTAGATTGTTCTCGCGAGCTCCATGTATTGAGAGAAAGTCCATGGTGAGTATTATACAGGAAAATACCAAAACATGGAAGCTAACATGGTCGGCTATTCCGTACTTTTACTAACTGTTCGGGGTTTTCTTGAAAACAGTTTTTGTTCGATGTAAAATTTACTCATGCTTTTTAGCAACGCTCAAGCATTAGGCTCAGCAGAAATCCACTCTTCTGTTTTGGCTCCCTCAGATTTAACACCCATTTTAGTTGGAACAACTCCAGTAGCAACTTGGATGGCAGAACACATGAATCAACAGGCAGATAAATTAGGCGATGAACCAGTGAGACTATCTATTCGGCTATGCCTTGAGCCTCCACAAAAGAGCACAAAACCAAAAGATAAAAGCGCCACAGAAAAACGTGAGGAGGCAATAAAAAATGGAGAACTCCCTCCATATGTCACAGATCCCGTAACCGAAGCGAATATGCATCGCGGGCAGATAGACGAGATCAGAAGAAAACCAGAACAAGATTGACAAATAAGTTCCTACACGCTACATTGCCCCACTTGCTGTTTCGTGCTAAACTCCCCCATTCATGAAATCCCCCTATATACAGGGCCTTAAGCAGGGGTTCGCCGAGATATCCGTATACTCAGTTGACTTTCTCCTCGGGCTCATACAATCAGCAGCTGTTGTAGGTTTCGAAATTATTTTGTGGACATTTGTACTTCCTTCGGACAGTCACAGTGCTTTACTGGAAAGAACTTCCTATTTTTTGATTGCAACAGGCATTGCCTTAATTATTGGCGGTGCGCGCTATCGATTTGGAAGAGAACTGATCCTTGCCATCAAGGAGGGTACGTTATCTTTTCACCTACTGAAGCCCATTATTCCACTTTTATACATATACTCGGAACATCTTGGAGGTCAGGCGACAGACCTGTTTACTGGTGCTATATTCATATTTGTTGGGGCACTTTGGGTTCCAGGGTTTAGTTGGCTGACTTTATCGTTATTTCTGCTCATGCTGATAACGGCATTTATTAATACCAGTGCGTTGAATATCATGTGCGGATCCGTAGCCTTTTGGACTACCGAAGCGACAGGGATACGGAACGTTTTCAACCAAGTCACTCGATTGCTGAGTGGACAACAAATACCGCTCAATATTTTTCTTGAAATCTTGCCTAAATTTTGGTCACAATTCTTCTGTATACTCCCCTTTGCCAGTGTCGCGTATACACCTACAATGCTAATTATGGCAAAATCAACCACAGATATTGATTATAGATTCATCATATCCTCGCTTATTTGGGCAATTATCCTACCTATTACGGCGAATTTAATTTGGAAGAGGGGGCTAAGACGCTATGAAGGAACGGGTAACTAAACTAAAACTTTACGCAAGTGTTCTCGTAAAGAAAATCGTTTTTGCCTGGCAAACCGAAACTGCATACGCGGGCAACACGGTTGGAGAACTCTTATCGACCGTCTTTTACAACATTACCTTTCTAGTGTTCATCGATGTAATTTTAAAAAAGTTCAAGCTGATTGCAGGATATTCCTTCCCGGACATGATGGTGTTAACGCTGATTTCTCAAACGGTTTTTTATGCAGGCCTAACATTCACCTACACCTCGGTCGAACTCTTTATAAAAAGCGTTCGCGATGGCTCGTTCGATACGCTACTTCTGAAACCCGTCTCCGTATTGTTTCAGGTAATGACACTGGGCATACGACCATTTTCAGGCGCGTTTTTTTCCATTCCCCCTTTGCTGATATATATTTTCTTAGTCATTCAGCAAAACGCTTTTCATCCATCAATGTTTGGGCTGATTGCGGGTATTGGTGGCTTAATTATGGGAATTCTCTTCCTGCACTTTTTCAGATTCGCTTTTGCTATGCTGGTTTTCAAAAATAAGCAGATAAAGAACCTACTCAAAACGCTTGAATTCCTGAGCGAAGGCGGTTCTTACCCATACGAGGCATACAAAGGAATCGTAAAAATTGCTGTGCTTTTTCTCTCGCCCCTTTTAGCAGGAGCAGGTATCCCATCACTTTACTTTTTGGATAAGACAGCCTCACTAATTCCTTTGGCGATTGAGGCTGGCCTATTAATACTTTTCAGCACAGCAACGTTTTGTCTGTGGAAGCAGGGATTAAAAGCATATGAATCTACATCATCTTAATTTTATCTAACTATTATGAAACCCGTTATCAAGGTCAAAAACTTAAGAAAATCGTTTCCCGTGCCGATAAGACAATCATTTCTCAAACGAATATTCACACCAAAATTTGAAGAAGTCGTAGCGGTCAACAATATCAGCTTTTGTATTGAAGCGGGTGAATCTGTTGCATTGCTTGGCCCTAACGGTGCAGGAAAAACAACAACAATGAAAATGCTTACCGGAATTCTGTATCCAACTTCCGGAGAGATTGCTGTACTTGGCTACGAACCAACTAAACGGAACACCGAAATGCTTAGAAACATTGGGTTTGTTATGGGCAACAAATCAACACTTTCCATGGATTTATCTCCAATGCAAAATTATGAAATCAATAAGGTAATTTACAACGTTGATACGGTCAATTTTTACAATACTATTCGAGAATTGTCAGAAATTCTTGAAGTAGACGGCCATTTAAACAAGCAAACCCGCAAACTTTCTCTGGGTCAACGAATGAAGGCGGAAATGATTAACTCAATTCTGCACCGTCCAAAAATCCTCTTCCTGGATGAACCAACTATCGGGCTTGATATTTCCTCACAAAATAACATTCGCACGTTTTTAAGAAAAGTTAACAAGGAAGTAGGAACAACTATTATCCTAACCAGTCACAATATGGAAGATATTGAGCAGGTTTCTGACCGCGTTATCATCATTAATCAAGGGCAGCTTGTTTACGACCACTCCTTAGAAATGCTTAAGCGGACTTTTTCGACAAAAAAATACATTAAAGTCATCTTCTCGGGGAAAATTAATGCAACCGAAATTACAAAAAAGTTTGCGACATTCGGTGCAATAGTAGAAAAACGCCATGACGCTGTTGTAGTAGAAATAGACAAGATGAATCAATCTAATGCTATAAGCGCAATCATCAACATGGAAAACGTTCAGGACATCGACATTGAAGGAA
>PFQB01000066.1 GCA_002793355.1 Candidatus Dojkabacteria bacterium CG_4_10_14_0_2_um_filter_Dojkabacteria_WS6_41_15
AGGGATTAAGCGTAGAGTTAATCGGGTGGCCGTCTTGCCGCTATTGCGAAAACGGTGATTGCTAAGACCGTCCCAAGAGTAAGTACCATAACTAATACCGCTAGTACCTTTCTTGTTGTGGGCTCCATTGCTTGGTTGTTCCAAAGCTTTAGCGCCCGGAAGTAAACCACAGGAAAGAATTGCTACTACGGAAACCAGGGTTAGAACCATCATCTCCTGATTGTTTTCTTTGGTTCCTTTGTTTAGAGGTACCCAACCAATACATTCATTTCTCTAATTCTCTAATTCGCGGTATAATGCCTGATACTACATAATTTTGAAAAGGCAGACATGGCAACGCAGGGCGAATACGACTTTAAGTCGGTGCAAGACAAATGGAATAAACGATGGGAAACTATGGGGCTTGGTAGAGCTGAGGATTTCTCGAAAAAACCGAAAAAGTACGCACTCGTTGAACTTCCATACCCAAGTGGCGACGGGTTGCATATGGGTCATTGTTGGAATTACACGTTGTTTGATGCCTATGCAAGATACTATCGATTGCGGGGCTATAACGTGCTATATCCGATGGGCTGGGATACGTTTGGCTTGCCAACGTATAACCATGCGGTAAAGGTGAACAGGAGCCCTCAGGAAATTTCGCAGGAAAGCATTCAAACTTTTAGACGTCAATTGAAATCGTTAGGGTTAGCCTTTGATTGGGAACGTGAAATTGATACCTCCGATTCTGCATATTACAAATGGACACAATGGATTTTTATTCAACTGTTCGAGCACTGGTATGATGCTGATTTTGTTCGACGGGATGGTGGTAAGGGGCAGGCAAGACCAATTGCAGATTTGCCTATTCCAGCGGAAGTAAAAAAGTCTGGATTCAAGGCAATTAATGAGTATCAGGACAAATATCGCCTTGCATATAAATCGAAAATGCCCGTTGCTTGGTGTCCAAAGTGTAAAACCGGTTTGGCGAACGAAGAAGTTATGGCTGATAAAACACATGAACGCTGTGGAACTACTGTAGAGGAACGCGTGTTGGAACAATGGATGTTGCGAATTACTGCGTACGCGGAGCGATTAATTGCCGATCTTGATACCGTCGATTTTCCAAATGGTATAAAAGCTGCACAGAAGGAGTGGATTGGTAAAAGCCAAGGAATAATCATCGATTACAAAGTGGTCGATAGTGATTTGGTTGTGCCGTGTTATACAACTACGCCAGTGAATTTTGGAGCAACCTTTTTGGTCGTTGCCCCCGAATATAAAGACGTAATGGCATTGACGACAGTTGAGCAAAAAGAAGCCGTGATGCAATATGTTAAAGAGGCAAAGGCGAAAACTGACTTTGACCGTATCGGCAATAAAACAAAAACAGGGGTGTTTACGGGCTCATATGTAGCGAATCACGTAACGGGGAAACCAATTCCTGTTTGGGTAGCAGATTTTGCGCTGGCAACGGTTGGAACAGGCGCATTGCAAGGATGTCCAGCGCACGATTTAAGAGATTTTGAATTCGCTCAGAAGTCCAGTATTCCAATTGACCGAGTCGTTGTTGGTGAAGACGGCGATGAAACACCAGTGACCAGAAAAGAGCAAATTGTTTCGAAAGGCATGCCTGGGAAAATGGTAAATTCGGACTTTTTAAATGGGACTAGTTTTTCCGAGGCAATGTACAAAACCATGGATTATTTTGAAGAGAAGGGTTGGGGAAAGCGTGTAACCATGTACAAGTTCCATGATTGGGTGTTCTCTCGACAGCATTATTGGGGAGAACCTACGCCAATGGTGTATTGTAAAACTTGTGGGTGGTCGTCGGTTGGCATGCAAGAATTACCGGTTGTGCTTCCAAAACTCGAAGATTACAAAATGGGAGAAGATGGAAGTTCACCATTAGAGAAAGCAGATGAATGGAAGAAAACGGTTTGCCCGATATGTAAAGGTGAAGCCACGCGAGAAACTGATGTAATGCCAAACTGGGCAGGATCTAATTGGTATTTCTTGCGATATCTAGACCCACACAATAAAGAAAAGTTGGTTGATTTCAATATCGCGTCATATTGGATGCCGGTGGATCTGTATTATGGCGGGCAGGAACACGTGACGTTGCATTTATTGTATTCCAGGTTCATTTACAAGTTCCTTTACGACTTGGGGGCGGTTCCTAACATAGAACCCTACCAAATGAGAAGAAACCACGGAATAATCCTAGGACCAGATAACCGTAAAATGAGTAAGTCGTCTGGAAATGTAGTAAATCCAGACGAAGTGGTGAATAAATTCGGAGCCGATGTGGTCCGACTGTACATGATGTTCATTGGGCCGTACGATTCCGTTACACCATGGAGCGATAAGTCCGTAGTTGGCATAGCAAGGTTTATGCGTAGAGTAGAGCAAATGATTAAAAATGGGGTGGCGATGGTGAATGAAGATTCAGCCATGAGCACAAATGGTGAAACCGTTTCTCTCGATAAGCTTAAGAGGAAGCTTGCGTTTGATATCGAGAACCTCAAATTCAATACAATTGTCTCTACCTTGATGGAATTCTGTAATAAATACGAGAAGGCGAAGTGGACAGATAAAAAACTTAAGGAGTTCTTGGTGTTACTTTCTCCATTTACTCCCTATTTAGCGGAGGAAATGTGGGAAAGACTAGGCGAAAAAGGGAGTGTTCACCAGCAGTCGATTACAGTAGAGGAATCTGCAAATAGCGAGGTGGAGTTGGTCGAAATACCCGTTATGGTGAATGGTCGAGTTCGTGCGCGGTTAAGCGTTGCCATATCAGAGGCAGAAGACAAGGTGGTAAGCGTGGCCATGGCTATAATTGAGGTTCAAAAACACTTGCCTAATGGTCACAAAAAGGTTGTATATGTGCCGGGGAAAGCGGTTAACTTCGTAGGGAAATAGCTGCCGACTATTAGCTAGTAGTTTATTCTTGTGCCCATTCTTTTAGCTTTTCTACGTCGATACGGGCTTCTTCGATGCTTTTCATGTGAGGAGTTTCTAGAACCATCGGAATATGTTTTAGTTTTGGGTGATTGATGATCTGTTTCAAGGCATCTTCACCAATAAGTCCATCGCCAAGATTTTCGTGACGATCCTTCTTTGAGCCGCAAGGTACCTTGGAATCATTTAAATGGATTAAGCTTACTAGATCGAGCGGAATTGCTTTTTCGACTTGTGCAACCACCGTTTCAGGATTCGTCCAGTCATAACCGGAGGCAAACATGTGCTCTGTATCTAGCGCAATGCTGATTCTCTCTTTTTGTTCTGAGTTTTCGCGAAGCCAGGCCAAATCTTCGAGTTTTTCACCGATTACCTGTCCAGACCCTGCACTTGATTCTAATAGTAATTGGCCTGCCGGTGCTTGTTCGAGAATCCAGTTCAAACCATAGAGGACTCGATCCATTGCTTCTTGCTTGGCTGGATAATGAATTGCGGAACCTACGTGAACGACCACTCCGCCGGCAATTATGTCGCCAGCGTACTGTTTTGCGATGGTTGCAAGGTCTCGCATGAAGTTTAAATAGTGAACGAGAGAGAGTTTACCTAAGTGAAATTTCTGTTTATCGGGTTGAGCCAAGTTAATCAGGTATATTGCGTGCGCAAAAACCATCTTAACGGGCGATTGTTTTTGCGCCTTAACCATACCTTCTATTTCGGCGATTTCAATCGGCTTTGACGTCCATCTTTGTGGTGCTGTTGGATGAATTTGAATGGTGTTAATGTCTAGCTGCTTTGCTGCAATGATGGCATTTGACAGTCCGCCTGCTGTTGAAACATGGGCGCCTAGGTATCTCATAGATTATTTTAACATAATTGCTGTGCTTTACTTGGGTATGCCTTACTTGTTATTGTGGGTTGGCACACTGGCCGGTGTCCTGTTGATTTCAGCTGAAGCCTTTACAGTTTGGCTATTGACTGTTTTTGGAACTATATGCATATACTTTGGTCTTAGAAATTCGGTTGTGTTGTCCACGTGGCTTTTGGTTACGGCAATTGGAATGGTTCTCGGCGGTATTTCCGGCCTTCCCCTTCAGCACAGCCAGGTGTTGATAGGCGACGTATGTATTGGGGTAGTTGTTAAACAATACGATCACAATGCGTCAGTGCAGGTTGACAGTTGTGTTGGCAGTGGCCGAAACAGGGCGTTGATTTACTCGCAATGTGAACGTGCGTTATGCCCGACAAACTACTCTTATGTAAAAATTCAAGTAACGTCAAGAGAAAAATTTGGGAGATTTAACGGAAAAGCGAAAATTACTGCCGAGCCAGCAGAATATACAGAAACGGGTAAATACCGCAATGTCTACTATAAACTGCTACGTCTTGGGTTTGCATATCGGGAATCATATTTTTTGTGGCTTCGCAGAGATTTGCCCGAAGAACACGCCGCTTTGGTAACAAGTATGCTTTTTGGCGAGACACATATTCCAAAAGAATTGACAGAAACAATGAAAAAACTTGGCTTATTACATGTGGTGGCAATCTCCGGAATTAACATACGTTATTTACAATTGCTTGTTTCGCAGATCACCAATAAATGGAGGCGTAAATACCGTTCAGCTGCCGATTTCCTGGTGCTATTCCTGCTATTTATCGTAGTGGGTGAAGCCGTTTCTCTCTTTCGCGCGATAATTATGGTTTTGCTTTTACATATAATAAAAACGACGGGGATGCTGCCTGTTAAATGGCACTTTAGCGTCGGTTTGGCAGCGCTACTCCTCGTAAATCCATCCTACTTATTTGATGCTGGATATTGGCTGGTTTCAGGAGCGTGTGTAGGAATATATATCGTTGCGGCGTGGATAGAAAAATGGAGACTGCGGCTTGTCTTGCAGGAAATACTAGTTAATATCGGGATATGGGGATGTGTCGCTCCGGTTCAGTGGGTAATCTTCAAGGAAATTACACCATGGGGAATTGCTGTCGGGATGTTAATATCGCCTGTAATTGAAGTATTAACGATAATTGGATACTTTTGTACGCTTGGCCGATTTGTGTTTGGATTTGAGATGGTTTTGCGTGTCGTTTTGGGAGTACTTTCTTCGATTATCCTATTCATAATCAACATGTTTCACGGCGCCGCCGTTTTTCCATAGGATATCAACAATGCCAGAATTTGGTTTCACGGGCTCGAATATCTGCGCTCCATTTGGCCCAGCTCTTGGTAAATAGTTGGTCTGCTTTTGGCGGTTCACATTTGTCCAGTTAGTATTGGACAATATGAGTACCACAAGAGAACGAATCAGGACAGTTTTATTGCTCGCGGTGTTAATAGAGTATGGGATATTATCGTTAATAGTATTCCAGACAAGAAAAGTGCGTGCAGATACCTTTTTTCCGAACGGAAGTATTTCTGAAAGTGCCTTACACTTTGCAATCGGCATAGGATACTCGTTGCCAACGACTGAAACCGACGAAAAGGCATTATATTCATACGAAGAGAGCTTGCAGGGTGACAATGTATCGAAACTATCGCAATATACATTCCCTTCTTTATCAACAGCTGTTCATGGCGTATACACAAGAGTACCTGGTAGTGCCGACAACATAAAGGTACCCCCTGGGGCAAATATTCATGTTTGGTGGTATCCGTATAACGAAACTGGACATATCGTCGCAGCAAAGAGCAGCACACTGTTTTTAGGCCAATATCAAGAGACTACTGTAGCTGATATTATCAACGTTCCTGGCGTGCAATATCGAAACATTGTGTACCTTCAAGGTACAAACTTGTTGACTAAAGGTGGGGACAGTCTTTCTCTTGGCTCCAGAGGAAATGTGCAGCCGATTGTGCAGGGCGGGCAAGCCCCTTTAGGAAAAGAAATATTCGTGTCGCAAGTGATAAACCCTATCGAAGTTGTGTCCTTTTCGCATACATGCACAACGAGCAATGAGGGGAAAGTTGCAGCCCAAGTCTCGTTAGAATTAAGAAACATCGGAAAATTGGAGGAATCGATTAGTATTGAGGAAGGCGCTGCGTTAAATTTGCTGCCGGGCGAATTAAAGAAATTTGCCGGAATTGAGGTCGCACCGGGTCAAAAAACGACAAGAATCCATGTTCAGCATCGAGTGAAACGTTGCCTGAGCTTTAGAAAGCCCATTACTTCTGAAGATCCAGACACGCACGCACTGTTAGTCGGAAGGGATGACTTCGAGCGATGGACGTGGGGCGGCATTATTACTGAAATAAATAGCGGAAATTATGGTGGAAACTATTGTATTGAGCGAATTCCTTTCGTAATCGAACAGAAGCAAGAAACTTGCCAAGTCCATCCCAAATATGTGATAGAAATCAATGAAACTTCATGGTCGGTGGATACAGGTAAGGAATTTCGATTGCCTTTTACTGTAAAAAACACAGGAGGTTTAGCACAGAACAGTGTTGAGCTGTCCGTAGATGTGCCTAAAATGTGGGAGGAATATATAACAGTTCCAGAAAGCATAGTTGAAAAAACTATGCTTTTAGATGTTGTTCGGCACAAATTTTTACCATTAGTATTATCAGAAAATGAAAGTGTTGAAAAAGAATTGGTCATTAGTTTTCCTGAGGTAATGCCTGCAAACGTCGCCTCTTCTGGGGCAATTATGCTTCGTGTTGACAATGTCGAAAAACATCAACAAGTAAAATTCAACGTACAAACCAGCGATGTTGTCGAACACGTAAGGAATATTTGTATGTCTGGAAAAGAATACTGGGAAGTGGCAATTAAGCACACCGGAAATATAATTGCTACGGAAATCAAACTGCCAATAAGAATAAACGGAAAGCCGTTGCAGGAATATCTTATAGCGACAAATTGGAAATATGGTTCTGGGGCAATGCTGATTAAAGACGACGCAACAGTAATAGTATCGTTTCCTGGTAACTACGAAAACGGATTATACTTGACGTATATTTCGCTTAACAAGCCGGTAGGAAGTATGTTTAAAATAACGCTGACAGCCGGCAGCAAGTCTGCTAAGCTTCTTGATAATTGCACAATACCAAACAAGAACTATAGTACTATAAGTTCAAGAAGTACTCCGGACTTTGCGAAGAAAACAACTACTAGAGAGGTTGATAGTTTACACAATTCAGTATTCTCCTCCTTAATTCCTGTTGTTTCAAATAAGGTTCTAGGGGAGAAAGCAACTACCCCCAAGAATTCCAGAGCTGAATTAGGATACAGTGGTGTTTCTCAAAGACTTTTTAAGTACTTTTGGATCGCAATGATAATGGCAAGCGTGCTGTTACTAACGTTTTTGCCTAAGAAAAGAAAGCGTAAATAGTCCCAGTTTTCTGGTGTGTAGCAACCATAAGTACATGCTTTTTCTAAATCGGGCGCAGTCAATATCGTTTCGCCAGCGGCTAGCTGATTGTTTTGAGCAATTCGCATGAGATTGCTGCAGGTAACGTGAACAGCTTCCTTCTGCTTGTTTGTTATTGGCGCGACTAGAAGCGGCAATCCTTGTTCAATAGCATTTTGTGCTAGCAGTGTTTGCGTTAATACCTCAATCTTCGAATCATTTGTAGGTTGAGACGGTTGTCCGGTTACTGCTAATTCATCTGTTAGCCCGTCAATAAGTTCTTTGGTGAAGTGCTGAAAGGGAATAGCTAAAGCAGTCATGTCTACGGCATTTAACGCTGAGAGTGTAGTTTCCAGCAACTTTCTTGAAACTGCGTTGTTTCTTCTGGCCTCGGCCAACGGAGTTACTATGTCTAAGAGTTTTTTTTGTTGGTTGAAGAGTATTTTCGAATATTTCTTGTTGATTTCTGGATTCAAACGCTCAAAGAATAAGTCATCTTGGCTAGTATTGTCGGGGTAGAGCATGAAGCCTGTTTGTCGTCCGATAAAACGAAAGCCCGTAGCTTCGTTTAATTTGATGGTTGCAATATTTGTTTCGTTTGTTCTTCCGTAAATTTTCATCAACCCGAGAGAAAAAAGATACTCGAAAAATGCATCGTAACACGCCTTTGCATACCCTTTACCTCTAAATATTGAATCGGGCAGTATTGCTACAGACAGATAGCAACTTTTCACATTCCAATCGATAAGCTTGATCGTTACGTAGCCCAGATAAGTTTCTGTAAGTAATGATTTTAACGTTAGGATGTACATAATTTCCTTTGGAGGGGACGTATTGTACATTTTATCTAGTGCTTTTGCTTCTTTTTCTTCGGAAATGTGGGTTGGTACGCGGAACAGTGTTTTTTGAATTTCCTTATTAGATAGCAAAGACACAAGGAAGGGGAGATGTT